>NZ_JBFATR010000021.1:95550-107228 GCF_040678395.1 Streptomyces sp. NPDC052687 | reverse complement strand
CGGGCCGCGCGGGTCCGGGGACCCGGCGGCGCGGCGGTTGCCTGCCGTAGTCGTCAGCCACTTCCGTCACCTGCCGGGGGTCGTAGGGGGCGTCGTCGGGGCGGACGGGGCGGGGTGGGGGGCCGTGGGGGCGGCGGCCGTGGGGGCGGCGGAGAGGGTGGTCGCCGGGGCACCGGCCGGGGGCGCGGACGAGGTGGCGGGCGGCGCGGAGGAGGTGGCGGGCGTGGGGACGGCGGCGGGGGCGTCCCGCATGGCCTCGGGGGCGAGGACGAGGGGGACGCGCGCGGCGCTCTGCGCGGCCGGGGCGGGAGCGGGGGACGGCATGCCCCGGATCGTGCCGTCGGGGTTCAGGAAGGCGGGGTCGCCGCCGGGGACCATGCCGAGTTCGCGGGCGCGGCGCTGGAGGGCGTCGGGCGCGGAGTAGGCGTCGATGTCGCGCTGGAGGGCCTGTTCCTCGTCGGTGAGGTTCTTGGTCTCGCGCTGCAGGTCGGCCAGCTTGAAGGAGCCCTCGCTGAGTGCGGAGTTCAGCACCAGCAGGCCGATGAGGCCGCCGCCGAGGAGCAGCACGACGAGCAGGACGAAGGGGGTGCGGGCAGCCTGGCCCGGGGCGGTGGGGAAGAGCCGCGCGAGCCGTGCCGCCCTGCCCCTGAGTTCGGGTTTGCTGCTCACACGCCCTCCCGGCGGGCGCGCGCCCTCCCGGCGGGTCCGGCCGGCCGGCCCGCGCCCGCGCGCGTCCGGCCCTGCGCCTGGCTCACTCGACGTCCTCCCTGATGCGCTCGGCGCCGCGCAGCCGGGCCGGTGCGGCCCGGCGGTTCTCGGCGACCTCTTCCTCGGTGGGAAGTTCGGCACCGCGCGTGAGCAGCTTGAGCCGCGGCTGGTAGCGCTCGGGGACGACGGGCAGACCGGGCGGCGCGGTGGACGCGGCACCGGCCGCGAACACCTGCTTGACCAGCCGGTCCTCCAGGGAGTGGTACGACAGCACGGCGATCCGCCCGCCGACGGCGAGCGCCCTGACGGCGGCCGGGATCGCCCGCTCCAGCACCGACAGCTCGCCGTTGACCTCGATCCGCAGGGCCTGGAAGGTGCGCTTGGCGGGGTTACCGCCGGTGCGCTTGGCGGCCTGCGGCAGCGCGTCGCGGATCAGTTCGACCAGGCGGGCGCTGTTGGTGAACGGCTCCTTCTCGCGCTCGCGGACGATGGCAGCGACGATCCGCTTGGCCTGCTTCTCCTCGCCGTAGGCGCGCAGGATCCGCACCAGCTCGCCCGGCGGGTAGGTGTTGAGGACCTCGGCGGCGCTGATGCCGGTCGTCTGGTCCATGCGCATGTCGAGGGGGGCGTCCTGGGCGTAGGCGAAGCCGCGGTCGGCCTCGTCGAGCTGCATGGAGGAGACGCCGAGGTCGAACAGGACGCCCTGGACGCGCGGGACGCCGAGCCGGCCGAGCACCTCGGGCAGCTCGTCGTAGACGGCGTGCACCAGGGTGGCGCGCTCGCCGTAGGGGGCGAGCCGCTCGCCGGACAGGCGCAGCGCCTCCTTGTCGCGGTCGAGGGCGACGAGCCGGGCCTCGGGGAAGCGGGCGAGCAGTGCCTCGCTGTGGCCGCCGAGTCCGAGGGTGCAGTCGACGACCACCGCTCCGGGCGCCTGGAGGGCGGGGGCCAACAGGTCCAGGCACCGCTGGAGCATCACCGGGACGTGTCGACTCTGGCTCAAGGGGCCCTCTCAGGTCCGGCGGGCGGCACGCACCGCCGGGTCCCCGCCCGCTCGTGAAGGGGAGGCGGGCCGGCGCCTGGGGCGTCGGCCGGCCGGAGCGGGTGGAGGCCGAGCCGTACGTACGCGCCGCGCGCGTGGTTCTCCGGTGCGTCGCCGGGGACTCCGGGAATGCTGTCCAGCTGGGAGGGCGCCTCTCGCCTCCCGCTTCGCGTCACTTTAGTCCACCCCGTGGCCCGGTCAATCAACCGGCCTGCGCGTCGCGACGGGCGGCGCGGGCAGCACCGGCGGAGCCGGCGGATCACTCGGACGGAGGCCGCGCGCCACGCTTGTGGGGTACGTCACAGAACGGCCCGATGACGCTCTTTTGCCCCGTCTCACAGCAGGACCCGGCCGCGAGTGACCAGTAACGTCATACTCATGACGACTTCTGCATCGGCTCCCACCGCCGCCCAGGACACCGCCGCTCCCGCAGGTTCCGTCACGGACCGGATCGTCGAGGCCAACGAGCGGTATGCCACCGACTTCACCCACTCCGACCTGGACGCCCGCCCGGTCCAGCGGGTCGCCGTGGTGGCCTGCATGGACGCCCGGCTCGACGTGCTCTCGGCGCTCGGTCTCCAGCTCGGCGACTGCCACACCATCCGCAACGCCGGCGGCGTCGTCACCGACGACGTGATCCGTTCGCTGACCATCAGCCAGCGCAAGCTCGGCACGCGCAGCGTCGTCCTCGTGCACCACACCGGCTGCGGCATGGAGACCCTGACCGAGGACTTCCGCACCGAGCTAGAGCAGGAGGTCGGCCAGCGCCCCTCCTGGGCGGTGGAGTGCTTCCGGGACGTCGACCAGGACGTACGGCAGTCGATGCGGCGGGTGCGCACCTCGCCGTTCCTGCCGCACACCGACGACGTGCGCGGCTTCGTCTACGACGTGAAGACGGGCCTGCTGCGCGAGATCGACCCCGCCTGATCCCCCTCCGGCCCGCCCGTGACCGCGGGGCGGGGCTGTCGTTTCGCTGTCGATCCGCGCCCGCGGCGCCGCCATACCGCAGGAAAGCCGACATATCACGGACAGTTGTCCACAGTCGAGTGACACGAACCGGTAACGGCAACAAGAATGCGGTGGTGGCGCCGCGCGGAACTTTCTCCGTGCGCCGTCCGTGTTTCGGGGTGGGCCGGTCGCGCGAACCAGAGCGTCGGTCATGGAGAACGGGGCCTAGGAGGGCCGGGTGACGACCTATGACGACCGGGCGAGCCATGGGGGTACCCCCACCGGAGTGAATCCGGGGGTGGGGGACGACCTGACCGCCGTCGTGGAGCGCGTGCGCGCGTCGGTGGAGGGCGTGATCGAGGGCAAGCCCGAGGTCGTACGGCTCGCGCTGACCGTGCTCCTCGCCGAGGGGCACCTGCTCATCGAGGACGTCCCCGGCGTCGGCAAGACGATGCTCGCCAAGACGCTCGCGCGGTCCATCGACTGCTCGGTGCGGCGCATCCAGTTCACGCCCGACCTGCTGCCGTCGGACATCACCGGCGTGTCCATCTGGGACCAGCAGCGCCGGGACTTCGAGTTCAAACCGGGCGCGATCTTCGCGCAGATCGTGATCGGCGACGAGATCAACCGCGCCTCGCCGAAGACCCAGTCGGCGCTGCTGGAGTCGATGGAGGAGCGCCAGGTCACCATCGACGGGCAGAGCTACGAGCTGCCCAGCCCGTTCATGGTGGTGGCCACCCAGAACCCGGTCGAGATGGAGGGCACCTACCCGCTGCCGGAGGCCCAGCGCGACCGCTTCATGGCGCGGGTCTCCATCGGCTATCCGAGCCCGGAGGCCGAGCTGCAGATGCTGGACGTGCACGGCGGGGTCAGCCCGCTGGACGACCTCCAGCCGGTGGCCCACGCGCACGAGGTCGTGAAGCTGATCGAGGCCGTGCGCGGCGTCCACGTCGCCGAGACCGTCCGGCGGTACGCGGTGGACCTGGTGGCCGCCACCCGCGTCCACCCCGACCTCAGACTCGGCGCCTCGCCGCGCGCCACCCTGCACCTGCTGCGCGCCGCCAAGGCGTCCGCCGCCCTCAGCGGCCGTGAGTACGCGCTGCCGGACGACGTACAGGCGCTCGCCGTGCCCGTGCTCGCCCACCGGCTGCTGCCCACCGCCCAGGCCCAGCTCAACCGGCGCACCTCGGAGCAGGTGGTGCAGGACATCCTCCAGCGCACCCCGGTGCCCGCCACCCCCCAGCAGAACGCCTACGGCCTGGGCCACGGCGCCACGGCCTACGGCCAGCAGCCGCCCCGGAGGCTGTGATGAGCACGGGGGCGGTGCGGCAGGCCCGGCCCGGACAGCCGGAGGGCGAAGGGGGCGGGCTGCGCACGGCCCTCGCCGGTCTGACCACCCGCGGGCGGTCCTTCCTCGCCGCCGGAGTGGCGGCGGCGATCTGCTCCTACGTCCTCGGGCAGAGCGACCTGCTGCGCGTCGGGCTGCTGCTCGCGGTGCTGCCGCTGGTGTGCGCGACGGTGCTGTACCGCACCCGCTACCGGGTCGCGGGCAGCCGCCGCCTCTCCCCCGCGCGCGTGCCCGCCGGCAGCGAGGCCCGGGTCCAGCTGCGTGTCGACAACGTCTCCCGGCTGCCCACCGGACTGCTGATGCTCCAGGACCGGGTGCCGTACGTGCTCGGTCCGCGCCCCCGGTTCGTGCTGGACCGGGTGGAGCCGGGCGGGCGCCGCGAGGTGTCCTACCGGGTCCGCTCCGACCTGCGCGGCCGCTATCCGCTGGGCCCGCTCCAGCTGCGCCTGACCGACCCGTTCGGCATGTGCGAGCTGACCCGCGCCTTCTCGGCGTACGACACCCTGACCGTCATCCCGCGCGTGGAGGCGCTGGCGCCGGTGCGGCTGACCGGCGAGGCCAAGGGGTACGGCGACGGCCGGCTGCGCTCGCTGGCCCTGGCCGGCGAGGACGACGTGATCCCGCGCGGGTACCGCTACGGCGATGATCTGCGCCGCGTGCACTGGCGCTCCACCGCCCGCTACGGCGAGCTGATGGTGCGCCGCGAGGAACAGCCGCAGCGGGCCCGCTGCACGGTGCTGCTGGACACGCGCGGCGCCGCCTTCCGGGGCGCGGGCCCCGACTCGGCGTTCGAGTGGGCCGTGTCGGGCGCCGCCTCGGTCCTGGTGCACATGCTGGAGCGGGGCTTCTCGGTGCGGCTGCTGACGGACACCGGCAGCTCGGTGCCCGGTGAGGGCGCCGACGGGTTCGCGGGCGCCGACCAGGAGTCGGCGGACGCGGCGGGGCTGATGATGGACACCCTCGCGGTGATCGACCACTCCGACGGCTCCGGCCTGTCGCGCGCCTACGACGTGCTGCGCGGCGGCCACGAGGGACTGCTGGTGGCGTTCTTCGGCGACCTCGACGAGGAGCAGGCCGCCACGGCCGCGCGGATGCGCCAGCGCAGCGGGGCCGCCGTCGCGTTCCTGCTGGACAGCGAGGTGTGGGTGCGCGAGCCGCACCCGGCGCCGGCCCGGCCGGTGAACCGGGGTGAGGAGGGGCTGCGGATGCTGCGCGAGGCCGGCTGGACCGCGGTGAGCGTCCCGCGCGGGGCGACGCTGGACGACATGTGGCGGCAGGCGGACCGGGAGCGCGGCGGCGTGGTCACGGCGAGCGGACCGGGGCACGGCGCGAACGGGTTCGGCACGGCCGGGACGGGCGCGAGCGGGATGGGCGCCGGCGGGTTCGGTGCGGGCGCGAGGGGCGCCGGCGGGTTCGGGGCGAGCGGCGCGGGCGCCGGTGGGTTCGGTGCGAGCGGCGCGGGCGCCGGTGGGTTCGGTGCGCGGGGGATGGGCGCGAGCGGCGGGGAGGCGCGGTGATGAGCGGGCGGGCCCGGATGGCCATATGCGCGGCGGCGGCCACGCTGATGGCCGCGTGCGCACTGCTGCCGCTGGTCGACCCGGCCACCTGGTTCCTCCAGGCGGCCGTGCTGCTGGTGATCCAGACGTCCGTGGGCGCGGCCGCCCGCCGGGTGCCGCTGGCCCGGCCGCTGACCGTGGCGGCGCAGCTGGTGGTCACCGTGCTGCTGCTCACCCTGGTCTTCGCGCGCGAGCAGGCCCTGGCCGGGCTGGTCCCGGGCCCGGAGGCCTTCGCCCGCTTCGCCGACCTGTTCCAGCAGGGCACGGACGACGTGTCCCGGTACGCGATCCCGGCGCCGCTCACGGACGGCATCCGGCTGATGCTGATCGGCGGGGTGCTGCTGATCGGGCTCGCCGTGGACGCCCTGGCGGTGACCTTCCGCAGCGCCGCCCCGGCCGGGCTGCCGCTGCTCGCGCTGTACTCGGTGGCCGCAGGGCTGGCCGACGGCGCGGCCGACTGGCTGTGGTTCCTGATCGCCGCGGTCGGCTATCTGATGATGCTCCTCGCCGAGGGGCGCGAGCGGCTGTCGCAGTGGGGCCGGGTCTTCGCCGCGGCACCGCGCACACCGGGCGGCCCGCCCGCGGCGGCGGTGGCCCCGGTGCGCACCGGGCGGCGGATCGGCGCGGTGGCGCTCGGCGTGGCCCTGGTGGCGCCGCTGGCCCTGCCCGCGATGAGCGGCGGTCTGCTGGAGGGCGCCGGGACCGGCGTCGGCACCGGCCCCGGAGGCGGCGGCACGATCTCCGCGGTGAACCCGCTGGTGTCGCTGCGCGACAGCCTGAACGTGAACGAGGACCGCCAGGTCCTCTCCCTGCGCACCGAGACGAACAGCCTCTCCAGCCTGTACCTGCGGATCGTGTCCCTGGACGACTTCGACGGCACCACCTGGAAGCCGTCCCGGCGTGACATCGTCACGGTGCCGGACGAGTTCCCGACCCCGCAGGGACTCGGCCCGGACGTGCGGCGCGCGGAGGTCCGCACCCGGATCGCGGCCGCGGACTGGTACGCACAGGACTGGCTGCCGATGCCGTACCCGCCGAGCGGCGTGGACGTCGACGGCAACTGGCGGTACGAGCCGGTGGGGATGACCCTCGTCGGCGACCACGGCCAGAACACGCGCGGCGCCCGGTACACGGTGACCAGCCTCGACGTGCAGCCGACCGCGCGGCAGCTCGCCGACGCCCCGGCGCCGCCGCCGGCCCTGCGGCGCGAGTTCACCGAGGTGCCGGACTCGCTGCCGGCCGTGGTCTCCCGCACCGCCCGCGAGGTCACCGAGGGCGCCGCGAACCCGTACGAGCAGGCGGTGAAGCTCCAGGAGTACTTCGCGCTGAACGGCGGCTTCGAGTACGACACCCGGGTCGACGTCGGCAGCGGCTCGCGGGGGATCGCCCGGTTCCTGCGGGACAAGCAGGGCTTCTGCGTCCACTTCTCGTTCGCGATGGCGTCGATGGCCCGCACGCTGGGCATCCCGGCCCGGGTCGCGGTGGGCTTCGCGCCCGGCACCCCGCAGGCGGACGGCACGGTGTCGGTGGGGCTGCGGGACGCGCACGCCTGGCCGGAGCTGTACTTCGAGGGCGTGGGCTGGACCCGCTTCGAGCCGACCCCGAACCGGGGCTCCACCCCGCCGTACACCGTGCCGGAGATCCCGGGCAGCAGCGTGCCGGAGCTGCCGGAGACGTCCCGGCCGACGGCCGAGGCGCCCGCGGCGGAGCCGTCGGCGAGCGCCGGCTGCACGCCGCAGCAGAAGCGGCTCCAGGAGTGCGGCGCCGCGCTTCCGCTGGACCCGGGCGACCCGGACGAGGAGAGCAGGCCCTGGTACCGGACGGCGCTGTGGGTGGGGCTCGGGGCACTGGTCGTCGTACTGCCCCTGCTGCCCATGCTGTGGCGGCTGCGGCGGCGCTCGGTGCGGCTGGCCTCGACGCCGCACCTCAGGTCCGGCGCGGCCGGGGTGCTCGGCCGGGACCGGGCCGACCGGGGCGCCGAGGGCCGCGCCGACGGCATCGAGGTGGAGGCCCTGCCCGGTGAGGCGGAGCGGCGGGCGGCCGAGGTGGCCGCCGGGCACGTGCTGGCCCTCTGGCGGGAGCTGACGGACACCGCGTGGGACTACGGCATCGTCCCGGACGACGCGCTCACCCCGCGCACGGCGGCCGCGCGGATCGTACGGCTCGGCCGGCTGGAGGAGGGCGCCGCCGAGGCGGTGCACCGGATCGCCGGCGCGGTCGAGCAGGTGCTGTTCGCGCCACGGCCGCAGGCGGCGAGCGGACTGCCCGCCGAGGTGCGGCGGGTGCGGGCGGCGCTGCGGGCCCAAGTCGGCTGGCGTACCCGGGTGCGGGCGGTCCTGGCACCGCGTTCCGCGCGCCGGGCGCTGTGGGACGCGGCGGACCGCTGGACGGCCGTCCGGGCCCGCTGGTCGACCCGCTGGGCGGCACTGCTGCGCCGGCCGTCGGGGCAGCAGAGCGGCTGAAGGGCTCTGCCGCTGAGGGGTTCTGCCGCTGAGCGCGGCGGAGCCACGGGACGGTCATGGCGGACGGGCGTGCGTGCTTGCGTAAGGCAGGCAGGCAGGCAGCGTCCGTCGGTGGCCGTCTCTGGCGTGGACATGTGCGGGCGTGGGCATGAGCGGGCGTGGGCCGGGGCGCGGCCGTAGCTGCGTTTTCGACCGTGGTGTTGGCCCGCCCTGGCCCTAGTCCACCCTGGGCGCTCTGACCTTGGCCCTGGCCCCTGACTTGGCCCTGGTGCTGGGCTTGGCCTGGTCGGCGCCTCGTCCGACGTAGGCATGCGTGAGGGGGCTGCCACCCGGCGGGGTGGCAGCCCCCTCACACACGTCTATGCCGGCGCGGAGCGTAGGAGCGGCTCAGTGGCCCTGCTGCTCGTCACGGCGTCGCTGCCAGCGCTGTTCGATCCGGTCCATCATCGAGCGCCGCTGGCGTCCCTGGTGGCGGGCGTGCGGACCGCCGCCGGGCTGCTCACCCGGACGAGGTGCCTTGCGCCAGCCGGTCACGGCGAGCACCGCGCATCCCAGCATGACGAGGAAGCCCACCACACTGAGCCACACCTGCTTGGCGACCATTCCGGCCATGAGGAGCGCGATACCAACGAGGAAGCCCGCGACCGCCTGGTAGACCCGTCGCCGGGTGTACGTACGCAGCCCGCTTCCCTCAAGCGCTGTCGCGAACTTGGGATCTTCGGCGTACAGCGCTCGCTCCATCTGCTCGAGCATGCGCTGCTCGTGCTCTGAGAGCGGCACGGAGTCCTCCTCATCGTGCAGTCGCCGGGGCGACTCGGGGGGTCCCTTCAGGATAGGCAGGGAATCGCCCCCGTGAAACCCGCCCCTCTACGCCAATTGGCCAACCGGATTCCGTCATGGTCGTCCCGGCTCGCTGAGGCTTGCATTCCCCAGTCGCCGACCCGTCATGCCGAGCGGTCTCCCTCGATCATACGGCGGGAACCGCTCGATCGGGGGGCCTGTGGCGTACTCCATCCGCAACCAATGCCCTGATCAGCGGCGGGTCACAGAAGGCGCCTGCGGTCCCCTCAGCCCCGTGTACCCACCTGGGTCTCACCGAGCACATGAAGCTGTGTGGCCACGGCGTGGAAGGCGGGCAGCTCGGCGGCCGCGGCCTCCAGCCGGAGCAGGGCGTCCATGGCGCCGGGCTCGGTGTCCACCAGCACGCCGGGCACCAGGTCGGCGAAGACCCGGACGCCGTGCACCGCGGCGACGCGCAGGCCCGCGCCCTCGACCAGTCCGGTGAGCTGGTCGGCCGTGAAACGGCGCGGCATGGGGTCACCCGCGCCCCAGCGGCCGTTCGGGTCGTCGAGGGCCTGCTTGGCCTCCGTGAAGTGGCCGGCGAGGGCCCGCGCGAGCACGGCGCCGCCGAGCCCGGCGGCGAGCACGCTGAGCACGCCCTCGGCGCGCAGGGCGGCCACGGCGTTGCGGACGCCCTCGGCCGGGTCGTCGACGTACTCCAGGACGCCGTGGCAGAGCACCGCGTCGTAGCCCTCGCGCTCGACCACGTCGAACAGCCCGTGCGCGTCGCCCTGCACCCCGCGCACCCGGTCGGCGACACCGGCCTCGGCGGCGCGGCGCTCCAGCGCGAAGAGCGCGTTGGGGCTGGGGTCGACGACGGTGACGCGATGGCCGAGGCGCGCGACGGGCACCGCGAACTTGCCGCTGCCGCCTCCGGTGTCGAGGACGTCGAGCGACTCCCGGCCCGTGGCCTTGACCCGGCGGTCCAGGGCGTCCTGGAGGACCTCCCAGACCACGGCGGTACGGAGTGAGGCGCGGGGTCGCATCGGGTCCGACACGGCAGTTGACTCCTCGGCACGGCACCGCCTGTCGCAGGGCGGGGCGAACGGGCTGCCCTCCGGGCTCCGGGGTGCCGGAGGGGAAGGCTTCAGGCGCTCTCCACCCTATTGCCTCCGGTGGCCTGCCTGGTCACCCGTACCGCAAGGGGTGCCACGACAGCCACCGTCCCGGCATCCCGGTGTCCCCGCCCTCCACGTGTCCTTCCGTCCCTGCGCCCGGGCGTCCGGCCGTCCCCGCGTGCCGTCCCTGCGCTCCGGTGTCCCGCCGTCCCTGTGTCCCGGCCGCCGTCAGCCCGCGTCCGGCATCCGGTGGCCGGTGCCCTGGGCGTCCCCCTCCCCGTCCGCGCGTGGCTGCGGGAGGACCGGCTGGAGGACGAGCATGCGCTCCACCAGGCGGAGGAACATCGCCACGTCCCGTATCAGGTCGTCGGCGTCCCGGCTGCCGGCCGCGCCCTGGACGCCGGCCTCGGCGAGGGCGCGGCGCCGGGCGCCGGAGGCGAACAGGGCGCTCCACTCGGCCAGCTCGGGCGCGATCTCGGGGAGCACTTCCCAGGCGCTCCGGATACGGGCCCGGCGTCGTGGGCTGGTCTCGGGCCGGCCGCGGGCGGCCAGCACGGCGGCGGCGGTGCGCAGGGCGGCGAGGTGGGCCGTCGCATAGCGCTCGTTCGGCGTTTCGAGGTCGGCGGCCTCTTGGAGTCCGGCGCGGGCCTTGGCGAGCAGGTCGAGCGCGGCGGGCGGTGCCGAGGCGCGGCGCAGGACGGGGTGGACATCGCTCGCGGGGCCGGTCAGTGAGGGGGCAGGGCCGGTGGTGCGGCGCCGGCGCGCGGCGGCGGACGAGTGGGCCATGACGAACCTCCTGTCGTCTGGGTGACGGCACGCCCTCATACGGGGTGCCGTATGTGCCCATCGTGAGGTATGGCACTGACAATCCGATCTGACCTGGGGTTTTGCCTCGATCGAAGGTTCGGGCTAGTTTTTGCACTGACCAGTCAGTTCAAATGTCGGCTCACCTCTGGGGGGACCTGCTGTGGGAGAGCGTGCGGCGGGGGGACTCGCCGTCAGCGCCCGGGACTTCGGCGTGAAGGGACCGCGGGGCTGGGCGTTCCGCGGCGTGCGCGTCGAGGCGGAACCCGGCTCACTGATCGCGATCGAGGGGCCGTCCGGCTCGGGCCGCACCTGTCTGCTGCTCGCGCTGACCGGGCGCATGAAGGCCGCCGAGGGGACGGCGGTGGTGGGCGGCGCCCGGCTGCCGCGGCAGATGGCGGCGGTGCGCCGGGTCAGCGCGCTCGCGCACGTGCCGGGCGTGACCGACCTGGAGCCCGCGCTGACCGTGGGCGAGCACCTGCGCGAGCGGGTGCTGCTCCAGCGCCGGTTCGGGGACGCGCTGCGCGGGCTGCTCAGGCCGCGCGGTGAGCGCCGCGACGAGGCCGCGCTGCGCGTCGACGCCGCGCTGAGGGCCGCGGGCCTGGACCCGGCGGCCCTGCCCAAGGGCACCCGCACCGCCGTACGCGATCTGGAGCGGGTGGAGGCGCTGCGGCTCTCCGTCGCCCTCGCGCTGATCTCCCGCCCGCGGCTGCTCGCCGTGGACGACACCGACCTGAAGCTGTCGGAGGCCGAACGCGACGAGGTGTGGGCGCTGCTGCGCTCCCTCGCCGACGCCGGGACGACGGTGCTGGCGGTGTGCAGCGAGGCCCCCGACGGCACGGTGGCCGTGTCCACGCGGGCCGCGCGGCAGAGCACGGAGGGCACCGACGCGGCCGGCGACGGCGAGGAGGACGC
>NZ_JBFATR010000021.1:0-95451 GCF_040678395.1 Streptomyces sp. NPDC052687 | reverse complement strand
CACGCGAGGCCGGTGACGGTGACGGGGACGCACGCGAGGCCGGAGGCGGCCGTGGGGAGGCACGCGAGGCCGGTGACGGTGACGGGGACGCACGCGAGGCCGGAGGCGGCCGTGGGGAGGCACGCGAGGCCGGTGACGGTGACGGGGACGCACGCGGGGACGCACGCGAGGCCGGAGGCGGCCGCACGGACGAAACCGGCCACGGTGACATGGACCAGGCCGACGACGAGGTGAAGGAGACGGCCGATGAGGTCGCCGAAACTGGCCGGGCTTGAGCTGCGCCGCTTCACGCGCGGCAAGCTCCCGCGCGCGGGCCTGGTGGCGCTGTTGCTGCTGCCGCTGCTGTACGGGGCACTGTACCTGTGGTCCTTCTGGGACCCGTACGGCCGGCTCGACCGGATCCCCGTGGCGCTCGTGAACGACGACAAGGGGGCCACGGCCGGCGGGAAGAAGCTCCGCGCGGGCGACGACATCGTCGAGGGGCTGCGGGAGAGCGAGGTCTTCGACTGGCACGAGGTGAGCGCCGAGGAGGCCCGCGCGGGCGTGGAGGACGGCCGGTACTACCTGTCGCTGACCATGCCGCGGGACTTCAGCGCGCGGATCGCCTCCAGCTCCGGCGACTCCCCCGAGACGGGCGCGCTCCAGGTGCGCACCAACGACGCCAACAACTACATCGTCGGGCAGATCTCGCGGACGGTGTTCAGCGAGGTACGCACGGCGGCGTCCACCAAGGCGTCGCGGTCGTTCCTGGACAAGATCTTCATCTCGTTCTCCGACATCCACGGCGAGACCGTGAAGGCCGCGAGCGGCGCCGACCAGCTCAAGGGCGGCATCGGCAAGGCGGAGAAGGGCTCCAAGGACCTCGCGGACGGCCTGAGGGACGCCAAGGACGGCAGCGGCGACCTGGCCACCGGCCTGAAGAAGCTCCACAAGGGCGCGGGCGACCTGGAGGACGGGGCCAAGAGGGTCGCGGAGGGCACCCAGACGCTCGCCGACAAGGTCAACGGCTTCTCCGGCCGGATCGGCCCCTTCCTGAAGGACAACGAGGAGTTCATCGGGGACACCGCCCAGTTCGTCGCCGACTCGGCCGGCGTCGTCCGCGAGAACCTGGGCAGCCTGGACAAGACGGCCCCGGCGGCGGCCGAACGCGCGCGGGAGGCCTCCCAGACCCTGGACGGCGTGTACAAGACCCGCTGCGAGGAGGCCGCGCTGCCCGACGCCGCGTGCGCCGACCTCAAGCTGGCCAAGGGTGCCGCCGCCGACGTGGCGGCGGTCGCCGGCGACCTCGACACGCTCGTCACCCAGCACGACAGCGACCTGAAGAAGCTCGACCAGCACCTGGCCACCCTCCAGAAGCAGGCCCAGGCGCTCGCCGACCGCTCGCCGCACCTGTCCGAGGACCTGGACGACGCCGTCAAGCGGATCAACCAGCTGAACGCGGGCGCCGGGAAGGTCGCCACGGGCGCCGAGAAGCTGCACGCGGGCCTCGGCACCGCGAAGACCGGCTCGGTCGACCTGGACCAGGGCGTCGGGAAGCTGAAGACGGGCGCGGACGACCTCAGCGGCGGCATGTACAAGCTGGTCGACGGCTCGGTGAAGCTCGCCGACGGGCTGCACGACGGCGCGGAGAAGATCCCCGACTACGACGAGCGGGAGCGCGACCAGCGCACCGAGGTCATGGCGGACCCGGTGCGGCTCGCCGCGCAGTCCCTGCACCGCGCGCCCAACTACGGCACCGGTTTCGCCCCGTACTTCATCCCGCTGTCCCTGTGGGTCGGCGCGATGGTGGCGTACATGCTGATCCCGCCGCTGAACCGGCGGGCGCTCGCCGCGGGCGCCTCGGCCTGGCGGATCGCGCTGGCGGGCTGGCTGCCGGTGCTGGCGATCGGCGTCGCGCAGACCGGGGCGCTGATGGCGGTGCTGCACTGGGCGGTGGGCCTGGAGATGGCCCGCGCGGCCGGGACGGTGGGCTTCCTGTTCCTGGTGACCGGCTGCTTCGCTGCGATCGTGCAGCTGCTCAACGCCCGCTTCGGGGCGGCCGGCCGGATCCTGGTGCTGGCCCTGCTGATGCTCCAGCTGACCTCGGCGGGCGGCACCTACCCCGTGCAGACCAGTCCGGGCTTTTTCAACGCGATCCACCCGTGGCTGCCGATGACCTACGTCGTGGAGGCGCTGCGCCGGCTGATCACGGGCGGCGGACTGGGGCCGGTCTGGCAGGCCTGCGCGGTCCTGACGGCCTTCACGCTGGGCGCGCTGGCGCTGACCGCCCTGTCGGCCCGCCGCCGCCAGGTGTGGACGCTGGACAAGCTGCACCCGGAGCTGAGCCTGTGACCTCGCCTCCCGTGCCGTCCGACGAGGCCGTTCCTGTGACAATCAAGGCCATGGAAAGCAGCAGCGCCCCGTCGGGCGGCAGCACCCGCCGCGAGGCCACCCGGCAGAAGCTCTACGAGGCGGCCGTGACCCTCATCGCCGAACAGGGCTTCTCGGCCACCACGGTGGACGAGATCGCCGAACGCGCGGGGGTCGCCAAGGGCACGGTGTACTACAACTTCGCCAGCAAGTCGGTCCTCTTCGAGGAGCTGCTGCGGCACGGGGTGGGCCTGCTCACCGCCTCGCTGAAGGAGGCGGCGGAGCAGACCGAGCGCAGCGGCGGCAGCCGGGTCGACGCGCTGGACGCGATGATCCGCGCGGGGCTGGGTTTCATCGCCCGGTATCCGGCCTTCACCCAGCTGTACGTGGCGGAGCTGTGGCGCACCAACCGGGCCTGGCAGTCCACCCTGATGGTGGTGCGCCGGCAGGTGGTGGCGGTGGTCGAGGACGTGCTCCGCGCGGGCGTGGAGAACGGCGAGCTGGCCGAGGAGATCGACATCCAGCTGACCGCGGCGGCGCTGGTCGGCATGGTCCTGGTGGCCGCCCTGGACTGGCAGTCCTTCCAGCCCGAGCGCACCCTCGACGACGTCCACGCGGCGCTGTCGCGGCTGCTCCAGGGGCGGGTGAGCGGCCGCCGCTGAGCGCCGCGGAACGGCGAAGGCGCCGGTCCGGCGTGGCCGCGTCCCCCGCGGGCCACTGCTCGGACCGGCGCCTGCCGGTTCCCCCGTTTCCCCCGTTCCCCCGTACTCCCCCGTATCCCCCGTACGTTCCCCCGTCGGACCCCCGTCGCGGTCGTCCCCCGGGTTCCCCCCGTGCCTCGCATCCGCCGACCGGGGCCGGCGGAAGGAGCGGATCGAGGGCCGCTCCGTTCCGGCGCCCCGTGTCGCCGGTGCCGGAGCCGTGCCCCTTCTCCGTGCCTCCACTCTCTCGTCCGCGCGGGCCGCTCCCCATCCGCGCGCGTACTCATCTCGGCACCTAGGTACGGATACTCAGCCCTGCGCGCTCGCCCCCGGTCCCGGTCGGGGGTGCGGCCGGAGTGACTGTCGGTGGCGGCGGATAAAGTCGCCGGCATGGCACGGATTGCGGTGATCGGCGCCGGGATGGGCGCGATGGCGGCCGCCGCCCGGCTGGCCGTCGCGGGCCACCGGGTGGCGGTGTACGAGCGGACGGACACGTACGGCGGCGCGCTGCGCCGGCGGGAGCGCGACGGCTTCCGCTTCGACACGGGGCCGGGGCTGCTGCCCCTGCCCGCGGTCTACCGCGATCTGTTCGTGAAGACCGGCAAGAAGCCGCTGGAGGAGTGCGTCCGGCTGGTCCAGGTGGACCCCTCGGCGCGTCATGTCTTCCCGGACGGCACGGCGGTCTCGTTGCCGAACGCCTCCCGCGCGGGCGTGGTCGCCGCGCTGGACGAGGCGCTGGGCGCGGGCGCGGGTGACCGCTGGGGCGACTTCCTGGTGCGGGCCCGCGAGGCGTGGGACCGCACCCGCCGGCCGCTCCTGGAGGAGCCGTTGTGGCCGAACTGGCAGGTGCTGGCGGAGAAGGAGCCGTATCCGGCGGTGCCCCACAGACGGCTGCTGCGCACCCGCCGGGCCGGCACGCTCGCCGAGATCGGCGCCTGGGAGCTGCGCGACCCCCGCCTGGCCGCCCTGCTGGACAGCCACGCCCTCGCCCACGGGCTGGACCCGCGCGTGACCCCCGCGAGCGCGGCGGTGCTGCCGTACATGGAGCACGCCTTCGGCACCTGGTACGTCCGCGGCGGTCTGCGCGAGCTGGCCCGCGCGGTGTACGACCGCTGCCTCGCCCGCCGGGTCGAGTTCCACTTCGGCGCGCAGGTCGCGCGGGTGCTGGAGAAGGACGGCCGCGCGGTGGGCGTGGAGCTGGCCGGCGGCGCGGTCGCGGAGGCGGACTTCGTGGTCGCCGGGGTCGACCCGGGCACGCTGGACCGGCTCGCCGGGAACCTGCCGGTGCGGCGCGCGGGCGAGGTGCCGGCCCGGCGCGGCCTGCCCAGCCGGCTGACGGTGCTGCTGGCGCTGCGCGGCGCCCGGCCGCAGGGGACGGCGCACCGGACGGTCGTGCATCCGCGGGACCGGGACGCCGAGCCGGTCCACGTGTTCGACGGCGGGCCGGGGGCGGCGGCCGAGCCGACGGTCACCGTGCTGCGCCCGGACGACCCGGAGCTGGTCCCGGACGCGGATCACGAGGCGGTCACCCTGACGGCCACCGTCCCGGCGGGTGCCGCCGGGGAGGAGCTGCGGCGGCACGCGGAGCGCATGATCAAGGCCGCCGAGCGGGCCGTGCCCGAGCTGCGCGAGCGGCTGCTGTGGCACGAGCTGTGCACTCCGGCCGACATCGCCGAGGCGACCGGCGCGGCGGACGGGGCCGTCCCGGCGCCGGCGCTGGCCGCGGGCGAGGGGCGGCTGCTGCATCCGGGGAACCCCACGGGTGTGGCGGGGCTGTTCACCGTGGGCGGCTGGTCCCACCCGGGCGGCGGGCTGCCGCACGCGGGGATGTCGGGCGCGCTGGTCGCCGGTCTGATCGTGGAGGGGCCGGGGTTCCGGGGCTCGCAGTGAGCCCGCGGCGGGCCGGAGCCGCGCGGTGAGACCCGCGCGGCACGTCACTCAGAAGCGGTACCGCTCGTCGTAGCCCTGGCCCTGCGCCTGGCCGTCGCCGGGGTAGCCGTACGGCTGCTCCGGCGGCAGCTCGCCGCCCAGCGGGTCGTCGGTGGTGCGCTGCTGCGGGACCCACACCCCGCCGGGCGAGGTCTCGCCCCCGTGGCCGCCGGCGTACTGGTCCTGGCCATAGACCTGCTGGCCGTACTGCGTGTCGTAGGCCGGGTCGTACGCGGCGCCGCTGTAGGTCTGGGTGCCGATGTACGGGTCGGAGTAGGCGGCGTACTGCTGCTGGCCGGTGGTGTCGTAGCCGTACTGCTGCGGGTAGGCGGCGTAGCCGTCGTAGCCGTAGCCCTGGTCGGCGGCCTGCGCGGTGGCCGCGTACTGGTCCTGGGCGTACACGCCGTAGGAGCCGGTCTCGTCGGGCAGCGGCTGCGGCTCGTAGACGGCGGTGGTCTCGGCGGCGGTGGGAGCGGCGGCGGGGCGGGCCGGGGTGAAGACGTCGTCGCGGTCCGCGTCGTCGCCGTAGGAGCCGCTGTCGTCACGCTGCGTGCTGCCCGCGTACTCGCCCGCCTGAAGGTCGGACACCTCCAGGGTGGGGTGCTGGCGGTCCCGGCGGTTGCGCTTGCCGCCGCCGAGGACCGGGCGGGCGGTGACCGCCCAGCCGGCCGCGAAGCCGCGGCGGAACGACAGCGTGACGTAGGTCTGCCCGACCGCGAACGCGGCGGCACCCAGTCCGATCACGACGACGGACGGGATCAGTACACCGACGACGACACCGAGGAAGCCGACGAACGCCAGCAGCCGCCAGCGAAGCCGTGCCTTGTACTGCAGCAGCACTTCGCCGAGCAGCCACAGCGCGACGATGCCGAACGCGATGTAGAGGACCGTCCAGCCCATGTACGCCCCTCTCCCAGTGGCCGCTACGCAGTGTGTCGTACGACTGTGCGACCGGTCTAGGCCTGCGGCGGGTGGTGCAGGCCGAGATTCTCGTAGATTTCCAGTGTCGCCGTGGAGTTGTTGAGCGTGATGAAGTGCAGTCCGGGCACTCCCTCGGCCAGCAGCCGAGCGCAGAACTCCGTGGCGAAGTCGATGCCAATGGAGCGTACAGCGGCGGGATTGTCTTTTGCTGTGAGGATCCGCTCTTTCAGCGCGGCCGGGAAGGCGGCGTTGGTCAGGGACGGGATCCGCTCCAGCGTCTTCACGCTGGCGATGGGCATGACCTCGGGGATGATCGGCGTGTCGCAGCCGGCCGCGCTGACCCGGTCGCGCAGCCGCAGATAGTCCTCGGGGTGGAAGAACATCTGAGTGATGGCGTAGTCGGCGCCCGCGCGGCACTTGTCGACGAAGTGCCGGACGTCGGTGTCCCAGTCGGTGGAGCGCGGGTGCATCGCGGGGAAGGCCGCGACACCGACGCAGAAGTCGCCCGAGTTCTTGATCAGTTCGACCAGCTCGGCGGCGTAGGTGAGGCCCTCGGGGTGCCGCACCCACTCGCCCATCGGGTCGCCGGGCGGGTCGCCGCGCAGCGCGAGCATGTTGCGGATCCCGGCGTCGGCGTACTGGCCGATGATGTTGCGCAGGTCGGCCACCGAGTGGTCGACGGCGGTGAGGTGGGCGATCGGGGTGAGGGTGGTGTCCGAGGCGATGGCCTCGGTCGCCTTGACGGTGCCCGCGCGGGTGGAGCCGCCGGCGCCGTAGGTCACGGAGACGAAGTCGGGCGCCACGGCCTCGACCCGGCGCAGCGCGTTCCACAGCATCCGCTCGCCCTTCGGGGTCTTCGGGGCGTAGAACTCGAACGAGTACGTCGTCTTGCCGGTCGCGAGCATGTCGCGCACGGTCGGGGCGTGGTCCGACCTGGTGGATGCGGTGCCGAGGGCCATACGGGCAGGTTAGCCAGGGGGCGGGGGTCGCCCAACCAGAGCCGGAGAATTTGCCCGATTCGTCGCTTTGTTGTCCACCCCTTGGACAGACCGGCGGACAGGTCGGCGGGCACGGTGGCGGACCGACCGGCGGGCACGGTGGCGGACCGACCGGCGGGCACGGTGGCGGAAAACCGCTCCTACGGAGCGTCCCGCAGCCGCTTCGCCAGTTCCGCCGCGGCGGCGCCCGGGTCGTCCGCCTCGGTGATCGCGCGGACCACGACCACCCGGCGGGCGCCCGCGTCCAGGACCTGGTCCAGGTTGGCGAGGTCGATGCCGCCGATGGCGAACCAGGGACGGTCGGTGCCCAGGGCGGCGGTGTACCGCACCAGGCCGAGGCCGGGGGCGTGGCGGCCGGGCTTGGTGGGGGTGGGCCAGCAGGGGCCCGTGCAGAAGTAGTCCACGCCGTCCTGGACGGCGGCGGCGGCCGCCTCGGACTCGGCGTGGGTGGAGCGGCCTATGAGGACGTCGGCGCCGAGGACGGCGCGGGCCGCGGGGACCGGGAGGTCGCCCTGTCCGAGGTGGAGGACGTCCGCGCGGGCGGCGTGGGCGACGTCCGCACGGTCGTTGACCGCGAGGAGCTTGCCGTGCCGGGCGCAGGCGTCGGCGAAGACCGCCAGGTGCTCCAGCTCCTCGGCCGCCTCCATGCCCTTGTCGCGCAGCTGCACGATGTCGACACCGCCGGCCAGCACCGCGTCCAGGAACTCGGGCAGGTCGCCCTGGCGCTTGCGGGCGTCCGTGCACAGGTAGAGCCGGGCGTCGGCCAGGCGGGCGCGCGCGGTGGTGGCGGTGTCGGGCATGGGTCCCCCCGTTGTCGGTGGCGTACGGGCCGCGGCCGGGCCGCGGGCCGCAGTGAACCACGGCCGTGGCCCCGTGCGCGCCGCGGCCCGTACTCCGGACGGTCGGTCAGCGTTCTTCGTTCGGTGTGCTCGGATCAGACGGCGAGCGCCTGGGCCCGGCGCTTCACCTCCGTGCCGCGATTCTCGCTGAGGGCCTGCGCGGGGGTGCCGGGCAGGCTGTCATCGGGGGTGAAGAGCCACTCCAGCATCTCTTCGTCCGTGAAGCCGTCGTCCCGCAGCAGCGTCAGGGTCCCGGACAGGCCCTTGACGACCTTGTCCCCGTCGATGAAGGCGGCGGGGACGTGCAGCGCGCGGTTCTCACCACGGCGTACGGCGATGAGCTGGCCGTCCTTGACCAGCTGCCGCACACGCGTCACCTCGACGCCGAGCTTTTCGGCGATGTCGGGGAGGGTGAGCCAGGCGGGGACGAGAGCATCGATCTTTGCGTCAATCTCGGTCACGTCACCAAGCCTGCCATCCCGCACTGACACTCGGTACCCAGGGCACCCGCGGCAGGGCCGACGGAGTGTGCGGCAGACCCGCACGGGTGCCGGATGTCACCGGACGGCAGCGCGGCGCCCCCGCCGCGCAGAGTGCGCCGCGCCGGGCCCCGCGCCACCGTCCGCGCGGTGCGCGGGTCACGCCGTCGCGGACTTCAGCGGTCGGCTCGGGTCGGTGAGGAGGCGGGGGTCCATGGGGGTGGCGGACTCGATCAGGCGGCGACCCTGGGCCAGGTCGCGGGGGCGGCCCACCGCCAGCAGGGCGACCAGGCGGTCGTCGCGGAGCCAGCAGACCGTCCAGGCGGGTCCGGACGGGTCCCCGCGCCAGAGCAGGGTGTCGGCGGAGGCGTGGTGGCCGGCGTACTGGACGAAGCGGCCGAACTGCTCGGACCAGAAGTACGGGACCGGGTCGTAGACCGCGGTGGGCTCCCCCGTGGCCGCGCCGAGGATGTTCGCGGCGACCGTGCGGGGGCCCTGGAGGGCGTTGTCCCAGTGGTGGACGAGCAGGCGCTCGCCGTACCGCGCGGAGGGGAAGGACGCGCAGTCGCCGACGGCGTAGACGTCCGGCGCGGAGGTGCGCAGACCGGCGTCCGCCACGACCTCGCCCCGGGCCCCCAGCTCGATGCCGGAGCCCGCCAGCCAGGCGGTGGCGGGGCGGGCGCCGATGCCGACGACCACGGCCCCGGCGGGCAGCCGCGTCCCGTCGTCGAGGAGCACCGCGCCGGGCTCGACGCCCGCCACGCGCGTGCGCGTGCGCAGGTCCGCCCCGGCGTCGGCGTACCAGGCGGCCATCGGCGCCGCGACCTCGGCGGGCAGCGCGCCCGCCAGGGGATGGTCCGCGGCCTCCACGACGGTGACCGCGCAGCCCGCCTCCCGCGCGGCGGTGGCGAACTCCGCGCCGATCCAGCCCGCGCCGACGACCACGATGTCGTGCTGCCGGCCGAGCACCGGCCGCAGCCGTTCGGCGTCGTCCAGGGTGCGCAGCAGATGCACCCCCGGCACGCCCTCGGCGCCCGGCAGCCGGACCGGTTCGGCACCGGTGGCGACGACCAGGACGTCGTACGGCACGGGCCCGGCCTCGGTATCCAGCTCGTGGTCGGCGGGGCGCACCCCGCGCACCTCGCGGCCGAGGTGGAGGTCGATGCCGAGCGCCTCGAAGTCGACGTCGAAGGCGGAGCCCTCGGCCGTGCCGAGCAGGACGGCCTTGGACAGCGGGGGCCGGTCGTACGGCTGGTGGGGTTCCGCGCCGATCAGCGTCACCGTGCCGGTGAACCCCTGTTCCCGCAGGGCGACCGCGGTCTGCACCCCGGCCATGCCGGCACCCGCCACGACCACCCGCCGCGGCGCGGACGCCTCCCGCTCCCGAGCCTCCCCAGCCCGCGACCGCGCTGCCCGCGTCCCCCGCTCCTGCGTCTGCTCGCTCACCTGATCACCATAGTCGTCACCCTAGACACCTGACGTTCCGTCAGTCACCGCTCCCGCGTGGTGACCTGCTCCACAACGCTGGTCCCGCCGCCCTCCCGGGACTCCCACTCCCAGGTCTCCTCCAGCCGCACCCGCCCGTCGGGCAGCTCCACCACGTGCGACACGCAGTGCCCGCAGGCCGTCGTCCCGTCGTGCCGCAGCTGGACGTACCGGAAGTCCAGCCGGTCGCCCCGCCGGGTACCCACGAGGTGCCCGCGCGCGATGTCGCCGCCCTCGTACTCGGCCCAGATCTCGCCGTCCCGCTCGTGGTAGCGGAACCGGGTGCCCGTGCCCACCTGGCCGGGGGCCTGGTCGGCGACGGGGGCGAGGACGAGACCGTCGAGGCTGCGGGCCACGGGCGGAGGCTCCCTTACTGAGACATACGGCGTCGGGCTAGGGTGGCCAACGTAAAGCACTCGCGGGAGCCCGGACGCACCGGGCTGAGAGGGAGGCTGGCGGCCTCCGACCGTACGAACCTGATCCGGGTCATGCCGGCGAAGGGAGGGGCTGGACGCCCATGTCGCGTACGTCCGACACATCCGACGTCACCTCAGGTGTCACCTCCGATGTCAGCCCTGACATCACCCCTGAGGTCTCCGATGTCACCCCTGAGGTCACGTCCGACGTCATCTCATCAGCGGCCCCCGACGTCCTGGTCGTCGGGGGCGGGATCATCGGTCTGGTCACGGCCTGGCGAGCCGCGCAGCGCGGGTTCGCCACGGCGGTGCTCGACCCGGAGCCGGGCGGCGGGGCCGCCCAGGTGGCGGCCGGAATGCTGGCCGCCGTCACCGAACTCCACTACGGCGAGCACACCCTGCTCGGCCTGAACCTGGCCTCGGCCCGCCGCTACCCCCAGTTCGCGGCCGAGCTGACCGACCTCACCGGCCACGACCTCGGCTACCGCCAGTGCGGCACCCTCGCCGTCGCGCTGGACGCCGACGACCGCGCCCACCTGCGCGAACTGCACACCCTGCAACGCGAGTCGGGGCTCGACTCCGAGTGGCTGTCGGGGCGCGAGTGCCGGCGCCTGGAGCCGATGCTCGCGCCCGGCGTGCGCGGGGGCCTGCGGGTCGACGGCGACCACCAGATCGACCCGCGGCGGCTCGCGGCCGCCCTGGTCGCCGCCTGCGAGCGCTCCGGGGTGGTGTTCCACCGGGTCCGCGCGGAGCGGCTCACCGTCGCACGGGACCGCGCCACGGGCGTGGTCACCGCCGACGGCACCGCGCTGGCCGCCGGGCAGGTGGTGCTCGCCGCCGGCAGCCTCAGCGGGCGCCTGGCGGGTGTCCCCGAAGCCGTGGTGCCGCCGGTGCGGCCGGTGAAGGGGCAGGTGGTGCGGCTGACCGTGCCCGCGCGGTACGCGCCGTTCCTGAGCCGGACCGTGCGGGCCGTGGTGCGCGGCAGCCACGTGTACCTGGTGCCGCGCGAGAACGGCGAGCTGGTCGTCGGCGCCACCAGCGAGGAGCTGGGCTGGGACACCACGGTGACGGCGGGCGGCGTCTACGAGCTGCTGCGCGACGCCCACGAGCTGGTGCCCGGCATCACCGAGCTGCCGCTGACGGAGACCCGCGCGGGGCTGCGCCCCGGCTCCCCCGACAACGCTCCGCTGCTCGGCCCGACCGGCCTCGACGGGCTGCTGCTGGCCACCGGCCACTACCGCAACGGAGTGCTGCTGACCCCGGTGACCGGCGACGCGCTCGCGCACGCCCTGGCCACCGGCGGACTGCCGGAGGAGGCCCGCCCGTTCACGCCGCAGCGTTTCAGCGAGGCGGCCACGAAGGCCGCACGTGCGCAGAGCACACCCCTCCCCCACTCCCCCTCGCAGCCCGCCCTCACGGAGCAGCCCGCATGAACATCTCGGTCAACGGCGAGACCCGCGAGGTCGCGCCCGGCACGGCGCTCGACGCCGTCGTCCGCACGCTCACCGCCGCGCCCTCCGGCGTGGCCGCCGCCCTCAACGAAACCGTCGTCCCGCGCGGACAGTGGGCGACGACCGCGCTCTCCGACGGGGACCGCGTCGAAGTCCTCACCGCCGTCCAAGGAGGCTGACCCATGGCCGACGACCCCTTCGTCCTCGGTGGTACGACCTTCACGTCCCGGCTGATCATGGGCACCGGCGGCGCGCCCAGCCTGGAGGTCCTGGAGCGGGCACTGGTGGCCTCCGGGACCGAGCTGACGACGGTCGCGATGCGGCGGGTCGACCCCGGCGTGCGCGGCTCGGTGCTCTCCGTGCTCGACAGGCTGGGCATCCGGGTGCTGCCGAACACCGCGGGCTGCTTCACCGCCGGCGAGGCGGTGCTCACCGCGCGGCTGGCGCGGGAGGCGCTGGGCACCGACCTGATCAAGCTGGAGGTCATCGCCGACGAGCGCACCCTGCTGCCGGACCCGATCGAGCTGCTGGAGGCCGCCGAGACGCTGGTCGACGACGGCTTCACCGTGCTGCCGTACACCAATGACGACCCGGTGCTGGCGCGCAGGCTGGAGGACGTGGGCTGCGCGGCGATCATGCCGCTCGGCTCCCCCATCGGCTCCGGGCTCGGCATCCGCAACCCGCACAACTTCCAGCTGATCGTCGAGCACGCGCGCGTGCCGGTGATCCTGGACGCGGGCGCCGGCACCGCGTCCGACGCCGCGCTCGCCATGGAGCTGGGCTGCGCCGGGGTGATGCTCGCCTCGGCGGTCACCCGCGCCCAGCAGCCGGTGCTGATGGCGGAGGCGATGCGGCACGCGGTCGAGGCGGGCCGGCTGGCCCACCGCGCGGGCCGTATCCCCCGCCGCCACTTCGCCGAGGCGTCCTCCCCGGTGGAGGGCCGGGCCCACCTGGACCCGGAGCGCCCGGCGTTCTGATCCGCCGCCGTCCCGGGACCGCCGTCCCGGGGACGGTCACAGCTCTGCTGCAGTCCGCCCCCGGGGCCGCTGTGACGGCAGGCGGTGTCGGTGGCGGCTCGTAGACTCACCCGCGTGGACACGACCCTTCAGGACCCTCTGGTCGGGCAGCTGCTCGACGGCCGATACCGCGTCGACGCGCGGATCGCGGTCGGCGGGATGGCCACGGTCTACCGGGCCGTGGACACCCGCCTGGACCGCGTGCTGGCGCTGAAGGTCATGCACCCCACGCTGGCGGCCGACGCGTCGTTCGTGGACCGGTTCATCCGGGAGGCCAAGTCGGTCGCCCGGCTGGCCCACCCCAACGTGGTGCAGGTCTTCGACCAGGGCACCGACGGGTCGTACGTCTATCTGGCCATGGAGTACGTCGCCGGGTGCACCCTGCGCGACGTACTGCGCGAGCGCGGGGCGCTCCAGCCGAGGGCCGCGCTGGACATCCTGGAGCCGGTGCTGGCCGCGCTGGGCGCCGCGCACCGCGCGGGGTTCGTGCACCGGGACATGAAGCCGGAGAACGTCCTGATCGGCGACGACGGCCGGGTGAAGGTCGCCGACTTCGGGCTGGTCCGCTCGGTCGACACCGTCACCAGCACCACCGGCGCCGTCCTCGGCACGGTCTCCTACCTGGCCCCCGAACAGATCGAGCACGGCACCGCCGACCCGCGCGTGGACGTCTACGCCTGCGGCGTGATGCTGTACGAGATGCTGACCGGCGGCAAGCCGCACACCGGCGAGACCCCGGCCCAGGTGCTGTACCAGCACCTCCACGCGGATGTCCCGCCGCCCTCGGCGGCCGTCCCGGGCCTGCCGTACGAGCTGGACGAGCTGGCCGCCTCGGCGACCGCCCGCACCCCGGACCTGCGGCCGCACGACGCGGTGGCGCTGCTCGCCCAGGCCCGCGAGACCCGCGCGGCGCTGAGCGCGGACCAGCTCGACGCGGTCCCGCCGCAGGCCCTGGCGGCGGAGCACGACAACGCGGAGGACCGCACGAGCGTGATCCCGCGCGCGCTGACCACGCCCTTGCGCGTGCTGCCGGTCGACGGGGACGACGAGGATGCCGCGGTGCCGTCCGACCGGACCAGCCGGCTGGAGCGCCCGCCCGTCCCGGCGCCCCGGCGCCGCCCCCGGCCGCCGCGCGCGGTGGTCACGGTCGTCGCCGCCGTCCTGCTGGGCCTCGGGCTCGGCGCCGGCGTCTGGTACATCAACTCGGGGCAGTTCACGCGCGTGCCCGCGGTGCTCGGCAAGACGCAGGAGCAGGCCGAGGGGCGGCTCACGGACGCCGGCCTGGAGGTCGGTGACGTCGAGCACGCGTACAGCGACACGGTCAGGCGCGGCACGATCATCAGCACGGACCCCGCGCCGGGCAGCCGCATACGGCAGAACGACTCGGTGACGCTGACCGTCTCCGACGGCCCGCAGACCGTGAAGGTGCCGAACCTGGCGGGTTACCGCCTGGACAAGGCGCGGGACGTGCTGAAGGACGAGGGCCTGGAGCCGGGCATGGTCACCCGGGAGTTCAGCGACGAGGTGGAGCGGGGTTTCGTGATCGGCACCGAGCCGGTCGCGGGCACCGAGCGCAAGGCGGGCTCCGCCATCGCGCTCACCGTCAGCAAGGGCAGCCCGGTGGACGTCCCGGACGTCGTCGGACAGGACCTCGCCGACGCGCGGGAGCAGCTGGCGGAGGCCGGTCTGAAGGTCCGGGTCGCCGAGCGGCGGGTGCACTCGGAGCACGAGCAGGGTCAGGTCGCCCGGCAGTCCCCGGGCGCGGGCGGCAGGGCCGCCGAGGGCGACACGGTGACCCTCACGGTGTCCAAGGGCCCGGTGATGGTCGAGGTCCCGGACGTGGTCGGGGACAGCGTCGACGAGGCGAAGGACAAGCTGGAGGCCGCCGGTTTCCAGGTCGACGAGGACCGCGGGCTGCTGGGCCTGTTCGGCGACACGGTCAAGGAGCAGTCGGTGGCGGGCGGCGAGCCGGCGCCCGAGGGCTCGACGATCACCATCACCATCCGCTGACCGCCGGCCGGTCCCGGCCGGGCTCCCGTCCCGCGCCCGCCCAGGCTCCCGGTCCGCTCCCGGCCGGCGAGGCGTCGCTCACACCGGCCGCCGGGCGGTGCGGGCCACGGGACGCGCCATGACACCCTGAACGGGTGAAGAGTGAACTTCCCGGCCCCCTCCACGATCTCCCCGGCCGCCGGCGCAACCCCGTCGGCAGCCATGTCCCCGTGGCCGGTGGCCTCAGCTCGGTGGGCCTGTCGTACGCCCGCGACATCGGTGCCGAGACCGTGCAGGTCTTCGTCGCGAACCCGCGCGGCTGGGCCACACCGGCCGGCAACGCGCGGCAGGACGAGGAGTTCCGGGCGGCGTGCGCGGCGGAGTCGGTCCCGGCGTACGTCCACGCGCCGTATCTGATCAACTTCGGTTCGCACACCGAGGCGACCGTGGAGCGGTCGGTGGAGTCGCTGCGGCACTCGCTGCGGCGCGGGCGGGAGATCGGCGCGCTCGGCGTGGTGGTGCATACCGGCAGCGCGACCGGCGGCCGGGACCGGTCGGTGGCGCTGAAGCAGGTGCGCGCGCACCTGCTGCCGCTGCTGGACGAGCTGACCCACGACGACGACCCGTTCCTGCTGCTGGAGTCGACGGCCGGCCAGGGCTCCTCGCTCTGCTCGCGGACCTGGGACTTCGAGCCGTACTTCGAGGCGCTGGACGCGCATCCGAAGCTGGGCGTGTGCCTGGACACCTGCCACATCTTCGCCGCCGGGCACGACCTGACCGGCCCGAGCGGGATGCACCAGACGCTCGATCTGCTGGTGGAGACGGTCGGCGAGGGCCGGCTGAAGCTGATCCACGCCAACGACTCCAAGGACGTCGTCGGCGCGCACAAGGACCGGCACGCGAACATCGGCGCCGGTCACATCGGCGAGGACCCGTTCCGGGCGCTGATGACGCATCCCGCCACCGAGGGCGTCCCGCTGATCATCGAGACCCCCGGCGGCAAGGAGGGCCACGCGGCGGACGTGGAGCGCCTGAAGAAGCTGCGGGAGGCCGGCTAGCCCCGCAGGGTCACAGTTCGGGGCCCTCTCCGGGTTCCTCCTGGTAGGAGTAGCGCTGTTCCTTCCATGGGTCGCCGATGTTGTGGTAGCCGCGCTCCTCCCAGAAGCCGCGGCGGTCGGCGGTCATGTACTCCACGCCGCGCACCCACTTGGGGCCCTTCCAGGCGTACAGGTGCGGCACGACCAGGCGCAGCGGGAAGCCGTGCTCGGCGGTGAGCAGCTCGCCGTCCTTGTGGGTGGCGAAGATCGTGCGCTCGGCGGCGAAGTCGGACAGCCGCAGATTCGAGCTGAAGCCGTACTCCGCCCACACCATCACATGGGTGACATTCTCGGCGGGCGGGGCGATCTCCAGGATGGTCCGCGCGGGGATGCCGCCCCACTCCGCGCCGAGCATGCTGAACTTCGTCACGCAGTGCAGATCGCCGACGACGGTGGTGTACGGCAGAGCCGTGAACTCCTCGTGGGTCCAGCAGTGCTTCTCGCCGTCGGCGGTGGCCCCGAAGACCCTGAACTCCCAGCGCTCCGGCCGGAACTTGGGCACCGGCCCGTAGTGCGTGACCGGCCAGCCGCGCTGCACTCGCTGCCCCGGCGGAAGCTCGGACCGTGCTGCTTCTCCTGTTTCGCGCTCCACCGGATGACCCATGTATCCATCCTGACAGACCCCGGCCGGTGCACAGGACCAGGCGGGCCCGTAAACGGGCAACTACCACCAAGCACCACTAAGCATGCACTTACTTACTAAGTACGCACTTACTGGACGATCTTCCGCAGCCGGTGCAATCATGCGGCGCAACCTGGCAGTTCCCCCGCGCGGAAGGAGCCTCTGCGATGCAGGGCGACCCCGAGGTCCTCGAATTCCTGAACGAGCAGCTGACCGGCGAGCTGACGGCGATCAACCAGTACTGGCTGCACTACCGGATCCAGGACAACAAAGGCTGGACCAAGCTCGCCAAGTACACGCGTGAAGAGTCCATCGATGAGATGAAGCACGCGGACAAGATCACCGAGCGCATCCTCATGCTGGACGGGCTGCCCAATTACCAGCGCCTGTTCCACGTGCGGGTCGGCCAGACGGTGACCGAGATGTTCCAGGCCGACCGGCAGATCGAGGTGGAGGCGATCGACCGCCTCAAGCGGGGCATCGAGGTGATGCGCGCCAAGGGCGACATCACGTCGGCGAACCTCTTCGAGGCGATCCTGGAGGACGAGGAGCACCACATCGACTATCTGGACACGCAGCTGGAGCTGATCGACAAGATCGGCGAGGCGCTGTACATCGCGCAGCAGATCGAGCAGCCGAGCTAGGCCCGGCGGGCGGCTGAGGCGGGCCGCTCAGGCGGCGGCTTCGCTGATCTCCGAGAGGACCGGCTTGCCCTGGTCGGCCAGCTCGCGGCGGGGGCAGGAGCCCCGGCCGAGGAGTGCCTGGATCCGGCGGACGCACGAGCCGCAGTCGGTGCCCGCCTTGCAGGCGGAGGCTATCTGGCGAGGGGTGCAGGCGCCGTTCTCCGCGTGCTGCTTGACCTGCTGCTCGGTGACGCCGAAGCAAGAGCAGACGTACACGCGGTTCACCTCCCGCCGGGATCGAGTCGTTGCCCTCCCCGTGACCGGTGAGGCAAACCTAACCTTACCCATCGCGCCGGGGACGCGAAAGCGGAGTGGGGCGCGGATCGTATGTGATCCGCGCCCCACTTCATGGCCGAAAACCGCCTGTAACAGGCGCTCCGCTCACCGGCCCCTGTACATCACTGGTCGCGGTACATCTCCGCGACGAGGAACGCCAGGTCCAGCGACTGGCTGCGGTTGAGCCGCGGGTCGCAGGCCGTCTCGTAGCGCTGGTGCAGGTCGTCGACGAAGATCTCGTCGCCGCCGCCCACGCACTCGGTGACGTCGTCGCCGGTCAGCTCGACGTGGATGCCGCCCGGGTGGGTGCCGAGGGCCTTGTGGACCTCGAAGAAGCCCTTGACCTCGTCGAGCACGTCGTCGAAGCGGCGGGTCTTGTGCCCGGAGGCCGCCTCGAAGGTGTTGCCGTGCATCGGGTCGGTCACCCAGGCCACCACCGCGCCGGACGCGGTGACCTTCTCCACCAGCTCGGGAAGCCGGTCGCGGATCTTGTCCGCGCCCATCCGGACGATGAAGGTCAGCCGGCCCGGCTCGCGCTCCGGGTCCAGGCGCTCGATGTACTGCAGCGCCTCCTCGGCCGTCGTCGTCGGGCCGAGCTTGATGCCGATCGGGTTGCGGATCCGCGAGGCGAACTCGATGTGCGCGTGGTCCAGCTGCCGGGTGCGCTCACCGATCCACACCATGTGCGCGGAGACGTCGTAGAGCTGACCGGTCCGCGAGTCGACGCGGGTGAGCGCGGACTCGTAGTCGAGCAGCAGCGCCTCGTGCGAGGCGTAGAACTCGACGGTCTTGAACTCCTCCGGGTCGGCCCCGCAGGCGTGCATGAAGTTCAGGGCGTTGTCGATCTCGCGCGCCAGCTGCTCGTAGCGCTGGCCCGACGGGGACGACTTCACGAAGTCCTGGTTCCAGGCGTGCACCTGGCGCAGGTCGGCGTAGCCGCCGGTGGTGAAGGCGCGCACCAGGTTCAGCGTGGAGGCGGACGCGTGGTACATCCGCTTCAGCCGCTCCGGGTCCGGGATCCGGGACTCCTCGGTGAAGTCGAACCCGTTGACCGAGTCGCCGCGGTAGACCGGCAGGGTCACCCCGTCGCGGGTCTCGGTCGGCTTGGAGCGCGGCTTGGAGTACTGGCCGGCGATCCGGCCCACCTTCACCACGGGCACGGAGGCGGCGTACGTCAGCACGGCGCCCATCTGGAGCAGGGTCTTGAGCTTGTTGCGGATGTGATCGGCGGACACCGCGTCGAACGCCTCGGCACAGTCGCCGCCCTGGAGGAGGAACGCCTCTCCCTTGGCGACGGCCGCCATCCGGGCGCGCAGCTGGTCGCACTCGCCCGCGAAGACGAGCGGCGGATACGACTCGAGGTCCGCGATCACCTTGCGCAGAGCCTCGGGGTCGGGGTACTCGGGCTGCTGCGCCGCGGGCAGGTTTCGCCAGGTGTTGCCAGCGCTCGCGCTGGTCTTAGCGTTCACGGTCACGACCTCAACATTACGGGGTCGGGTCGGACGTCCTGCCCCATGCCCAGCAATTGAGACACGGGGTACACGCCTCGGACATGGGGTAAGGTGCCCGGCATGTTCGCGCATTCGATCCAGACCTGGTGGTGGACCGCTTCTCCGGCGGCCCGCTGACTGCGCGTACCCACGACTTCGCGAAGGCCGCCCGAGGGGCGGCCTTCGTGTTTCCCGGGCCGTTCCTCACCGATCACCACGGAAGAGGAACCCATGGACCTGGCACAGCTGGCACACGATTCCCGGCCGTTCGCCCTGCTCCGGCGCCGCACCCCCGGCCACGACCACGACACGGTCGAGCTGCTGATCGGAGCGGTGACGGAGTACGGCCGGCTCGCCGACCTGCCCGACGAGGGGCTGGCCCTCGTGCCGTTCCGGCAGATCCGCGAGCGCGGCTTCGACGTCCGCGACGACGGCACCCCGCTGGCGGTGCTGGTCCCCGAGGAGTCGCACGCCGTGCCGCTCGCCGACGCCCTGGCGCAGCTGCCGGCGCACGCCGTGCGCGTCGAGGACGGCGGGTTCGACGTCGCCGACGAGGAGTACGCGCGGATCGTCGGGCGGGTGCTGGAGGAGGAGATCGGGCGCGGTGAGGGCGCGAACTTCGTGATCCGGCGGACGTACGAGGGGCGGATCCCGGGGTTCGGGCGCGCCGACGCGCTGGCGCTGTTCCGGCGGCTGCTGGCGGGTGAGCGGGGCGCGTACTGGACGTTCGTGGTGCACACCGGGGAGCGGACGCTGGTGGGGGCGAGCCCCGAGGTGCATGTGCGGATGTCCGGCGGCACGGTCGTGATGAACCCGATCAGCGGGACGTACCGCTATCCCGCCGAGGGGCCGACGCCCGGGCATCTGCTCGGCTTCCTCGCCGACGGCAAGGAGATCGAGGAGCTGTCGATGGTCGTCGACGAGGAGCTGAAGATGATGTGCACCGTCGGCGACCGGGGCGGGGTGGTCGTCGGGCCGCGGCTGAGGGAGATGGCGCACCTCGCCCACACCGAGTACGAGCTGCGCGGGCGCTCCTCGCTGGACGTGCGGGAGGTGCTGAGGGAGACCATGTTCGCGGCGACCGTGACCGGCTCGCCCGTGCAGAACGCCTGCCGGGTCATCGAGCGGTACGAGACCGGTGGGCGCGGCTACTACGCGGGCGCGCTGGCCCTGCTCGGCCGGGACTCCGGCGGGGCGCAGACCCTGGACTCCCCCATCCTGATCCGGACCGCGGACATCGACGCGGCCGGGCGGCTGCGGGTGCCGGTCGGCGCGACGCTGGTGCGCGGCTCGGACCCGGCGAGCGAGGTCGCGGAGACCCACGCGAAGGCGGCCGGGGTGCTGGCCGCGCTCGGCGTGCGGGAGCCGCGGCCGCGGCGGGAGGCGGTACGGCCGCGGCTCGCCGACGATCCGCGGGTGCGGGCCGCGCTGGACGGGCGGCGGGCCTCGCTGGCGCCGTTCTGGCTGCGCATGCAGGACCGGTCGTCCGAGCTGGAGGGGCACGCGCTGGTCGTCGACGCGGAGGACACCTTCACGGCGATGCTCGCGCACGTGCTGCGCTCGGGCGGGCTGGAGGTGACCGTGCGGCGGTACGACGAGCCGGGGCTGCGGGAGGCGGTGCTCGGGCACGAGGGGCCGCTGGTGCTGGGTCCCGGCCCCGGGGACCCGGGTGACGCCGGCGATCCGAAGATGCGGTTCCTGCGGGAGCTGACCGCGGACGTCCTGCGCGGGCACCGGTACGGGGTGCTCGGCGTCTGCCTCGGGCACGAGCTGATCGCGGCGGAGCTGGGGCTGGAGATCGTCCGCAAGGAGGTGCCGTACCAGGGGGCGCAGACACGGATCGATCTGTTCGGGCGGCCGGAGACCGTCGGCTTCTACAACAGCTTCGTGGCGCGCTGCGACGACGGGGCGGCGGCCGCGCTGTCGGCGCGGGGGGTGGAGGTGAGCCGGGCCGCGAACGGGGAGGTGCACGCGGTGCGCGGGCCGGGCTTCGCGGGCACGCAGTTCCACCCGGAGTCGGTGCTGACCCTGAACGGGGCGGAGGTGGTGCGGGAGCTGGTCGGTCAGCTGCGCGGCACCAGCACGTTCTCCGAGCGGCGGCCCGCGCGGTAGTCGAGCACGTTGCGGGCGGTCGTCTCGGCGATCTGCCCGACGGCGTCCCGCGTGTAGTACGCCTGGTGGGAGGTGACCAGGACGTTCGGGAAGGTGACGAGGCGGGCCAGGGTGTCGTCCCCGACGGCCTCCAGGGACTTGTCGAGGAAGAACAGCCCGGCCTCCGCCTCGTAGACGTCGAGGCCGACGCCCGTGAAGCGGCCCTCGCGCAGCTCGGTGACGAGGGCCGCGGTGTCGATCAGGCCGCCGCGGCTGGTGTTCACCAGGATCGCGTCGTCCTTCATCGTCCTCAGCGCCTCGGCGTCGATCAGGTGCAGGGTCTGCGGCATCAGCGGGACGTGCAGCGTGACCAGGTCGGACTCGGCGAGCAGCCGTTCCTTGGGGACGTACGCCATGCCCAGCTGCATACAGGCGGGGTTCTCGGCGATGTCCCAGCCGAGCAGCCGCATGCCGAAGCCGTGGGCGATCCGGGCGAACGCCTCGCCGATCTTGCCGGTGCCGAGGACGCCGGCGGTGCGGCCGTGCAGGTCGCGGCCCATCAGCCCGTCGAGGCGGAAGTCGAAGTCGCGGGTGCGGGTGGAGGCGCGGACGACACGGCGGTCGACGGCCAGGGCGAGGGCCCAGGCGAACTCGGCGACCGCGTACGGCGAGTAGTACGAGACGCGGGCGACGGTCATGCCGAGGCGTTCGGCGGCCGGCAGGTCGATGTTGTTGAAGCCGGTGGAGCGCTGGGCGATCATCCGGGTGCCGCCGGCCGCGAGGATCTCCAGGACGCGGGCGCCGAGGTCGGCGTTGACGCTGGTGGAGACGGTCTCGTAGCCGGCGGCGATGGGGGCGGTGTCCTCGTTGAGGAAGACGTCCAGACAGCGGACCTGGTACGGGTCCGGGAACGCGTCCTCGATCAGGGGCTTCTCGTCGGCCTGCACACCGAACGCCAGGATCTCCACGAGGCCCTCCGAGGGTTGTGACCGCATGTGGGGTGGTTTCGGTGAATATAGCCGTGCTCGGCCGTCAGCCGAAGAACACCCCGACCTCCTCGTAGAGTTCCGGCTTCACTCGTTTGAGCCGGGCGGTCGCGTCGGCGATGGGCACGCGGACGATGTCCGTGCCGCGCAGGGCGACCATGGTGCCGAAGTCGCCGTCGCGGACGCAGTCGATGGCGTGCAGGCCGAAACGGGTGGCGAGCCACCGGTCGAAGGCGCTGGGGGTGCCGCCGCGCTGCACATGGCCGAGGACGGTCGTCCGAGCCTCCTTGCCGGTGCGGTTCTCGATCTCCTTGGCCAGCCACTCGCCGACGCCGGACAGCCGCACATGCCCGAAGGAGTCCAGCGTCCCGTCCTTGAGCACCATGGCGCCGTCCTTCGGCACGGCGCCCTCGGCGACGACCACGATCGGCGCGTACGACGCCCGGAACCGGGAGGTGACCCACGCGCACACCTGGTCGACGTCGAAGCGCTGCTCGGGGATGAGGATGACGTTGGCGCCGCCGGCCAGCCCGGAGTGCAGGGCGATCCAGCCGGTGTGACGGCCCATCACCTCCACCACGAGGACGCGCATGTGGGACTCGGCGGTGGTGTGCAGCCGGTCGATGGCCTCGGTGGCGATGGAGACGGCCGTGTCGAAGCCGAAGGTGTAGTCGGTGGCGGACAGGTCGTTGTCTATCGTCTTCGGGACGCCCACGCAGGGGATCCCGTACTCGCCGTGCAGCCGGGCGGCGACCCCGAGGGTGTCCTCGCCGCCGATCACGATCAGCGCGTCCACCCCCTGTTTCGCGAGGTTCTCGCGGATCCGGCGGACGCCGTCGTCGTCCTTGAGAGGGTTGGTGCGCGAGGAGCCGAGGATGGTGCCGCCGCGCGGGAGGATGCCGCGTACGGCGGGGATGTCCAGGGGTGTGACGTCGCCCTCCAGGGGGCCGCGCCAGCCGTCCCGGTAGCCGGTGAAGTCGTAGCCGTAACTCTGCACGCCCTTGCGGACGATGCCCCGGATGACGGCGTTGAGCCCGGGGCAGTCGCCGCCTCCGGTCAGTACTCCGACCCGCATGGAAAGTCCCTTCGCCGGGTTGCCGTGAGCCGTGCCGTGCGGTGTGCGGTGCGGTTTTCCGTTCGGCGTTCCGTGCGGTGTTCCGCATCAGCAGGCTAGGGGTGACCCAGGTCACTTCGGCAGGGTCCGGAAGGGCGGTTCCGGTGCGGTGCCGGCCGGTCGGCCGAACCGCGGCCCCGGTGCTACTCCCCGTCGAGGCCGCGCTCTATGGCGTACCGCACCAGCTCCACGCGGTTGTGCAGCTGGAGCTTGCCGAGGGTGTTCTGGACGTGGTTCTGCACCGTGCGGTGGGAGATGACGAGGCGTTCGGCGATCTGCTTGTAGCTCAGGCCCTTGGCGACCAGGCGCAGCACCTCGGTCTCCCGCTCGGTCAGGCGGGGCGCGCCCGGCTGGTCGGTGTCGGGGGCGGGCGCGGGCTCGGAGGCCAGCCGCCGGTACTCGCCGAGGACCAGGCCCGCGAGGCCCGGCGTGAACACCGGGTCGCCGGCCGCGGTGCGGCGCACCGCGTCCAGCAGCTCCTCGGTGGACGCCGACTTCAGCAGATAGCCGGTGGCGCCGGACTTGACCGCCTCCAGCACGTCGGCGTGCTCACCGCTCGCGGACAGCACCAGCACGCGCAGGCGGGGGTCGGCGGCGACGACCTCCTTGCAGACCTGCACGCCGGGCTTGGCGGGCAGGTTCAGATCGAGGACGAGCACGTCGGGGGCGGCGGCCCGGGCACGGCGTACGGCCTGCTCGCCGTCGCCCGCGGTGGCCACCACCTCGAAGCCGTGCTCGGTCAGGTCGCGGGCGACCGCGTCGCGCCACATGGGGTGGTCGTCGACCACCATCACCTTGATCGGCCGCTGCTCGCTCATCGTCTCCCCCGTGCCGTCTTCTCGCTCGTCGTCCCGCTCTTCGGGACCCTCAGTTCCACCTCGGTGCCCTGGCCGGGCGTGGACACCAGCTCGGCGCTGCCGCCCAGGTCGCGCAGCCGGCCCCGGATGGACAGGGCCACGCCCATCCGGCCCTCGCCCTCGGCCTGCGCGAGGCGCCCCTCGGGGATGCCCGGACCGTCGTCCCGTACGGTCACGATCACCTCGTCGGGCCAGTCCTCGATGAGGAGCCACGCGCGCGCGTGCTCCCCCGCGTGCCGCGCCACGTTGTCCAGGGCGGCGCCGACGGCCGCGGCCAGCTCCCGCGCCGCGTTCGCCGGCAGGGTGACCGGGGCGCCGGGCTCGGCGACGCTGACCCGGGCACCGGCGTACGGCATCAGCAGCGCCCGCAGATCGACCGGCCCCTCGGGGTCGTCCGGCTCCTCCACGGCCCGGACGACCGCGCCCCGGGCGGTGTCCTCCGAGACCCGGGAGACCGGGACCAGGCCGCCGGAGACCAGGGTGCGCAGCGCCACCTCCTGCTCTCCGGCGAGGCGCCCCAGCTCGGCGGCCTCACCGCCGAGGGCGGCCCCGCGGCGCTTCACCATGGCCAGCACCTGCAGCACGCTGTCGTGGATGTCGCGGGCCAGCCGCTCCCGCTCCCGGGTCGCGGCCTCGATCTCCAGGGCTCGCGCGAGGGTGCGCTCGGAGGCGCGGGCCACCTCGACGACGTAGCCGATGGCGATGGAGGCGACCCAGACCAGGATCACGTTGTGGACGGTGTCGCGGACCGGGGCGCCGCGTTCGACCAGGTTGGCGACGGCGACCGCGGTGGAGGCGAAGGCCGCCCACCGCCAGCCGCCCTTGATGGCGAAGGCGAGGACGGAACCGGCGGTCCATATCGACGGCAGGGTCGGGCCACCGTCGTGGATGCGCTCCTGGGTGTCGGCGACGAGGGTGAGGAGGATGCCGGTGACGGCGATGGTGAGGTCGACGGCGAGGAACCGCTTGGTGCAGGCCGCCTCGCCCGCGACCTTGGGCAGCGTCGCGAGGGTCCACACGGCGAGGACGGCGTAGAAGCCGACGGCGACCCAGGGGCGGGCGAACTCGTCGTAGGCGGTGCAGAACAGGCCGACCGCGTACAGCATGGTCAGCACCCGGTAGCCGGCCAGGGCACGCCACAGCGGCTGCTCGACCGACATCCTCATGACTCTCTCGCGCCTGGCCATGTCCCCCCGCCCCCGCCCCGGACTGCCCGTCCGGGGGCCGGACCGTCACCGGTCCGTCTGCTCCCGGTGCGCCTTCTCCTTCTCGGCCTGTTCCTTCTCGGCCTGCGCGAGCGCGGCCCTGGCCGCCTTCGCGGCCTCCTTCTCGGCCTTCGCCGCCTCCGCGAGCTGCCGCTTGGCGGCGGTCGCGTAGATGTCGACGTACTCCTGGCCGGACAGCTTCATGATCTCGTACATGACCTCGTCGGTCACCGCGCGGAGCACGAACCGGTCGTGTTCCATGCCCTGGTAGCGGCTGAAGTCCAGTGGCTTGCCGATGCGGATGCCGGGCCGCATGACCTTGGGCATCACCTTGCCGGGCGGCTGGATCTTCTCCGTGTCGATCATGGCGACCGGGATGACGGGCGCGCCGGTGGCGAGCGCCACGCGCGCCAGGCCGCCCGGCTTGCCGCGGTAGAGCCGGCCGTCGGGCGAGCGGGTGCCCTCCGGGTAGATCCCGAACAGCTCGCCGCGCTCGATCACCTCGATGCCGCTGCGGACGGCCGCCTCGCCCGCGCCGCGCGCGCCGGAGCGGTCCACCGGGAGCTGGCCGACGCCCTTGAAGAACGCGGCGGTCAGCCGTCCCTTGACGCCGGGCGTCGTGAAGTACTCGGCCTTCGCGATGAAGGTGACCTTCCGGTCGAGCACCGCCGGCAGGAAGAAGGAGTCCGAGAAGGACAGGTGATTGCTCGCGAGGATCGCCGGGCCCTCGGCGGGAACGTTCTCCAGGCCCTCCACCCAGGGCCTGAAGACGAGCTTCAGCGACCCTCCGATGGTGACCTTCATCGCGCCGTACAACAACCGAGTGCCTCCTGTGTCTGTCGAACAGACCTTAACCCGACGGGCCGGGCCCGGTATGCCCCGAGGGCCCGGCGGCCCTGGTCGGTGTCAGTGCCGTCGCGTACGGTGAAGCACACCTGGACTCGTTTCACGCCCCTTGCTCAAGACCCCTGAGATGAACAGGAGACCGAAGGTGCCGGTCCTTCCTGGAGCCGAGCCGTACCGCCACGAGGGCGGAGAGGTCGGCGTCCTGCTCTGCCACGGCTTCACCGGTTCCCCGCAGTCGCTGCGCCCCTGGGCGGAGTATCTCGCCGACCGCGGCCTGACCGTCACCCTGCCGCTGCTCCCCGGGCACGGCACCCGCTGGGAGGACATGCAGCTCACCGGCTGGCAGGACTGGTACGCGGAGGTGGACCGCGAGCTGGGCGCCCTGCGCCGGCGCTGCGCCACGGTGTTCGTGGCGGGGCTGTCCATGGGCGGCGCCCTCGCGCTGCGGCTCGCCGCCCGGCACGGCGACGCGATCAGCGGCGTGGTCGTCGTCAACCCGGCGAACAGGGTGCACGGCCTGTCCGCGTACGCCCTGCCGGTCGCCCGCCACCTGGTCCGCACCACCCGCGGCATCGCCAGCGACATCGCCAAGCCGGGCAGCGTGGAGATCGGCTACGACCGGGTGCCCCTGCACGCGGCGCACTCCCTGCGGACCTTCTTCCGGATCGTCGACCGCGAACTGCCGCGGGTCACCCAGCCGCTTCTGCTGCTGCGCAGCCCCCAGGACCATGTGGTGCCGCCCGCCGACTCGGCCCGCGTCCTCAGCCGGGTGTCGTCCACGGACGTCACCGAGCTGCTGCTGGAACAGAGCTACCACGTCGCGACGTTGGACCACGACGCGGACCGGATCTTCGAGGAAAGCCTGGCGTTCATCGGCCGGCTCGCACCCAGTGTCGGCGCCGGCAAGGAAGGGACGGCCACAGGTGGCTGAGCACGACTCGGAGCGCGAGGACCGCGAACGCCGGGAGGAGCCCGAGCGCGCGGGGGCCCGGGACGGCGGCGCGGGCCGCCCGGACGGCGGGTCCGGGGAGCATTCGGTGCCGTTCGACGAGGAGGCCGCCTGGGCCGCGATCGTCGCCGGGTACGGCGAGGAGCCGCCGGACCCGCCGGGCGCCAAGCCGTTCAAGTCGGTGGAGGACCTGGCGCTGCTGGAGGCCGAGCCGAACGACGGCGGGGACGGGACGACGAGGACGGACGCCCCGGAGAAGGGCGCGCCGAAGACGGAGGCACCGAAGAAGGACGCACCGGAGGAGGAGGCGCCGAGGCCGCTGGGCAGCTCCGTCTCCTTCGCCCCCGGCGTCGGCGGCGGGGGCCCGCGCGACTACACCCTGCGCGAGCCGGCCGAGGGGCACCCCGATGAGGCAGACGACGGGGACGACGGCGACGAGGGCCATTTCGTCCCGCCGGAGCCGCCGCCGCTGCCCGCCGCCGACGCGACCGCCAAGTTCGCCTGGCTGGCGGTGATCGGCGGCCCGGTGCTGCTCCTCCTCGCCGTCCTGTTCGGCTGGGACATGACCTGGTGGCTGTCCACCCTCGGCATCGGCGGCTTCCTCGGCGGCTTCGCCACGCTGGTCATGCGGATGCGCACGGACGACGAGGACGACGACGACCCGGGCCGCGGCGCGGTCGTCTGAGGGTCGGCCCGCCGGGGACCGAGGGCAGCCGTCAGCCCGCCGGAGTTCCGAGGGCAGCCGTCAGCCCGCCGGGATTCCGAGGGCAGCCGTCAGCCCGCCGGGATTCTGAGGGCGGCCAGGACCGGGAGGTGGTCCGTGGCCGCCCTCAGGTCGTCCTCCGAGACGCCGGGGTGGCCGAGGGGCACCCCGCAGCCCAGCACCTCGACGCCCTTGGTCGCGAAGATCGCGTCGATGCGCTGGTGGGGCGCTGCGGGGGTGGAGGTGAACTCGCCGCCCCAGGGGCTCGTGGCCCAGCAGTCCTGGAGTTCGGCGGCGAGCCGGCGGAAGGTCCGGCCGCCGGGGCGCTCGTTGATGTCCCCGCCGACGACGGCGTGCTCGACACCCAGCGCGGCGAGCCGGTCGAGCACCATGCCGCCCTGCGCGTAGCGCTCGTCCTGCCGCAGGCTGAGGTGGCAGCTCACCACGCCCAGGCGGGCGCCCGCGAACCGTACGACGGCGGTGGCGAGCCCGCGCCGGTGCAGACCGGGGGTGAGCGGCAGCAGGACGTCCTCGGTGCGCTCGACGGTGGCCCGCAGCGAGCACAGCAGGGCCGGTCCGGCGGCCGTGCCGCCGCCGGAGAGGAGCACGAGGTCGGCGGCGCGGGCGAGCCGGGCCAGCTTCTTGCGCCAGCGGAAGAAGCGGGGCGCCTCCTGCACCAGGACCAGGTCCGGGGCGCAGGCGGAGATCACCCGGGCGAGCGCGTCGGTGTCGTCCCGCATCGACCGGATGTTGTAGCCGAGGACGCGGACGACGGCGGAACCGTCGGGTTCGGTACGGGAGTCGGGCAGCAACGGCATCGGATGGGCCATGCCCAGAACTTACGCCCGGAAGGCGCCCGCGGGGCGCGGGGAACCGCGCGACAGGCCACGGCTCACCCGCGGCCCGGATCGCGCAGCCCCCCTCTGCGGCGAACCGCCCTCACATGATCGGGTCGGGCTCCCGGGCCAGGTCGGCGGCGCCCACCAGCCCCGCCTTGTTCCCCAGCTGCGCGGCGATCACGTCGGCGACCGGACGCCAGTTGCCGCCCACCAGCCACCGCTTGTACGACTTGCGGATCGGGTCGAGCACCAGCTCGCCCTCGTCCGACAGACCGCCGCCGACGATGAACGCGGACGGGTCGAACAGCGACGCGAGGTCGGCGAGGCCGGCGCCGGCCCAGCGGGCCAGCTCACGGTAGGAGTCGACGGCGACCGGGTCACCCTGGCGGGCGGCCATGGAGATGTGCTTGCCCTCGATGCCGTCGGGGGTGCCGTCGCCGAGCGAGAGCAGCACCTCGGCGCGCTCCGGGGTGGCGTTGGCGCGCTGCTTGGCGTAGCGGACGAGGGCGCGGCCGGAGGCGTACTGCTCCCAGCAGCCCTGCGAGCCGCAGCCGCACAGCAGGCCGTCCGGCACCATCCGGATGTGGCCGAACTCGGCGGCCACGCCGAAGTGGCCGCGGCGCAGCTTGTTGCCGATGATGATGCCGCCGCCGAGGCCGGTGCCGAGGGTGATGCAGATGACGTTGCGGTGGCCCTTGCCCGCGCCGAACTTGTACTCGCCCCAGGCGGCCGCGTTGGCGTCGTTCTCCACGACGACCGGGAGGCCCACGCGGGCCTCGACCTTCTCCTTCAGCGGCTCGTTGCGCCAGTCGATGTTCGGTGCGAAGTAGACCGTCGAGCGCTGGCGGTTGACGTAGCCGGCGGCGCCGATGCCCACGCCGGTGATCTCGTGCCCCGCGCGCGCACCCTCCACCGCCGAGGCGATCGCGTCCACGATGCCCTCGGGCGTGCCCGGGGTCGGCACCTTGTGAGTCGAGAGGATGTTGCCTTCCTCGTCGACCACGCCGGCCGCGATCTTCGTGCCGCCGATGTCGACGCCGATGGTGAGTCCCATGAATCCCTCAGTTTCGGTCGAGCCCCGCTACGGCCAACCGTACCCGAGCCCGCTCTAGTCGAGGTCGATGCGTTGTCCCGGACCGCTGTCCTCGCCGGGGTCGCGGCGGTGGTCGGAGGGGCCTTCGGTCCCGTCCGTCCCGTCCGGCTCCTGGGTGCCCTCGCTGCCCGGAGTGCGCGGCACGTCCGCGGTGCCGCCGGTCCAGCGGCGCTCCTGGGCCTGGACGGCGGAGCGGTAGGCGGCGAGGAGTTCCTGGCCGGCGGCGGCCAGGTGGTCGAAGACGTCCGGATTGCGTTCGATGACCGGCTCGACGGCCGCCTTGGCCTGCTCGACGACCTGCTGCACCACCTGCTGGGCGGCGGGCCCGCCGACCGCTCCGAGCAGCGGCGACTGGAGTCCGGCCAGCTTGTCCAGGGCGGTGTCGACGAACTTGCGCAGCTCCTCGGCGGCGGAGCCGGGCGGCGGCGTCCGCCGGTCCCGGCGGCGGGCCTTCTCGGCCTCCAGGTCCTCGGCGCAGGCGGTCGCCCAGGCGTCGGGGTCGCCCGGCGAGCGCTGGTCGTCGGGCGAGCGCTGGTCGTCGGGCGCCTGATCCCGAGCCGCGTCGTGGCTGGGGCGCTCTTCGCTCATGGCGGACTCCTGACTACGTCTCGTCCTTACGACGTTACCCGAACGGAGGCAGCGCCCGGCGCCGCTTCACCGGCCGGCCGCGTCCCCGCCCCGGCCGCTCCACCGGCCACCGGCCACAGCGCCGGACCCGCGGCGAGCCCGATCCGCGACTCCCCGCGCGCACCGGCCCGCCGGGCCGCCCGGCCGGCGCCCTCACCGGGGGCGGCGCTGTGGCGCAGGGCCGGGGGAAGGGGCGTACCACTGGCGTGGCCTGTGGCCTGGTGACCGACCCGCCGTCTCGCCGGGGTGGCGCCCGCCGGTCGGCGCAGCCCTGGAACGCCGCTTCACGGGCCGGCCGCCGCATCAGCGGCCGCGGCGTACGGCGGCCTCGGCCGCGCGGGCGGCGAGCGGGCTGCCGGCCACCGCGTCGGCCAGTCGCGCCAGGCCCTCGGCCTGGGCGGGCTGGGGCCTCCCCCGTCTCAGCGGACCGTCGGCCACAGGGCCGAGTCCGGGGTGAGACGGATGCGCAGCTCGCCCACGCGCAGGCTGGCACCCTTGCCGGCGCAGTGGCGCAGCGGCACAGCGGACAGGGCCGCGGCGATACGGGCCCCACTGACGTGGGCCGACCGGCCCGCCGGCTTCTCGGGGCGGCGCCCGCCGGTCGTCGGAGTCCCGGAGGGCCGCCTCACGGGCCGGTCGCATCACCGGCCGCGGCCTACGGGGGCCGTCTCACCGGGCCGCCGGCCACAGGGCCGGATCCGGGGTGAAACGGACGCGCAACTCGCCCTCGCGCAGGGCGGCGCCCTCGACGGTGCAGCGGCGCAGGGCGGAGGGGAGGGGGACGATGCGGCGGAACGGTCCGACGGTGAGGACGAGTTCGTCGCCGCGGCGGATGAGGTCGAGCTCGTCGCGGGCGGCGCCGGGCAGCGGGATGTGCCAGACGAGGACGCCGTCCTCGGCGAGGCGGTCGGTGACGGGCCACTCGGCCAGGGACGGCCCGGCGGAGGCGCCCGGCACGGGCAGCGCGGCCAGGTCGTCGGCGCCGCGCGGGTCGCGGCCCAGGTGCGGGACGGGCCGTACGTCGTGGGCGTCTTGCCACTCCTCCAGGATCTTGCGCTGCTGGGCGACGAGTCCGGCGAGCCAGCTGCCCGCTTCCGCCTCCGCCTCGGGGAGCACGCGGGAGGCGACCAGGGCGTCCGGGCGGCGGCCGCGCAGGGCGAGGCCGAGAACGGCGGAGCGGACGGCGTCGGCGGCGGCCGGGGTGGGCTCGGCGACCAGCCGTACGTGGGTGTGGCGGTCGGCCAGGACGGCCTCGACGGCGGCCAGTTCGGTGTCCCAGCGGGCGGCCGTCTCGTACAGCCACTCCGCGGGCATGGGGACACCGGCGAGCCGGCCGAGGACGGGGCGCAGGGCGCGGGCCGCCTGGCGTTCCGGGGGCAGCAGACGGCGCAGGTAGCGGCGCAGCTCCCCGGGGAGGGAGAGGAGGGCGAGGGCCTGGTCGGCGGGCGGGAGGTCCACGACGACCAGGTCGTGGGCCTCCGCGAGGACCGCGTCGCGCAGGGCGCGCAGCACGGTGAGTTCCCCGGCGCCGGGCAGCGGGGTGACCTCTTCCGCGTCCAGGCGGGTCGCGCCGAGGAGGTCGAGCGCGGCGGACGCGCGGTCCTGGAGGGCGGCGAAGTCGGTGCGGAAGGCGGTGGTGGCGTCGGGGCGCCAGGCGGTGAGACGGCCGGCGACACGGGTGGGGGCCGGGCCGGTGGGGGTGCCGAGGGCGGCGCCGAGGGTGTCGGTGCGGTCGGTGCCGAGCACGAGGGTGCGGGCGCCCTCGCGGGCGGCCCGGAGCGCGGTGGCGGCGGCGGTGGTGGTGCGGCCTGAGCCGCCGGGGCCTGTGATCAGGATGGTGCGCATGGGGGTGAACGCTACCGGGGGCTTCGCCGGAGCCCGGTTCGCGCGCCACCCCGCCCGGAGGCGTCACGCGCCCACGCGCCCGGCGCAACGCCGTACCGCCCGGCCCCTCCCCTACTTCGCCGCCGACTCCACCCGCTTCTTCAGCCCGGCCAGCGCCCGGTCGATGATGACCTTCTCCGCCTTGCGCTTGATCATGCCGAGCATCGGGATCTTGACGTCGACGGTGAGCTGGTAGGTGACCTCGGTGGTGCCCGCGGCGGTGGGCTTCAGCAGGTAGGAGCCGTCGAGGGAGCGCAGCATCTGGGACTTGACGAGGGTCCAGGACACCTCGTGGTCGCCGGTCCAGGTGTAGGCCAGCGTCTGGTCGTCCTTGATCGCGCCCGCGTCCATGACCAGCCGGACCTGCTCGGCGCGGCCCTGCTCGTCGGTCTTGAGGACCTCCGCCTCCTTCACCTCGCCGGTCCAGTCCGGGTAGCGGGCGAAGTCGGCGATGACCGCCATGACGTCGGCCGGTGCCGCCTCGATCGTGGTGCTCGAGCTGGTGTGTTCCGCCATCGCGGTGGCTCCTCCAGATGCGGTCCGGTAGGGAAGAGGTGTGCGCACGTGGGTGCAGCGTGAAGGCTACCGCGCGGTGACCAGGCCGATGTCACCCGTGTCGGCCTCACCCCCGGGGCCCGTCCGCCTTACCCCGTGGCCAGGTCCGCCTCGCCCCGTGGCCCGGTCCCCCTCGCCCCGGGCCGGCCCCCCTCACCACGCTGGTCACCACTCCAGCGCCCACGGCCGTCCCGTACTCGCGAAGTGCCCCACGTTCACGCACTCCGTCGCCCCGATCCGCATCCGCCGCACCAGCGGCTGGTGGACGTGGCCGAACAGGGCGTAGCGCGGCCGGGTGCGGCGTATCGCCTCCAGCAGCGCCCGGCTGCCGCGTTCGAAGCGGCGGGCGACGGTGTCGTAGACCAGCTCCGGGACCTCCGGCGGGATGTGGGTGCACAGCACGTCCACCTCGCCGACCGCCTCGATCTTCGCGGCGTACTCCTCGTCGCTGATCTCGAACGGCGTCCGCATGGGCGTGCGCAGGCCGCCGCCGACGAAGCCGAAGACGCGGCCGCCGATCTCGGCCCGTTCGCCGTCGAGGACGGTGGTGCCGGGGCGGGCGTACTCCTGCCACAGGCGGGGCATGTCGACGTTGCCGTACGTGGCGTACGTCGGGGTCGGGAAGGCGGCGAACAGCTCGGTGTACTGGGCGCGCACGGCCTGTTCGACGACCTCCGCCCGGTCCCCGTCGATCCCCGCCCACAGCCGGCTGCCCAGGTCGCGGGCCTCGTCGAAGCGGCGGGCGGTGCGCAGGGCGATCAGCCGGCGGGCGTTCTCGGCGCCGAACAGGTCGGGGAAGATGCCGCGGGCGGGGTCGGCGTAGTCGAGGAAGAGGATGAGGTCGCCGAGGCAGATCAGCGCGTCGGCGCCCTCGCCGGCCCGCGCCAGGTCCGTCGCGTTGCCGTGCACGTCGCTCACGACGTGGACGCGGTGGGTGCGGGTCCCGCGGTTTCCGGCCGGTGTGGGTGACATGACGATCAAGCGTAAGCGTGTGCGGCAAACGTGAACAGTAGCGGCCGGACCTGCGATTACTCGCCAGTCGGAAGGGGCGTCGACTACTGTGCGCGAAGCATCAGTAATCGCATCGGTAATCCGTGTGACGCAGCGAACATCTCGCCGGGACCCCCTGTCGTAGACGCCATACCGGCGGGTAACGTCCGGGCAGTCCAGTCGTGCTCAGGATTTCAACAAGCCGGAAGCCCGGCTTCCGCTGGATCCCCGAGCACCTGCCCGAGCCTTGGACCGCACCGTCGCATCGCACAACGTCGTGGCGCCGGCGCCCTATGAGGAGCAGCAGTCTTGCGCGAGTTCAGCCTTCCGGCTTTGTACGAGGTCCCCTCGGACGGCAATCTGACCGACATCGTCCGCAGAAACGCCGCGCAGCACCCCGAGGTCGCCGTCATCGCCCGCAAGGTCGGCGGGGCCTGGCAGGACGTGACCGCGACGGCGTTCCTCGCCGAGGTCCGGGCCGCCGCCAAGGGCCTCATCGCGGCCGGCGTGCAGCCCGGCGACCGGGTGGGCCTGATGTCCCGCACCCGCTACGAGTGGACGCTGCTCGACTTCGCCATCTGGAGCGCGGGCGCCGTCACCGTGCCGGTGTACGAGACCAGCTCGCCGGAGCAGGTGCGGTGGATCCTCAGCGACTCGGGCGCCACGGCCTGCGTCGTCGAACTCGACGCGCACGCCGCCGCCGTCGAGTCGGTGCGCGAGTCGCTGCCCGCCCTCAAGCACGTCTGGCAGATCGAGGCGGGCGGCGTGGAGGAGCTGGGGCGGCTCGGGCAGGACGTCAGCGACGAGACGGTCGAGGAGCGCAGCTCGCTCGCCAAGGCCGACGACCCGGCGACCATCGTCTACACCTCCGGCACCACCGGCCGCCCCAAGGGCTGTGTGCTCACCCACCGCAGCTTCTTCGCCGAGTGCGGCAACGTCGTGGAACGGCTGCGCCCGCTGTTCCGCACCGGCGAGTGCTCGGTGCTGCTGTTCCTCCCCCTCGCGCACGTCTTCGGCCGGCTGGTGCAGGTCGCCCCGATGATGGCGCCGATCAAGCTGGGCTGCGTTCCGGACATCAAGAACCTCACCGACGAGCTGGCCTCGTTCCGCCCGACGCTGATCCTGGGCGTGCCGCGGGTCTTCGAGAAGGTCTACAACGCGGCCCGCGCCAAGGCGCAGGCGGACGGCAAGGGCAAGATCTTCGACAAGGCGGCCGACACCGCGATCGCGTACAGCAAGGCGCTGGACACCCCGTCCGGCCCGTCGCTGGGCCTGAAGCTGCGGCACTTCGTCTTCGACAAGCTGGTGTACGGCAAGCTGCGCGCGGTGCTCGGCGGACGCGGCGAGTACGCCATCTCCGGTGGCGCCCCGCTCGGCGAGCGCCTCGGCCACTTCTTCCGCGGCATCGGCTTCACGGTGCTGGAGGGCTACGGCCTGACCGAGTCCTGTGCGGCCACCGCGTTCAACCCGTGGGACCGGCAGAAGATCGGCACGGTCGGGCAGCCGCTGCCGGGCTCCGTGGTGCGGATCGCGGACGACGGCGAGGTGCTGCTGCACGGCGAGCACCTGTTCAAGGAGTACTGGAACAACCCGGGCGCCACCGAGGAGGCCCTGGAGGACGGCTGGTTCCACACCGGCGACCTCGGCACCCTCGACGAGGACGGCTATCTGAGGATCACCGGCCGCAAGAAGGAGATCCTGGTCACCGCGGGTGGCAAGAACGTCGCCCCGGCCGTGATCGAGGACCGGATCCGGGCGCACGCGCTGGTCGCCGAGTGCATGGTGGTCGGCGACGGGCGGCCGTTCGTGGGCGCGCTCATCACGATCGACGAGGAGTTCCTCGGCCGCTGGGCCGCCGAGCACGGCAAGCCGGCCGGGTCCACCGCGGCGTCGCTGCGCGAGGACGCGGATCTGCTGGCCGCGATCCAGGCGGCGGTGGACGACGGCAACGCGGCGGTGTCGAAGGCGGAGTCGGTGCGGAAGTTCCGGATCCTGCCGTCCCAGTTCACCGAGGACTCGGGGCACTTGACGCCGTCGCTGAAGCTGAAGCGGAACGTGGTGGCGAAGGACTTCGCGGAGGAGATCGAGGCGATCTACGCGAAGTAGCGCTGCTGGTTTCCGCAGGGCCCGCGCCAACCGATGTGCCCCATACTCGCCATGGGCGGGTGCGGGGCACATGGTGGTGGGTCGCGCCCACGCGGCGGAGCCGCACATCGGTACAGCCCCGCGCCGCTTGACCAGTTGTCCTACAGGAGAGTTTTCAAGTTCTCCGCCAGAAGGTCCCAGCGCCACTTCTCCTCGACCCATTGCCGGCCGCGCTCGCCCATCCTGCGGCGCAGCTCCGCGTCGCCGAGGAGGGTGGTGATGCGGTCGGCGGCCTGCGCGGGATCGCCGCCGCGGACCACCCAGCCGGTCTCACCGTCGAGGACGGCGTCGGGCGCGCCGCCGGAGTCGCCGGCGACGACGGGCAGCCCGGTCGCGGAGGCCTCCAGGTAGACGATGCCCAGGCCCTCGACGTCGAGCCCGCCGCGCCGGGTACGGCAGGGCATGGCGAAGACGTCGCCTGCGCCGTAGTGCGCGGGCAGCTCCGCCCAGGGCACGGCCCCGGTGAAGCGTACGGACGCGGCGACGCCGGTCTCGTGGGCGAGGCGGCGCAGGTCCTTCTCGTAGGGGCCGCCGCCGACGATCAGCAGCACCGCGTCCGGCTCCTTGGCGAGGATGCGCGGCATGGCCTGGATGAGGGTGTCCTGGCCCTTGCGCCGCACCAGCCGGGAGACGCAGACGACGACCGGGCGGTCGGTGAGGCCGAGCCGGGCCCGCACCTCGGCGCCCCCCGACTCCGGGTGGAAGGTCTTCTCGTCGACCCCGGGCGGCAGCTGCACCATGCGCGCGGCGGCCTCGCGGGTGAGCGCCGAGGCGATCCGCGAGCGGGTGTACTCGCCGAGGTAGGTCAGGGTGTCCGTGCCCTCGCCGATCCGGCGCAGCAGCTGCCGGGCGGCGGGCAGCTGGGCCCAGCCGGCCTCGTGCCCGTGGGTGGTGGCCACCAGGCGTTCGGCGCCAGCCCGGCGCAGCGCGGGCGCCATCAGCCCGAGCGGTGCCGCGGCGCCGAACCAGACCGACGTACAGCCGTGCTCGCGCAGCAGCCCGACGGCCCGCCGGGTGGCGGCGGGCGTCGGCAGCAGCATGGTCGTGCTGTCCCGTACGACGGTGAAGGGCTGTTCCGCGTCGAACGCGGCCGTCGCCTCCCTGCCCTCGCGGCCGCGCTTCCAGGTGGAGGCGTAGACGACCAGCCGGCCGGGGTCGAGGCGGAGGGCCATGTTGTGCAGGAACGCCTGGATGCCGCCCGGGCGGGGCGGGAAGTCGTTCGTCACGATGAGGGTCTTGCGCATCGCCGCCGACCCTACCCAACGTAGACTCACGAGCCGGCACGGCCGCGCTGTTCGATGCGCGCACAGCCGGCCGGGACATCATGGCCCCGACAGGATCCGGGACGGGCAGCGGACGGAAGCAGGGGCGTGAGGGTGGACAGGACACACGGCCGGCGGCGCCTCGCGGGGCTGCTGGGGACATGGGCCCTGACCCGGCTGCTCCTGCTGCTGTTCGTCTTCAAGGTGTACGTCTTCCCGGGTCCCGACGTCACCAGCGACATCTCGGTGATCTACCAGGGCTGGTACGAGGTCCTGCGCGGTGGAACGTTCCCGCTGGACGACGTCACCTGGCAGTACCCGCCCGCCGCCGCGCTCGCCGTGCTCTCCCCCGCGCTGCTGCCCTGGCTGGACTACGCGCACGCGTTCTTCCTCCTGGCCTGCCTCGCCGACCTGGTCACGCTCGTCCTGCTGCGGTACGCGGGCGGCCGGCCGGGCCGGACCCCGCGCGGCGCCTGGGTGTGGGCCGCGGGGGTGCCGCTGCTCGGGCCGACCGTCTACGCCCGCTACGACGTGATGGTCACCGCCGTCGCGGTGGCCGGGCTGCTCGCGGGCGCCCGGCATCCGCGGCTGATGGGCGCGCTGACCGCGTTCGGGGCGCTGCTGAAGGTGTGGCCGGTGCTGCTGCTGGTCGCCGCGCGCAGGCGGGCCGCGTGGGCCTCGGCGGCGGTCACGGCGGGCCTCGTCGCCGCGCTGTTCGCGCTGGCCATGCCCGGCGCCTTCGCCTTCCTGACCTTCCAGCGCGACCGCGGCACCGAGGTGGAGTCGCTGGGCGCGCTGGTCTTCCACGTGGCCCGGCACTTCGGCTGGAACGGGCAGGTGCTGCTGAACTACGGCTCGGTGGAGTTCCTCGGCCCGTACGTCGAGGTGGTCAGCACGGCCGCGCTCGCGCTGACCGGCGCGGCGTTCGCCTGGCTGCTGCTGTGGCGGCTGGTGGCGGTGCGGTTCGAGCCGCACACCCTGGCGGACGCGGCGTTCGTGGCGGTGCTGCTGTTCACCACCACCAGCCGGGTGATCAGCCCGCAGTACCTGGTGTGGCTGGTCGGGCTGGGGGCGGTCTGCCTGTGCTTCCGGGCGAGCCCGATGCGGCTGCCGGTCGGTCTGGTCCTCGCGGCGTCCTTCGTGACGGTGCTGGAGTTCCCCGTCTGGTTCTCGCACGTCGTGGCGAGCGACGGCACCGGGATCACCCTGCTCGTCGTCCGCAACGGCCTGCTGGTCGCCGCGACCGTCACCGCGGCCCGCGCCCTGTGGCGCACCACGGCGTCCCGCCCGCCCGGCCAGTCCCCCGTCCCCGCCCAGGCCACCCGCGCCAAGCAGCCCACGACCTCCGCCTGACACCGGCCACGTCCCCCCGCTTCAGCCGCCCAGCTGGTCGCGCACGTACTCCCGCCACAGCGCGGTGAACTCCTCCGGTGTGGTGCCCAGCACCTCGGCCATCGCCCCCTCCACGGCGCCCTCCCGTTCCCCGTGCGCGCCGACGGCGCGGTAGAACGTGCCGAGCCGGGACTCGCCCCAACGGTCCGCGATGAGCCGGCAGGCCAGCCAGCCGCTCTCGTAGGCCTGAGCGAGGGCCGTCGCGTCGCCGGTGAAGCCGAAGTCGCGGTCGGCGGGCAGCCGGTCGGGGAGGCGCCCCTCGGCCGCCGCGCGGGCCAGTTCGGGCGCGGCCTGCGCGGGCAGGCGCCCGGTGCCGCGGTAGCCGACCCAGTCCGCGTAACCCTCGGAGAGCCACAGTGGGGTGGCCGCGTTGGTGTGGGCGCGGGTGGCGACATGGGTGGCCTCGTGGGTGAGCACGACCTGCCGGCCGACGGGGCCGAGGACGGCGTACGCGTCCGGGTTGACGATGATCCGGTCGGCGGGGGCGCGGTCCGCGCCGGTCTCGCCGGTGGTGACGGCGGCGATGCCCCGGTAGGAGGAGGCGGGCGAGCCGAGCAGCGCCGCCATGTCCTCCAGCGACTCGGGGACGAGGACGACGACGCGGCGGCCCCACGCGGTGCCCCAGGCGTCGGAGACGGCGGGCACCGCGCGGTCCGCGAGGGCGGCGAACCCCCGCAGCTCGTCCCGGGACCGCCCGGCGCCGAGGACCAGGCTGTGCTCGCCGCGCACGGCGGTCACCGTGCCCTGGTCCCACAGCTGGTGGGCGGAGCGGGGCGCGGGCCGGTCGGAGACGACCCGCCACCGCCCGTCGGCGTCCCGGGCGAGGGAGAGGGTGCGGCCCGCGGTGACGGGGGCCGGGTCGTGCCCGGCGATCCGGTAGCGCAGGTCGGCCCGTGCGGTGGCGGTGGCGCCGGTGCGGTCGAGGGAGGTCAGGCGGTACGACCAGGCCGCGAGGGGCACCGCCCGCAGCCGGTCGAACCCGGTGGTGCTGCCGGTCGCGCCGTAGGCCCTTGCGTCGTGGTCGAGGACGGCGGCGGCGCGCCGGTCGAGCAGCCTCTGCACCTCGGCCCGCGCGCCGTCGGCCGCGGACCCAGGCCCGCAGCCGGCGAGGACCACGAGCAGCAGACACAGCGTCACCGCCCAGGAGTCCCGCGCCCGCCGTCGACCAGCCATCCTCCGAGGGTACGGTCAGCCGGGCCGGTTCAGACCCGGGTGACCGCCGAGATCGGCATCATCCCGACCGGGTCGTAGCGCACCGGCGCGCCGGGGTAGGGCGCGTGGATGACCTGCCCGTTGCCGACGTACATGCCGACATGGCTGGCGTCGGAGCGGTAGGTGACGAGGTCGCCGGGCCGGGCCTGGGAGAGCGGGACCTGCCGCCCGGCCGCCCGCTGCGCCTGCGAGGTGCGCGGCAGCGAGACCCCGGCCTGCGCGTACGACCACTGCATCAGGCCGGAGCAGTCGAATCCGCCCGGCCCGGCGGCGCCCCACACGTACGGCTTGCCGAGCGCGGAGCGGGCGGCGGCGACCGCGGCGGCGGCGCGGCCGGAGGCGGGGGCGATGCCGGTGAGGCCGGGCATGTCGTCGCGGCCGGAGCGGGAGGCCCGGTCGTAGGCGGCGCGTTCCTCGTCGGGCAGGGAGTTCAGCAGGGCGCGGGCCTTGGCGAGCTTGCGCTCCACGGCGCGTTTGCGGGAGGCGACGGCCTTGCGGCTCTTCTCCAGTTCGGCGAGGGTCTCGGCGGCCTCGGCGCGCTGCTGGCCGAGGGCGCGCAGGGCGTTCTGGAGGTCCATGAGCCGGCCGGCCTGCCGGGCGCTGATCCGGTCGAGGACGGCGGCCTTGTCGAGGTAGTCCTCCGGGTCCTCGGAGAACAGCAGGGCCAGCGACGGGTCTACGCCGCCGGCGCGGTACTGGGCGCCGGCCAGCGAGCCCAGCGCCTCCCGCATGGTGTTGACGCGCTCCTGCTGGCGGGCGATCCGGTCCTGGGCGCGGCCGACCTCGGCGCGCAGCTCGTCGGCGCGTTCGTCGGCCTCGTTGTACGCCTCGGTGGCCTTCTCGGCCTCCGCGTAGAGACGGTCGACCTCGGCGCGGGTGTCGTCAGGCGGCGCGGCCATGGCCGGGACGGCGCCGAGCGCGGCCGCCGCGGCCGAGAGCAGAGAGACCGCGACGGTAGCGCCGCGGTCGAGACCGGACGACGGTGCCTGGCGGCGATGTGACCCCACGGGAAGCCGCGCTCCTTCCACTGACGGACAGGAAAACCCCCACGCCAGGTACGGAACGGCGTGACGGAAACGCGGCAGACAGTAACGCCGTGACACGGTGACGGCCAAAGACCTTCGCGGCCACACACAGTGACGCCCCGCCGCTGACGCAGGTCAGCGGCGGGGCGCGAGGTCAGAACCCGTCCCGGTGATTCGCCCGTCCGGAGGGCGTGGTGTCCCGGTCCGGGAACGCGTCAGACGCGGACACCCCACATGAAGGGGCCGCCCATCGTGCTGAAGGACTCGTAGCGGACGACCGTACCGGTGCGCGGGGCGTGGAGGACCTGCCCGTTGCCGGCGTAGAGACCGACGTGGTGCAGGTCGTTGAAGAAGAAGACGAGGTCGCCGACCTGGAGGTCGCTCTGCGAGTAGATACGGGTGCCGATGTTGGCCTGCGCCTCGGAGGTGCGCGGGATGGAGACGCCGGCCTGGGCGTAGGCCCAGGAGGTCAGGCCCGAGCAGTCGAAGGAGGACGGGCCGGTGGCGCCGTAGACGTACGGCGAGCCGATCTTGGTCTGGGCGGCGGCGTAGGCCGCGCCGGCCCGGCCCGAGGCCGAGGCCGAGGCGGAGGCGGCGGGGTCGGTGAGGGCCTGGCGGCCGCTGTCGCGGCTGGCCCGCTCCTCCTCCTCCTGGAGTGCCGCCTTCTCCGCGGCGGTCAGGGTGTTCAGCAGCTTCTGCGCCTCGGCGAGCTTGGCCTGGACTTCCTTCTTCTTCTCACCCAGTTCGGTGCGGGTGGAGGAGAGGTCCTTGAGCTTCTCGGAGGCCTCGGCGCGCTGCTGGGCGAGCTCGCGCTGCTTCTCCTGGATCTCCTTGAGCGCCTCGACCTGCTGGGCGCTCAGCTGGTCGAGCGTGGAGGCCTTGTCGAGGTAGTCGTCCGGGTCGGCGGAGAGCAGCAGCTGGAGCGAGGGGTCGAGGCCGCCGGAGCGGTACTGGGCGCTGGCCATCGAACCCAGGCCCTCGCGCAGCTCGTTGACCTCTTCCTGGCCGCGGGCGACGTTGTCCTGGATCGTGGAGATCTCCTTCTGGAGCTTCTCCTGCTTCTCCTTGGCGCCGTTGTACTTCTCGGTGGCCTGCTCCGCCTGTTCGTAGAGCTTGTCGACCTTCGCCTTCACCTCGTCCTTGCTCGGCTTCTCGGCCGGTGCCGCGTTTGCGGCCTGGGTGCCGAGGGCGACGGCAGCGGCTGCTGCGGTGGTCAGCACGGTCACACGGGCGCGACTGGGCTGCTTGGGTCGACGGTGGGACGCCACGGAGGTGAACTCCTTCTTCTGAGTGATCACCCGCTCGGAGGTACGAGCCCAGACCCTAGTGACGTTCTTGTGATCAGTTCAAATTCCCAGGGGAAAAATCTCGTCACACCCTGCATTCTTTACCCACAAGTCACCTGCTGTGAGCCAGGTTGACGCTACGTTGCGCGACGGAACCGCCAATTCGGGCATTGCGGCCGTACGTTGGGCTTTCAGGACAGTCGCTTCAGAAGTACCGCGGATGCCACCGGCCGGGCACCGGCCCGCGCCACCCCGTCGGCGACCTCGCGGTCGGTGGAGGCGACGATGACCGGGCGCCCCGGCGGCTCGGCGCGCACCAGCTGCCGGATCAGCTCGTCGGCGGTGACGCCCGGCTTGGAGAAGAGCACCCGCACGCCGCGCGGCGGCGCGAGCAGTACCGGCGCGGCCAGCTCGGCCCCGTCGAAGACACAGGTGACCTCGGCGCCGGTCTGCGCGGCGAGCTGGGAGAGCTGGCCGAGCAGGCGCAGGCGCTGCTTCTCCAGCGGCATCTGGGGATAGCCGGTCTTGGTGACGTTGTAGCCGTCGACGACGAGATGCGCCTGCGGCAGTGCCAGCAGCTGGTCGAGGATCGCCGGGTCGTTCTCGGACAGTGCCCGCGCTGCGATGTCCTTCGGGGTCATCCGGCCCGGTTCGACGGCGTCCACGGTCTCGGCCGGCCGCACGGACACGGGCGGCAGGGCGAGTTCGCGGCGCAGCCCCTGGGTGGCGTCGAGCAGGGTGTCCAGCAGCAGCCGGACCCGCATGTCCTCCACGCTGCGGCCTTCGCGGGCGGCCCGGCGGGTGGCCTCCAGGGCGGCCTCCGCCTCGCCGAGGCGCGTCTTGAGCCGCCGTACCTCGCTCTCGGCGGCGGACACCTGGGCGTGCCCCTCGGCGCGGACGGCCTCGATCTCGCTCTGCACCTTGCGCAGCGCCGCCTCGCCGCGCTTGACGTCGCTGAGCGCGGCGCGCAGTTTGCGGTGCAGCGATTCCGCCTCCTTGCGGGCGCCGTCCAGTTCGGCGCGCAGCCGCTCGGTCTCGGCGCGGGTGTGCTCGCGGGCGGCGGCGAGTTCGGCGCGCAGCCGCTCCAGTTCGGCCCGGCTCTCCTCGTCGGCGCGTTCGGCGTCGGCGCGCAGCGCCTCCTCGCCGGCGGCGGTCACCAGCTTCACCCAGCCGGCCGGGCGCAGCACGTAGGCGGCGGCGGCCACGTCGAGCGGGTCCGCGGCCGGGGGCGGCGAGCCGGCGTCGAGGGCGCCGGCGAGTTCGGGCTGGCTCTCGCGGAACTTCTCGCCGATGCGCTGCCGGAACAGCGGGTCGGTCTCCAGCGCCGCGGCCATCGCGTTGCCCGCGAACTTGGCCCGGCGGTTCGGGGCGAACCGGGCGTACTGCCGCAGTTGTGCGGGAAGTTCCGCGACGGTCAGCCCGCCGAAGCCGTCCGAGACGATCTGCACGACCCGGCGGCGCACTCCCTCGGGCAGCGGACGGTCGAGCACCTCAGCGGCGCCGTCGCCCGGCCCCCCGCCGTGTGTCTCCGCCATCCGTCACACCCCAATGCCTCTACGGGATCCCCCGGCGGGGATCACGCCTGCGGGGCCGTCCCCCATCGTCAGGAGCCGGCGCCCGGCCTGTCCACGAGTTCCACCTGGTCCACGGCGTTGCACCAGCGGCAGCGCACGGACTCGATGGTCTCACTGACCACCTCGCGCTCCTCCACCTTCGGCTCTCCGGCCAGATCCAGGTGGACGTACTCGACGACCTTCGACGAGCGCGTCACGTCGAAGCGGGTGAGGTTGCCGCACAGGGTGCAGCGCCACCGCGTCGTGGCGGTCGGCAGGGGAACCGTCATCGTGACTGTTCGCTTTCCTTCTAGTGTCCGTGACACGCCGGTCTTCCCGCGGCGTGTGGCTCGTAACCCTACGGCCTGCCGGGTGCCGGGCGCCCGTCTGTCCACGGCGGCGAGGCGGTCTGTGCGGTTGCGTCCGGTTACGTCATGCTCTGTGTTCGTGATCAGCAAGTGGAACATGCCGAGGTGGCCGGGCCGCCGCCGGCCGTCGGCGCCGGTGACGTACGTCCTGATGGCCCTGTGTTGCGGGATCTTCCTGCTGGGCCCCGCCTCGGGTCTCAATCCGGTGTACGGCACCGGCGACGAGCTGCTCGCCGCGCAGCGGGCCTACTTCCGGCACTGGGGCGTGGTCCCCGCAGAACTGTTCGAAGGGTCCCCGCGGGCGGCCCTCACCCCGGCCACCGCGCTGTTCGTGCACGGCACCTGGGTGCACCTGCTCGGCAACATGCTCTTCTTCTACGTCTTCGGGGTCATGACCGAGGAGCGGATGGGCCGGGTGCAGTTCATCCTCTTCTACCTCGGCTGCGGCTACCTCGCCCTGCTCGGCTACGCGTGCGCGAACTCCGGCTCCGAACAGTCACTGGTCGGGGCGTCCGGGGCGATCTCGGCGGTGCTCGGCGCGTTCCTCTTCCTGTTCCCGCGGGCCCGCGTGACCAGCCTGCTGCCGTTCCTGCTCTTCCTGCCGCTGCGCTTCCCCGCCTGGCTGGTGCTGCCCTTCTGGGCGGCCCTCCAGTGGCTGGCGGCGGGCCAGGCCTCGCAGGGGCCGGGCGTGGCCTATCTGGCCCACGTGGTGGGGTTCGCGCTGGGCCTGCTCTTCGCGTGGGCCCGGTTCCGGCCTGCGACTAGAGTGAGGGCCGCCCCAGCTCCGGCACCCGAGGGAGAGAACCAGCCGTGATCACCGCGATCGTCCTGATCAAGACCAGCGTGGACCGGATCCCCGAGATCGCGGAGTCGATCGCCGCGCTGGACAACGTCAGCGAGGTCTTCTCCGTGACCGGCACCTACGACCTGATCGCCATGGTCCGGGTCAAGGAGCACGAGGACCTGGCCGAGGTCATCCCGGGCCGCATCAGCAAGATCCCCGGCGTGGAGGCGACGGACACGCACGTGGCGTTCCGCACCTACTCCCAGCACGACCTGGAGGCGGCGTTCGCGATCGGCCTGGACAACTGAGCGACGGCAGCGGACGCGCCCGAAAGGGGCGCGGGGAACCGCGCGACCGGCCCCGCACCCGCCCGGTCGCGGCACCCCCTGCGGCGGGATGAAGGCCTTCTCACCTCCGGCTCATCCTCGGCGCACCGCCGGGGGACAGGCCGGCCGCATGGTCTTCACGCGCAGGATGGCGGCCCTCGCCGCCGTCGTGGTGATCCCCCTCGGGATCGCCGCGACCAGTTTCGCCCTCACGGACAGTCCCGAGCCGCCGAAGGTCCCGGCGAGAGTGGAGCTGGACAGCGGCTCGCCCACGCCCGCGCCGTCCCGGACCGCGCGGAGCGCGACACCGGCGCCCGTGCCCGCGCCGAGCGACCAGGTCGTCTCCCGGCCCCCGGTCACTGATGCCCCCGGCGGTGATGACGATGACGACGACCGCGGCGCCGGAGACGACGACGGACCCGGCGACGACGGCTGACCCGCCGCGCCGGCGGATCTCCGCCCGCGTCCGCATCCTGCTCTGGCTGCTGCTGGTGATGGCGGTCGCGCTCGCCTCGGTGGCGACCACCACCCGCTCGATCCTGCTGCGCGACACCGACCAGCGGATCGGCAATCTGCTCGCGCAGGAGGCCGGCGAGTTCGCCCACTTCTAACTGCCGCCCGGCGGGCGGGAGTTGATCCGACTGCACCGCGTCGACCCGTCCGGCCTCGACCCCCGCCTGCGCACGACGGACCTCCTGGTCGCCTGCAACCCGTACAACGTGCTGTGCGGGGAGCGCGGCGTGGCCCGGGGGTTCGGGCCGCAGAAGGGCGCGACGCCCGCGCAGGTCGAGCAGTTGTCGGCCGGTCTGGAGAACTGGGCGTACGTCCTCACCCGCGACCTCGGGGTGTCGGGCACCGATCTGCGCACCGGGCCCGGCACCGGCGCCTCCGGCGGTCTCGGCGCGGGGCTCGCCGCGCTCGGCGCCCGGCTGCCGCCCCGCTTCGACGTCCTGCTGGACCATCTCGACCTGGACGCCCGCCTCGCCCGCGCCGACCTGGTCGTCACCGCCGAGGGCGCCCTCGACCACCAGACGCCGCGCGGCAAGGTCCCGGCGGAGGTGGCCCGCCGGGCGAAGCGGTACGGCCGTCCGGTGCTCGCCCAGGCCGGCGCGCTCGGCGAGGGTGCGCACGAGGTGCCGGGCGTGGACGCGTTCAGCGGCATCCTGCCCCCCCCCCGATGGCCCTCGGGGAGGCGCTGGTGCGGGCGGGCGAACTGCTCGCGGACGCCACCGAGCGCGCCCTGCGGATGATCCTGCTGGGCGCCCGGCTACCGGCTCACGCGGAGGTGTCCGGCACGCAACGCCCGTCCTCGGTGCGGTAGTTCCACCGCGCGCCGTCCCGCACCAGCTCCTTGACCGCGCGCAGGAACCGCTCCACGTGCTCGTCCGGCGTGCCCGCGCCGAAGCTGACCCGGATGGCGTTGAGGGACTTCTCGCCGGGCGCCGCCTCGGGGGCGCCGCACTCGCCCTGCGTCTGCGGGTCGCTGCCGAGCAGGGTGCGCACCAGCGGGTGGGCGCAGAACAGGCCGTCGCGCACCCCGATGCCGTACTCGGCGGACAGCGCGGCGGCGAAGTGGGAGCTGTTCCAGCCGTCGACGACGAAGGAGATCACGCCGACGCGCGGGGCGTCGTCCCCGAACAGGGACAGCACGCGCACCTCGGGCACCTCGGCGAGCCCGGCGCGTACCGTCTCGATGAGGTGGCGCTCGCGGGCGACCAGGGTGTCGAACCCGGCCTCGGTGAGCGCCTTGCAGGCGGAGGCGATGGCGTAGACGCCGATCACGTTCGGGGAGCCCGCCTCGTGCCGGGCGGCGCTCTCGTGCCACTCCACGTCCACGCCGCCGTCCTCGCGCCGGGTCACCTTGCGGCTCGCGCCGCCGCCCGCGAGATACGGCTCGGCCTCGCGCAGCCAGTCGGCGCGGCCCGCGAGGACACCGGAGCCGAACGGGGCGTACAGCTTGTGCCCGGAGAAGGCGACCCAGTCCACGTCCAACTCCCGTACGGAAACGGGGTGGTGGGGCGCGAGCTGGGCGGCGTCCAGCACGATCCGGGCGCCGTGCGCGTGCGCCGCGGCGGCCAGCTCCCGTACGGGCCACAGCTCACCGGTGACGTTGGAGGCGCCGGTGACGCAGACCAGGGCCGGCCCGTAGGGCTCGCGGTCGGCGAGGGCGCGCTCCAGGGTGGCCACCGCCTCGGCCGGGGTGCGGGGCGCGTCCAGGTAGGTGACCTGGGCGTCGCGCCAGGGCAGCAGGGAGGCGTGGTGCTCGGTCTCGAAGACGAAGACCCGGCAGCCGGCGGGCAGCGCGGCGGCGAGCAGGTTGAGCGAGTCGGTGGTGGACCGGGTGAAGACGACCTGGTCACCGTCCCGGCAGTCCAGGAACTCGGCGACGGTCGTCCGAGCGTTCTCGAACAGGTCCGTGGACAGCTGGGAGAGGTATCCGGCGCCGCGGTGCACGCTGCCGTAGTACGGGGCGTACGCGGCGACGTCGTCCCACACCCGCTGGAGGGCGGGCGCGCTGGCGGCGTAGTCGAGTGCTGCGTAGGTGACCTCGCCGCCGGTGACGAGCGGCACGGTGACATCACGGCCCAGAACGGGCAGCGGGGCACAAACGGACCGGTCGGCGGCAGCAGTGGAGACGGACATGGCGAACTCCCGTGAGGCGAAGGGGAAAAGAAAGCGAAAAAGGGTGTGCGGAGGCGGGGCTCGGCGGCCCTAAGGCATTCGCTTGCTCACGGAAGGCTCCCTCGAACGACCAGGACCCCTGGCCCCACACTTGCGGAGAAGCGTGCGAGGGGTCCGCGCTTGCCGTAGGCCTTGCTGCCGTACGGCCTGGTCTTCACCCGGGGCACCCCGCCACGGACGGAGGGTTGCCGGACAGTCGGCCGGGGCCTCATGACTGTCACTCATGACCTGGTACAGGAACGTAGACGAAATGATCGTCGCCCCGCAACCCGTGTCCGGATCGCGGGACGACACACCTCTGACGTCACGCGTTGCTGGCGGCCACCCAGCGGTCCAGCGTGCGCCGGGCCGCGCCCGAGTCGATCGACTCCGCCGCCTTCGCCATCCCGGCGCGGATCTGCTCGGTCAGCGGGGCGTCGCCCGGGTGCAGGGCGACCAGCGCCGCCGCCGAGTTCAGCAGCACCGCGTCGCGGACCGGGCCCCGCTCGCCGTCCAGCAGCCGGCGGGCCACCTCGGCGTTGTAGGAGGCGTCCGCGCCGCGCAGCGCCTGCACCGGGACCAGTTCGATGCCGACGTCGCGGGGGTCGAAGGCCTCCTCGGTGACCTTGCCGTCGCGGACGATCCACACCCGGGAGGTGGCGGTGGTCGTCAGCTCGTCGAGCCCGTCGTCGCCGCGGAACACCAGCGCCGAGTTGCCGCGCTCGGCGAGCACCCCGGCGACGATCGGCGCCATCCGCGGATCGGCAACGCCGACCGCCTGGGCCCTCACCTTCGCCGGGTTGGTCAGCGGGCCCAGGACGTTGAACGTGGTGCGGATGCCCAGCTGGCCGCGGGCGGCGGCGACATGGCGCAGCGCCGGGTGGAACTTCACCGCGAAGCAGAAGGTGATGCCCGCCTCCTCGGCGACCTCCGCCACCCGCTGCGGCGTCAGCTCCAGATTGACGCCGAGCTTCTCCAGCACGTCGGAGGCGCCGGACGCGGAGGACGCGGCGCGGTTGCCGTGCTTGACCACCTTCGCGCCGGTGCCGGCCACGACGATGGAGGACATGGTGGAGATGTTCACCGTCTTCGCGCCGTCGCCGCCGGTGCCGACGATGTCGACGGTCTCGCCGGGCACCTGGATCACCCTGGCGTGCGCGTACATCGCCCGGACCAGGCCGGTGATCTCCTCGACCGTCTCGCCCTTGGCCCGCAGCGCCACCACGAACCCGGCGATCTGCGCGTCGGTCGCCTCCCCGCGCATGATGCGGTCCATCGCCCAGGCGGTGTCCTCGGCGCTCTGGTCCCGGCCCTCCAGCAGACCGTTCAGCACCGCGGGCCAGGAACGGCCCGCCGCGGTGTCGCCTCCAGCGGGGGTCACAGCGCTCATCAGCCGCTCCTGATCGTCGTAGGGCACAGGGCACACCACCCGGTGTGATCCCAGCCTATCCAGCCCGGGGCACGGCGAAGGGCCCCCGTCCGAACACCGGACGGGGGCCCTTGGCCGTGGCGTGGCGAACGCAGCGATCAGTGGTGGCCGTGGCCGCTCGTGATCTCCTTGTACTCCTCGACGGTCGGCTTGGCGACCTGGCTGTCCTCGCCGAAGTACGCCTTGCTGAGCTTGGCGCGCAGCTTCTCGGAGCCCTTCACCTTGCGCTCGACACCGTTCTCGTCGACCGTGGGGCCGATCTCGGCCGGCTGGTACTGGTCGTGCGCCGTGAGGCTGTACAGGGCCGCCTGGCTGAGCGGCTCGTGGACCTCGATGTACTCACCGTGCGGCAGGCGCTTGATGGTGCCGGTCTCGCGACCGTGCAGCACCTTGTCCTTGTCCCGGCGCTGCAGGCCGAGGCAGATCCGCTTGGTGACCACGAAGGCGATGACCGGGCCGACGAAGAAGCCGATCCGGACGAACCAGGTGACCGCGTTGATCGACAGGTGGAAGTGCGTGGCGACGATGTCGTTGCCACCACCGATCAGCATGATCATGTACGCGGTGACCCAGGCGACACCGAGCGCGGTGCGGGTGGGGGCGTTGCGCGGGCGGTCCAGGATGTGGTGCTCGCGCTTGTCGCCGGTGACCCAGGACTCGATGAACGGGTAGACCGCGATCGCCGCCAGGAAGAGACCGAACAGCACCAGCGGGACGAACACGCCGAGGACCAGCGTGTGACCCCACAGGTTGATCTCCCAGCCGGGCATGGCGCGGACGAGACCCTCGGCGAAGCCCATGTACCAGTCGGGCTGGGCGCCGGTGGACACCATGTCCGGGCGGTACGGGCCCAGGGCCCAGATCGGGTTCACCGTCGCGATGCCGGCGAGGACCGCGATGACACCGAAGACCAGGAAGAAGAAGCCTCCGGCCTTGGCCATGTAGACCGGCAGCAGCGGCATGCCGACGACGTTGTTGTTGGTCTTGCCGGGACCCGCGAACTGCGTGTGCTTGTGGTAGAAGACCAGGATCAGGTGGGCCACCACGAGACCGAGCATGATGCCCGGCAGCAGCAGGATGTGGATCGAGTAGAACCGGGCGACGAAGTCGTCGCCGGGGAACTCCCCGCCGAACAGGAACATCGAGATGTACGTGCCGACGATCGGCACGGACAGGATCGCGCCCTGCGTGAAGCGGACACCGGTGCCGGAGAGCAGGTCGTCCGGGAGCGAGTAGCCGGTGAAACCGGTGAACATGCCGAGGACGAACAGCAGGAAGCCGAACAGCCAGTTGATCTCACGCGGCTTGCGGAACGCGCCGGTGAAGAAGACGCGCATCATGTGCACGAACATGCCGGCGAGGAAGACGATGGCCGCCCAGTGGTGGATCTGCCGGATCAGCAGACCGCCGCGGACGTCGAAGCTGATGTCCAGCGTCGACTTGTAGGCCTCGCTCATCAGCTGGCCCTGCATCGGGATGTAGCTGCCGTGGTACTCCACCTCGTTCATCGACGGGTGGAAGAACAGGGTCAGGTACACACCCGTGAGGATGATGATGAGGAAGCTGTAGAGGCAGACCTCGCCCAGCATGAAGGACCAGTGGTCCGGGAAGATCTTCCGCATGTTGGCCTTGGCCAGGGAGTAGATCCCCAGCCGGCCGTCGGCCCAGTCGGCGACGCGCTCGCCGGCCGGTGCCTTCCCGCGAGAGCGGGACTCGGTGGGTTCGTTGGTGCTCATCCGCGCTCCCAGAATGCAGGACCGACGGGCTCTTCGAAGTCGCCGAGCGCTTCGAGGTAACCCTCGTCGTTCACACCGATGCGCAGCTGCGGCAGCGGGTGACCGGCGGGACCGAAGATGACCCGGGCACCGTCGGAGAGGTCGAAGGTGGACTGGTGGCAGGGGCACAGCACGTGGTGCGTCTGCTGCTCGTACAGGGAGATCGGGCAACCGACGTGCGTGCAGATCTTGGAGTACGCCACGATGCCCTCGTGCGACCACTCGAGCTCGCGCTTGTCCTTGATGTCCTCCGGCCTGATCCGGACGAGCATCAGGGCGGCCTTGGCGATCTCGTTCTGGAAGCCGTGGTCGTGCTCCTCCAGGCCCTCGGGCTTGGCGAAGGTCAGCGAGCCCACCGCGACGTCCGACGGCCGCAGCGGCTCGTTGGTGTTCATGTTGACGATCAGCTTGCCCCTGGACCACAGGGTGTGGCGCAGCTTGTCCCCGGGCAGCGGACCGAGGTCGCGCAGCAGGACCACGCCGGACAGCGGCACCATGGCCATCGCGCCGAACATGGTGTTGCGGATCAGCTTGCGCCGGCCCAGCTGGGACTCGGCGGCGCCCTGCCGGAAGTCGGCGTGCACCTGGGCACGGACGTCGGCCGGGGCCTCGACCGGGTGCCGCTCCCCGACCAGCTCGTGGTCGGACATCAGGGTGCGGCCCCAGTGGACCGCGCCCGCGCCGATGCAGAACAGCGCCACGCCCAGGGTCAGGCCCAGCGCGAAGTTCATCGCGTTGATGTGCCCGAGCGTGAAGACGTAGATCGACTTGTCGTGCGGGATCGCCACGAACGAGGCGATGAAGCCGATGGTGGCCAGCATCGACACCGTGAACAGCAGGGCCACCGTGCGCTCGGACCGCTTGGCGGCCCGCTCGTCGATGTCCTGGACGCGGGGCTCGTGCGGCGGCAGGCCCGGGTCGGCGAACGGGTCCTTCTCGTCCGCGACGCCCAGCGCGCCGTGTGCGGTGTCCTGCGGCGCGGGCAGGTTCTCTTCGGGAATGTCTTGGCTGCTCATGACTTCTTGGCCTTTGCGGTCCGGGCGGCCACCCACACGGCGATGGCGATAAGGGTGCCGAGGCCGAAGATCCAGCCGAAGAGGCCTTCGGCGACCGGGCCGATGCCGCCCAGCTCCATCCCGCCGGGGGTCTCCGTCTCGTCGCTGTTGACCGCGTTCAGGTACGCGATGATGTCCTTCTTATTCTGTTCCGACAGGGTGGTGTCGGGGAAGGAGGGCATGTTCTGCGGGCCGGTCTGCATGGCCTCGTAGATGTGCTTCGGGTCCACGCCTTCCAGGGACGGCGCGTACTTGCCCTTGGTGAGGGCACCGCCCTTGCCGGTGAAGTTGTGGCACTGCGCGCAGTTGTTGCGGAACAGCTCGCCACCCTTGGCGATGTCCGCGCCCTCCGGACCGTACTGCTCCTCGGTCGGGACGGCGGGACCGGCACCCAGCGAGGAGATGTACGCGGCGAGCTGGTCGATCTCGGCCTGGGTGTAGATGTTCTTCTTCCGCGGCACCTGGGCGCCCTGGGAGGTGGCGGCCGGCATGCGGCCGGTGCCGACCTGGAAGTCGACGGCCGCCGCACCCACGCCGACCAGGCTCGGACCGTCGGAGGTGCCCTGACCGCCGGTGCCGTGGCAGCTGGCGCAGCCTACGGCGTAGAGCTTCTTGCCCTCGTCGATGGCAAGGGACTGGGCGGTTTCATCGGCCTGCGCCTTGCCCGCGGGTGCGAACGCGGCGTACAGCCCCCCGGTAGCCGCCAGCGCGAGGAGTAGGACGACGACCGCCGCCAGCGGATGGCGTCGTCGTGCGGAGAGCTTTTTCACGGATTACCCCGGTGTCAGGATCTTCTGCGTCGATGCTTCTGGGATGTGCGTGTTACGGGAACGCGCGTGGGATCGGGTCCGGCTACTTGATCATGTAGATCGTGGCGAAGAGGCCGATCCAGACGACATCGACGAAGTGCCAGTAGTAGGACACGACGATGGCGGCGGTCGCCTGCTCGTGGGTGAACCTACGGGCCGCGTAGGTACGGCCAAGGACCAGCAGGAAGGCGATGAGACCGCCCGTCACGTGCAGGCCGTGGAAGCCGGTGGTCAGGTAGAAGGCCGAGCCGTAGGGGTCGGAGGAGAGCGAGAGGCCCTCGTGCTTGACCAGCTCGGTGTACTCGTACACCTGGCCGCCGATGAAGATCGCACCCATGATGAAGGTGACGATGAACCACATCCGGAGCTTCTTCACGTCACCGCGCTCGGCGGCGAAGACGCCGAGCTGGCAGGTGAGGGAGGAGAGCACCAGGATCGTGGTGTTCGTCGCCGAGAACGGGAAGTTCAAGGCGTCCGCCTTCTCACTCCAGAACTCGGGTCCTGTCACCGATCGCAGGGTGAAGTACATCGCGAAGAGGGCCGCGAAGAACATCAGCTCGGAACTCAGCCAAATGATGGTTCCGACGCTGACGAGGTTCGGTCGGTTGACCGACGGGTGCGCGTGCCCGGTGTCTACTGTCGTTGCTGTCGCCACGACCGACATTATGTCGGTCGCTTATCTCGCCCTCACTCCGGGGGGTGCCGTTCGGAGTGTTGCCCTGGGCGATACCGGTGCTGACGTGGTGTGCAGGGGAGTAGCATCCGGGCCTACGGGCCTTTCCGTACGACGCCGAAGTCACGGAGGAAGCTATGCAGCCGACCGCCACGGTGCTGGTCTACAGCGACGACTCCAACACCCGCGAGCAGGTGCGGCTAGCGGCCGGGCGCCGGCCCGCTCCGGACGCGCCCCTGGTGGAGTTCGTGGAGTGCGCGACTCCGGCGGCCGTCGTCAGGGAGCTGGACAAGGGCGGGATCGACGTCTGCGTGCTGGACGGAGAGGCCGTGCCCATGGGCGGTATGGGGCTGTGCCGGCAGATCAAGGACGAGGTGTTCCGGTGCCCGCCGGTGCTGCTGCTGATCGGGCGGCCGCAGGACGCGTGGCTGGCGACGTGGAGCCGGGCCGAGGCGGCGGTGACGCTGCCGGTGGATCCGGTGGAGTTCGCCTCCGCGCTGGCGTCTCTGCTGCGGCAGAGGAAGCTGCAGAGCGCCTAGGGAGGCGGTGCCCGGGGCGGTCGGGCGGCTGCGGGCCGGCTGTGGCTGGTCACGCAGTTCCCCGCGCCCCTGAGGGGCGCATTACACCGCGGCCGGTCGCAGACGTGCTGTTTCTTCCGGTTCGGGTGCTTCCGGCCGGCCGGCGGTCAGGGCGCTGCCCTCTCGCCATTTCTTCCAGGTGAGGTTCCAGTCGCCGAAGCCGTTGCCGAAGGGCTCCATGGTGGCGCCGTAGGAGTTGACGACCTGTACCACGTCGCCCTCGCGGACGTTCTGGAAGAACCAGGCGGCGTTGCCGGTGCTCATGCCGGTGCAGCCGTGGCTGACGTTGGCGTAGCCCTGGGAGCCCACCGACCAGGGGGCGGCGTGCACGTACTCGCCGCTCCAGGTGACCCTGGTGGCGTAGTAGACGGGCAGGTCGTACGACTCGGACGAGCCGGCGGCGATGCCGATGCTGGTACTGCGCATCCGTACGAAGTACTCCTTGCCGAGCACCACCTTGACGCCGTTGCGGGTCTCGAAGCCGGGCTTGCCGGTGGTGACCGGTATGGAGTTGATCTCCTGGCCGTTCCGGTAGACGGTCATGTGGTGGGACGAGGCGTCCGTGACGGCGACGACCGCGTCGCCCGTGGTGATCCTCAGCGGCTTCGCGGTGCCGCCCCACAGCCGGTCGCTGATCTTGATGCCCTCCAGGTTGCTGCTGACCTGGACGGTGGCGTGGGCGGGCCAGTACTCCTTGGGGCGGTAGTGGAGCTTCTTGTCGTCCACCCAGTGCCAGGAGCCCTCCACGGCGGGCGTGGAGCGCACCTTGAGGGCGCGTTCGACGACGGCCCGCTGAGCCCTGTCCGTCACCTCGCGGCTGAGTTCGGCGGTGATGGGCTGGCCGACGCCGTAGGTGCCCGCCTTGGGGCCGAAGGTGACGTCCAGGCGCTTCTCGGCGAGGGGCCGGCCGGTGTCGAGGACCAGGACCCGGCGGCCCGGCCGGCCGTCCTCGTCCTCGGTGCTCACCCGGACCGTGTAGCGGGCGTTCGCGGCGAGCGGGGACGTGGAGTGCCAGCGGGCCCCGTCGGCGGAGAGTTCGCCCGCCAGATGGCGGCCGGCCGCGTCCACGGCCGTGACGTCCGTGATGCGCCCGTCGGAGTCCTGGGCGGTGACTTCCAGGGGCTTGTCCGGGTCGGCCTTCTTCCCCTCGCCCACGGGTCCGCTGAAGGAGATCTGGTCCGTCGCGTCGTACGGCGCGGCCGACAGCGGGTGTCCGTCGCCGCCGCAGGAGGCGACGGCGGGGCCGAGGGATATCAGCAGCAGGGCGCCGGTGACGGCGGTACGGGAACGCGGTGTGTGGCTCATGAGCTCACGCTAGGGAGCGCCCTGCGGCGGGGCGCGCTGGGTGAGCCGGGCGGGGGACGGCGGTTGCTGCGAACGCGGGAGCCCGGACGCTCCTTTCGGAGTGTCCGGGCTCCCGTGGGCTCGGCGTGTGCTACTGGGTGCGGTTCTCACCGCGGTAGTACTCGAAGACCCAGCCGAAGATGCCGATCAGGATGACCGGGAAGGCGAAGTACAGCAGCCACCAGCCGACCGCGACACCGAGGAAGGCGAGGGCGCCGCCGATCGCCAGGGACAGCGGCTGCCAGCTGTGCGGGCTGAAGAAGCCCAGCTCGCCCGCGTCGTCCGCGACGTCCGCCTCCAGGTTGTCCTGCGCACCGACGTCGACCCGCTTGGCCGTGAAGCCGAGGTAGAAGCCGATCATGATGCACAGGCCGAAGGCCAGGAAGAGGGCCGTGGTGCCGGCCGGCTCCTTCGACCACACGCCATAGACGACCGCCATGGCGAGGACGAAGACGCTCAGCCACATGAACATCTTGCCCTGGATCTTCACTTGCCGGCCTCCTTGCTGCCCACGAGCGCGTCCCGCTTGCCGTCGTTCTCGAGCTGCTCGAGGGCGGCGATGTCGGGGTGGTGCAGGTCGAACGCCGGGGATTCGCTGCGGATCCGCGGCAGGGTGATGAAGTTGTGCCGCGGCGGCGGGCAGGAGGTCGCCCACTCCAGGGAGCGGCCGTAGCCCCACGGGTCGTCCACGCCGACCGGCTTGCCGTACTTGGCGGTCTTCCAGACGTTGTAGAAGAACGGCAGGATCGACGCGCCCAGGACGAACGAGCTGATCGTGGAGATCGTGTTCAGGGCGGTGAAGCCGTCGGCCGCCAGGTAGTCGGCGTACCGGCGCGGCATGCCCTCGGCGCCCAGCCAGTGCTGCACCAGGAAGGTGCCGTGGAAGCCGACGAACAGCGTCCAGAAGGTGATCTTGCCCAGACGCTCGTCGAGCATCTTGCCGGTGAACTTCGGCCACCAGAAGTGGAAGCCGGAGAACATCGCGAAGACGACCGTGCCGAAGACCACGTAGTGGAAGTGGGCCACCACGAAGTACGAGTCGGAGATGTGGAAGTCCATGGGCGGCGAGGCCAGGATGACACCGGTCAGACCACCGAAGGTGAAGGTGATCAGGAAGCCGGTCGCCCAGAGCATCGGTGTCTCGAAGGACAGCGAGCCCTTCCACATCGTGCCGATCCAGTTGAAGAACTTCACACCGGTCGGGACGGCGATGAGGAACGTCATGAAGGAGAAGAACGGCAGCAGCACACCGCCGGTGACGTACATGTGGTGCGCCCACACGGTCACGGACAGACCGGCGATCGCGATGGTCGCCGCGACCAGACCCCAGTAGCCGAACATCGGCTTGCGGGAGAAGACCGGGATGACCTCGCTGATGATGCCGAAGAACGGCAGGGCGATGATGTACACCTCCGGGTGTCCGAAGAACCAGAAGAGGTGCTGCCACAGCAAGGCGCCGCCGTTGGCCGCGTCGAAGATGTGCGCCCCGAACTTGCGGTCCGCCTCCAGGGCGAACAGCGCGGCGGCCAGGACCGGGAAGGCCAGCAGGACCAGGACACCGGTCAGCAGGACGTTCCAGGTGAAGATCGGCATGCGGAACATCGTCATGCCGGGGGCGCGCATGCAGATGATCGTGGTGATGAAGTTGACCGCGCCGAGGATGGTGCCGAAGCCGGAGAAGGCCAGGCCCATGATCCACATGTCGGAGCCGAGGCCCGGCGAGCGGACCGCGTCGGACAGCGGGGTGTAGGCGAACCAGCCGAAGCTGGCGGCGCCGTTCGGGGTGAGGAAGCCGCCCACCGCGATCAGCGAGCCGAACAGGTAGAGCCAGTAGGCGAACATGTTCAGCCGCGGGAACGCGACGTCGGGGGCGCCGATCTGCAGCGGCATGATCCAGTTCGCGAAGCCTGCGAACAGCGGCGTCGCGAACATCAGCAGCATGATCGTGCCGTGCATCGTGAACGCCTGGTTGAACTGCTCGTTCGACATCATCTGCAGACCCGGACGGGCCAGCTCGGCGCGCATGAACAGCGCCAGGATGCCGCCGATGCAGAAGAACGCGAACGACGTCGTCAGGTACAGCGTTCCGATGGTCTTGTGGTCGGTGGTCGTCAGCCACTTCACCACGATGTTGCCGGGCTGCTTGCGCCGGACCGGCAGTTCGTTCTCGTAGGTGCCTGCCTCGGGGGCACCTGCGGGTTCGTTGACGATACTCACAGGACGTTCGCCTCCCGGTCCTTCGCGTGCTCGGACTGCTCGATACCGGCGGGCACGTAACCGGTCTGGCCCTTCTCGGCCAGCTCCTTCAGGTGCTGCTCGTAACGCTCCGGCGAGACGACCTTCACGTTGAACAGCATCCGGGAGTGGTCGTTGCCGCACAGCTCGGCGCACTTGCCCAGGAACGTGCCCTCACGGTTCGGGGTCACCTGGAAGGCGTTCGGGTGGCCCGGGATGACGTCCTGCTTCATCAGGAACGGCACCACCCAGAACGAGTGGATGACGTCCCGGGAGGTCAGGACGAAGCGGACCGTCTTGCCCTTCGGCAGCCACAGGGTGGGGCCGGGGTTGCCGGTCTGCGGGTTGCGGTCACCGGGGACACCGCAGGTGTAGACGCCGCCGGCGTTCGCCGGGAAGTCCTTCTTGTAGCGGTCGGGGACCGCGTCCAGTTCCTTGGCGGTCTTGGCGTCGCCGGTGGAACCCTCGACGTTCTCGATGTAGTTGAAGCACCAGCTCCACTGGAAGCCGACCACGTTGACCGTGACGTCGGGCTTCTTGTCCATGGAGAGCAGCTTCGACTCGTCGCGAGCCGTGAAGTAGAAGAGGACCGACACGATGATGATCGGTACGACCGTGTACAGCGCCTCGATCGGCACGTTGTACCGGGTCTGCGGAGGGATCTCCACCTTGGTGCGGCTGCGCCGGTGGAAGATGGCACTCCAGAGGATCAAGCCCCACACCAGCACGCCGACGGCGAGCGCGGCAGCCCAGGAGCCCTGCCACAGGGAGAGGACGATCGGCGCCTCTTCCGTGGTGGGGGTGGGCATGCCAAGGCGGGGGAAGTCCTCCCATGTGCAACCGGTGGCGGTCGCCAGGACCAGGCCCGCGGTCAGTGCCTGCAGCAGCTTCCGCCGCATCGGGCGCCGCGGCGAGCGGTCGGAGCCGTTGGGACTCACGTAGCGCCTTCCCGAGAGTCTCGCCCGCGCGGATCGGCTGCGGCCTGGCCTTCTCGCTGGTCGGTCGCCGCCCTGCGTCGGGCAGGGGTTTGGATGTTTATGCGGACCAAACCCTAGCCCACCCTCTTCGGGGCTTCGCGGGGAGGGGTGCCTAGTCACTCGGTGGGTTCGCTGGATTGGCGGCTGGGGGGTCGTCCGGGCTGGTCGCACCCCGTGGCGGAGCCGCCGCAGGCCCGGCCCCGTGCCCCTTGCGGGTGATGGCCGGCCGGGGGGTTTAGCGTTGCCGTATGGCCTACTTCGATGCCGCTTCCGCCGCTCCCCTGCACCCCGTCGCCCGGCAGGCGTTGGCGGCCTCCCTGGATGAGGGATGGGCGGATCCGGCCCGGTTGTACCGGGAAGGGCGCAAGGCCCGGATGCTGCTGGACGCGGCGCGGGATGCGGCCGCCGAGGCGGTCGGCTGCCGGCCCGACGAGCTGGTGTTCACCTCCTCCGGCACCCGCGCCGTGCACGCGGGCGTCTCGGGCGTGTTGGCGGGCCGGCGGCGGGTGGGGCGCCACCTGATCGTGTCAGCCGTCGAACATTCCTCGGTACTGCATTCGGCGGAGTCCCACGAGGCGGACGGCGGCACGGTCACGCGGGTCGCGGTGGACCGCACCGGCGCCGTCAGCCCCGCGGCGTACGCCGGTGCCCTGCGCGCGGACACCGCGCTGGCCTGTCTCCAGTCGGCCAACCACGAGGTGGGCACCGTGCAGCCGGTGGCCGAGGTGGCCGAGATCTGCCGGGCGGCCGGGGTGCCGCTGCTGGTGGACGCGGCGCAGTCGCTGGCCTGGGGCCCGGTCGCGGGCGACTGGTCCGTGCTGACGGCGAGCGCCCACAAGTGGGGCGGGCCGTCCGGGGTCGGACTGCTCGTCGTCCGCAAGGGCGTGCGGTTCGCGCCGCAGGGACCGGCGGACGAGCGGGAGTCGGGCCGGGCCCCCGGCTTCGAGAACATCCCCGCGATCGTGGCCGCCGCGGCCTCGCTGCGGGCCGTACGGGCGGAGGCGGACGCCGAGGCGGTACGGCTGCGGGAGCTGACGCACCGGATCCGGGCGCGGGTGCCGGAACTGGTGCCGGATGTCGAGGTGGTGGGCGACCCGGAGCGGCGGCTGCCGGGGATCGTCACCTTCTCGTGTCTCTATGTCGACGGCGAGGCGCTGCTGCACGAGCTGGACCGGGAGGGCTTCTCGGTCTCGTCCGGGTCGTCCTGCACCAGCAGCACCCTGACGCCCAGCCATGTGCTGAAGGCGATGGGGGTGCTGAGCGAGGGCAATGTGCGGGTGTCGCTGCCCTTCGGGGCGGTCTCCGAGGACGTCGACGGGTTCCTGGAGGTGCTGCCGCGGGCCGTGGCCGGGGTGCGGGAGAAGCTGGGCGCGCCGGTGGCCGAGACCGCCGTGCGCGACGACGTCCTGGTCGTGGACTCCCTCGGCAAGCGCTGCCCGATCCCGGTCATCGAGCTGGCCAAGGTCATCGGCGAGGTGCCGGTGGGCGGCCTCGTCCGGGTCCTGTCGGACGACGAGGCCGCGCGCCTGGACATCCCGGCGTGGTGCGAGATGCGCGGGCAGGAGTACGTGGGCGAGGAGCCGGCGGAGCGGGGAGCGGCGTACCTGGTGCGCCGCTCCGGCTGAGGGGCCCTCCTCTCGCCCGCGGGCGGGGATCAGCTCAGGTGCTGCTGGACCTCCGCCGCGGCCTCGTCGCCGTACGCCTTGGTGAAGCGCTCCATGAAGTGCGCCCGGCGCAGCTGGTACTCCTGGGTGCCGACCGTCTCGATGACCAGCGTCGCGAGCATGCAGCCGACCTGGGCGGCGCGCTCAAGGGAGACGCCCCAGGCGAGGCCGGAGAGGAAGCCGGCGCGGAAGGCGTCGCCGACGCCCGTGGGGTCGGCCTTGCGCTCCTCGTCCGGGCAGCCGACCTCGATCGGGTCCTCGCCGGCCCGCTCGATCCGCACGCCGCGCGAGCCGAGGGTGGTGACGCGGTGGCCGACCCTGGCCAGGATCTCCTCGTCGGTCCAGCCGGTCTTGGTCTCGATGAGGCCCTTCTCGTACTCGTTGGAGAACAGGTACGTGGCGCCCTCCAGCAGTATCCGGATCTCCTCGCCGTTCATCCGGGCGATCTGCTGGGAGAAGTCGGCGGCGAAGGGGATGTTCCGGGAGCGGCACTCCTCGGTGTGGCGGAGCATCGCCTCCGGGTCGTCGGCGCCGATCAGCACCAGGTCGAGGCCGCCGACGCGGTCCGCGACCGTCTTCAGCTCGATCAGCCGGGCCTCGCTCATCGCGCCGGTGTAGAAGGAGCCGATCTGGTTGTGGTCGGCGTCGGTGGTGCAGACGAAACGGGCGGTGTGCAGGGTCTCGGAGATCCGCACCGAGCCGGTGTCGACGCCGTGCCGGTCCAGCCAGGCGCGGTACTCGTCGAAGTCGAAGCCGGCCGCGCCGACCAGGATCGGCTCCGTGCCCAGCTGGCCCATGCCGAAGGCGATGTTCGCGCCGACGCCGCCGCGGCGGACGTCGAGGTTGTCGACCAGGAAGGAGAGCGAGACCGTGTGCAGCCGGTCCGCGACGAGCTGGTCGGCGAAGCGGCCGGGGAAGGTCATGAGGTGGTCGGTGGCGATGGAGCCGGTGACTGCGATGCGCACGGCGTGGACGCTCCTGAGTGGAGGGGTAATGACAATTCACGCTACCCGGTGCGGGGCCCGGCCTGAAGGCGACAAAACTACCCGATAGTAGATCTTTCTTCGTGAGCCGCCCCATGCCTACGGTGCCGCTATGACGAACCTCAAGGTGTCCGCCCCCGCCCCGGCCCCGGCCGATCCCGAAGGCGACCTGGCGTCGCTGCGCGGCGACTGCGCCCGGATGGTGCCGCACTGGTCGGTGCCCGACCGGCACGCGCCGCGGCCGGTCTCCCCCTCCCTGATCCACGGCGTGTCGGTGCCGGTCGCCTCCGCGCGGCTGCTGGACGCGATGTCCGACTACGGCGACTGAGCCGTAGTCGGGGAACCGTGCGCTCCTCCGCCGCGTCCCATCGCTGTCCCCCGTAACAGCTGTGCGGCCGAAGGAGCGATGCGGTGAACACCGAGCGACCCGACAACGACGACGAGGTCGTGGGCGAGTCCGGCGCCGCCGAGAGGAACGCCGGCTCCGAGGACCTGCCCTCCCGCGCGGACGGCGCTGCGGGAGCGGCGAGGGCGAGTGCGCCGGGCGCGGAGGCGGAGGCGGATGCGGGGACGGGGTCCGGCGGGGACGCTTCCGTCGGGGCTGCTCCTGCTGGGGCCGCTTCCGCTGGAGCTGCTTCCGCTGGGGCTGCTTCCGCTGGGGCTGCTTCCGGCGGGGACGTTTCTGCTGGGACCGCTTCGGGCGGTGCCGCTTCCGCTGGGGCTGCTTCCGGCGGGGACGTTTCTGCTGGGACCGCTTCGGGCGGTGCCGCTTCCGCTGGGGCGGTCGGCGCGGGGGCGGCTGCCGAGGGATCGGCTGCCGCCGGACCTGACGCGGGTGCGGCGGCCGCTGGGTCGGGCGGGGAGGCGGGGTCCGAAGGGCCGGCGCGGGCTGAGCATGCGGGACCCGCCGGGCCGGCCGAGGGTGCGTCCGCGGGGTCGGCCGAGGGTGCGTCCGCGGGAGCGGCCGGTGCCCGGCCGGACGCCGTCGCCGGGGCCGCCGGAGCGGACGGCGGTCGGTCCGAGGCAGCCGGGCATGCCGAGGGCGCGGGAGTTGCGGGAGCGGCTGACGCCTCGCCGGAGGCGGTCGCCGAAGTGGACGGTGGTGGTCGGTCGGAGGCGGTCGCGGGTGGCGCGGCGGCGGGTGGGGTGCGGGCGGGTGACGGTGAGTTGGTCGCGTCCGCCGTGTCCGGGGCCGGGCGTGACTGCGATGAGCGTTCCTCCCGGCGGCGCTCCCCCGTGCTCGTCGCCGCCATGGTCGCCGCCGTGCTGCTGGCCGGGGGCGGTGGGGCGTATCTCGCGGGCTCCGCGGGGGGCGGCGCGGGCGGGGGGTCCGGGGCCGGTGCGCCGGCCGGGGGCGGTACTCCCCCGCCGCTGGCCCTGGACGGTTACGCGGAGGGCGCCGGGAACGGCATCGCGCCCGGCGAGCCCGACCCGAACGGGGTGACCTACCGGGCCTCGGGCGATCTGCCGAAGGGCCCCGGCTCGGCGCCGGTGTACTGGGCGAAGGGCGAGGTCACGCGGGCGGAGGTCGCGCGGCTGGCGGCGGCGCTCGGGGTGAACGGGACGCCGGTGGCCGAGGGTCAGGCCTGGAAGGTCGGGTCCGGCAAGGACGGCCAGGGGCCGAGCCTCCAGGTGAACCGGCAGGCGCCCGGCACGTGGACGTTCCACCGGTACGCGCCCGGCACCGACGACTGCGAGAGCGTCACCGTCTGCTCCAAGCCGCCCGCGTCCGGGTCCGGCGACCCGGTGAGCGAGGCGGCGGCGCGCGAGGCGGCGGCGCCGGTGCTGAGGGCGCTCGGGCAGGACGCCGCGCGGGCGGACGCCTCGCAGGTGACGGGCGCGCAGCGGGTGGTGAACGCCGATCCGGTGATCGGCGGGCTGCCGACGTACGGCTGGCCGACCGGGCTGACGGTCGGTGCGCGGGGTGACGTGGTCGCGGGCAGCGGGCAGCTGAAGACGCCGGTGAAGGGACACACGTATCCGGTGCTGGACGCGCGCGCGACGCTGGACCGGCTGAACGCGGCGCAGGAGCCCGGCCACCGTGCCGGGATCGGCGGCTGTGCCACTCCGGTGCCGCTGGAGGAGGGCCGGGAGCAGGCGCCGTGCGAGACCTCGGGTGCGACGGTCGCTCCGCGGGAGACGATCGTGGTGGAGGACGCGGTGTTCGGGCTGGCCTCGCACTTCGTGCAGGCGCGGCCGACACTGGTGCCGTCCTGGCTGTTCGAGGTGCGGGCACCGGGTGCGAAGGAGGGCTTCACGGTGACGTACCCGGCCGTCGACCCGCGCTATCTGACGTCGCCCGCGCCCTCCGGGGAGCCGAGCGGGAACCCGAGTCCGCGGCCGACGGGACCGGACGCGCCCGCGGAGAGCCGGAACGTGAAGGTGGAGGGCTACACCGCCGAGGGCAGGGAGCTGACGGTCGCCTTCACCGGCGGGGTCTGCGCGGACTACGAGGCAAAGGCGTCGGAGAGCGCGGACGAGGTGACGGTCACGGTCACCGAGACGCCCTGGCCGGACAAGGTCTGCATCATGATCGCCAAGACGCACCACCGCACGGTCGAGCTGGACGAGCCGCTCGGCGAGCGGAAGGTCGTCGGCTCGGACGGGGAGGCGATCCCGCTGGAGAAGCCGGGGGCGCGGCTGCCCCGGGGCTGAGGCACGCGCGTACGCGAAAGGCGGCGGCCCTCGTCAGGAGGGACCGCCGCCTCTCACTTCACTCGGCTCGCGGCTCAGCTGAAGGAGTCGCCGCAGGCGCAGGAGCCCGTCGCGTTCGGGTTGTCGATCGTGAAGCCCTGCTTCTCGATCGTGTCCACGAAGTCGATGGTCGCGCCGCCCAGGTACGGGGCGCTCATCCGGTCGGTGACGACCTTGACCCCGCCGAAGTCCTTCTCCACGTCGCCGTCGAGGGAACGCTCGTCGAAGAACAGCTGGTAGCGCAGGCCGGAGCAGCCGCCGGGCTGGACGGCGACGCGCAGCGCGAGGTCGTCGCGGCCTTCCTGGTCGAGCAGCGCCTTGACCTTGGACGCGGCGGCGTCGGTCAGGATGATGCCGTCGGTGACGGTGGTGGTCTCGTCCGATACGGACATCTACATCTCTCCCGGGTTGTACGGAGACTGCTTGCCGACGGTTGCAACCGGCGGGACCGCGGATTCATTCCGGGACGTGCCCGACTCTTTTCTCCTCGGCTCGTTTTTCATGCTCGCACATGCGCGGGCGGGCGGACAGCGCCCTGTGGGCGAGAGGGCCGCGGGTGCGGGGTGCGGGGTGCCGGGTGCGGGGTGCGGGGTGCGGGGTGCGGGGTGCGGGGTGCGGGGTGCGGGCAAGGTGACGTACCGGACATCGGGATTCACGTCACATCGACACGATGGCCATCGTCAAAGTGACATGAAGCGGTTATGATAGATAGCGTCATTTCGACGAAAAGGTCGAAACGCTGTCCCCCGCTACCCCGCCGGTCCGGCCCCTCGGACCGGCGAGCCGCAGAAAAGAAAGGGTGCGTGTCGTGACCACCGCCCAGACCCAGGAGCTCGACGTACAGCCGACGCCCCTCGCCCTGCTGCTCCTCGGCCGCGAGGCCGACCCGAGGAGCGAGCGCGGCGTGGAGTGCCCCGGCGACCTGCCCTCGCCGTCCGACCCGGACCTGGTCGAGCGCGCCCGCGCGGCCAAGGAGAAGCTGGGCGACAAGGTCTTCGTGCTGGGCCACCACTACCAGCGCGACGAGGTGATCCAGTTCGCCGACGTCACGGGTGACTCCTTCAAGCTGGCCCGCGACGCGGCCGCCCGCCCCGAGGCCGAGTACATCGTCTTCTGCGGTGTCCACTTCATGGCGGAGTCCGCCGACATCCTGACCTCCGACGACCAGAAGGTCGTCCTGCCCGACCTCGCCGCCGGCTGCTCGATGGCCGACATGGCGACGGCCGAGCAGGTCGCCGAGTGCTGGGACGTGCTGACCGAGGCCGGCATCGCCGAGCAGGTCGTGCCCGTCTCGTACATGAACTCGTCCGCCGACATCAAGGCCTTCACCGGCAAGCACGGCGGCACGATCTGCACCTCCTCCAACGCCAAGCGGGCGCTGGACTGGGCGTTCGAGCAGGGCGAGAAGGTCCTCTTCCTGCCCGACCAGCACCTGGGCCGCAACACCGCCGTGCGCGACATGGGCATGTCCCTGGACGACTGCGTGGTCTACAACCCGCACAAGCCGAACGGCGGTCTGACCGCCGAGGAGCTGCGCGGCGCGAAGATGATCCTGTGGCGCGGCCACTGCTCGGTGCACGGCCGCTTCAGCCTGGACTCGGTGAACGACGTCCGCGAGCGCATCCCGGATGTGAACGTGCTCGTCCACCCCGAGTGCCGGCACGAGGTCGTGGCGGCGGCGGACTACGTCGGCTCCACCGAGTACATCATCAAGATGCTGGAGGCGGCCCCGGCCGGTTCCAAGTGGGCCATCGGCACGGAGCTGAACCTGGTCCGCCGCCTGGCGAACCGTTTCGCTCCCGAGGGCAAGGAGATCGTCTTCCTCGACAAGACGGTCTGCTTCTGCTCCACCATGAACCGCATCGACCTGCCCCACCTCGTCTGGGCCCTGGAGTCCCTGGCCGAGGGCAAGCTCGTCAACCGCATCGAGGTCGACAAGGAGACCGAGGCGTTCGCGAAGCTGGCGCTGGAGCGGATGCTGGCGCTGCCGTAGCCCCTGGCCGTCCCCCCCGCTCACCCCGACGCGGGCTTCCTGTCGGGGTGGGCGGGGTCGATGCCGAAGAGGGTGCCGTCCGGGGTCGACACGATCACGGAGCCCTGGTGCAGGAACAGCTCCGACCGGGACCAGCCGTCGTCCAGCACCTCCCGGGCGCGCGGGCTGGTCTCCCACAGCGTCGTCCCGTCGCCGGCGTCCAGGGCCGCCACCCGGCCGCTGGGGCTGGCCACGAACACGGTGCCGCCCGCCTTGTGCAGCACGGGCGCGCCCGGCTGTTCCAGCGTGGTCTGCGTGCGCCACAGCTCCTTGCCCGTCCTCGGCGAGACCGCCTGGACGACGCCGTTGGAGCTGGCCGACCACAGCGTGCCGTCCGCCAGCACGATCCTTCCGCGCAGCGTCTTCGCCAGGGACACCCGCTCGCGCCGGCCGGTGCCGGGGTCCATCAGGACCACCGCGTGGTACAGCTCGTCCTCGCCGGAGGGCTCCGCCGCCCACTCCAGGAAGAGCAGCCGGCCGTCCAGGGCGCCCGCGAACCCGCCCTCGGACGCGGTGAGCCGGCGGGTGGAGCCGTCGGACGGATCGACGGCCAGCAGGAAGGACTTCCCGGAGTCGTCGTGGAGGCAGTCCGCGTAGATGTCCGGCCCGGACTCGGTCAGGAACGTGCAGGAGTACTGCTCGGGCAGCTTCGCGGCCCACTCCTTCGCCCCGGTGCGCACGGAGCGGGCGGTCAGCGTGCGGCCGCCCTCGCCCTCCGGGGCCAGCACCAGGCCGCGGGCGAAGAACGCGAAGGTGCTCTCCTCGTCGACCGTACGGCTCCACACCTGACGCCCCGAACCGGCGTCCAGCGCGACGACGCTGATCGTCTCGTTCTCGAGCGAGGCGTCGGAGACGGTCCGGCGCACCAGCACCCTCTCCTCGTCCACCCCGAGGATCTCACCGTACGCGGACCGGTCCCGGGGACTCCCCTTCGGCAGCAGGCCGGCCCGCCAGACGATCTCTCCCGTGACCGCGTCCACCCGCACCGGCGGCGCCGACTGGCCCGCGCAGTAGACGGCGGCCTCGTACCTCGCGCACCGGCCCGACTCGCTCATGGAGCCGCTTCCGCCGACGGCGATCAGCGACTCGGTGTGCGGCAGAGTCGTCTGCCAGGGCCGCCACCCGTCGGGCGGGGCACCCCAGCGGGAGTCCGGGCGGTCCGCGGACGCGCCCGGTCCCAGCAGGTACGCGGTCAGGCCGAGCACCAGCGCGCCGACCGTGCCCGTGACGAGCAGCAGGGGCCGGATCCGGCCGCGGCGGCGGGCGGACCGCTCCGTCTCCCGGTCGGTGACCGTGCCGGGATGGGTGGCCGTCCGGTCGGGAGGGCCGAGGCGCAGCGTGACCGTGGGCGGATCGCCGGGGTCCGGTTCGGGCAGGGCCCCGGCGAACTCGCCGGCCAGTGTGCCGAGGTCGGGCCGCCCGTCCCGTTCCTTCGTCAGGCAGCGCTCCAGGATGGCCCGCAGTTGCTGCGGCACCCCGTCGAGGACGGGTGGGTCGTTGATGACCCGGTACGCCGTCAGGTAGGGGCTCTCCGCGTCGAACGGGCCGCGTCCCGTGGTGGCGTACGCGAGCAGCGCGCCGAGGGAGAAGACGTCGGAGGCCGGGCCCACCGAGCGGGCGTCGGTGAACTGCTCGGGGGACATGAACGGCGGGGTGCCGATCATCTGCCCGGTCTCGGTCAGGGTGAGGTTCTCGGTGGCGCGGGAGATGCCGAAGTCGATGACGCGGGGTCCGTCCTCGGCCATCAGCACATTGGCCGGTTTCAGGTCCCGGTGCACGACCCCGGCCCGGTGGATGTCCCGCAGCGCCTCCACCAGTCCCAGCGCGAGGCGCCGCAACGCGGCGCCGCGCAGCGGTCCCTGCTCGCGGATCCGCTCGGCGAGGGAGCGGCCGGGCACGTACTGGGTGGCCATCCACGGCCGGTCCGCCTCCGGGTCGGCGTCCACGACCGGTGCGGTGAACGCGCCGCTGACCTTGCGGACGGCCTCGATCTCCTGCCGGAACCGGGTGCGGAAGACGGGGTCCTGCGCGTACTGCGCGTGCACCACCTTCACGGCGACCTCGCGCCCGGACCGGGATCTGCCCCGGTAGACGACCCCCATGCCGCCGGCCCCGAGCCGGTCCAGCAGCCTGTACCCGCCGAGCGACCGCGGATCGTCCCTGTGCAGTGGCACCGCCCGTTTCCCTTCCCCCGTTGAGCAGTTAGCGGGCACAGGATACGTAACCGGGCGGTCGCGGCCCGGTGCGGTCCGCTCCCCTCCGCCGGTTTCCCCGACGGCGCGCGCGAGCGCAACGGCCGGGTCCCGCGGGGAGACCCGGCCGTTGTCAGGGCAGGCGCGTCACGCGCTCGCCGGCTCCGGCGTCTTCTCCGCTCCGGCCTTCGCCGCCCGCTTCGCCGCGCGCTTCTTCGCGCGGCGCTCCTTGCGCAGTTCGAGCATCGCGTAGAGGGTCGGGACGAGGAGGAGGGTCAGCAGGGTGGAGGTGACCAGGCCGCCGATGACGACCACCGCCAGGGGCTGGGCGATGAAGCCGCCCTCGCCGGTGATGCCCAGGGCCATCGGCAGGAGGGCGAAGATGGTCGCCAGGGCGGTCATCAGGATGGGGCGCAGGCGGTGGCGGCCGCCCTCGACGACGGCTTCCACGACGCCGTAGCCCTGCGCCCGGTACTGGTTGATGAGGTCGATCAGGACGATCGCGTTCGTCACCACGATGCCGATGAGCATCAGCATGCCGATCATCGCGGGGACGCCCATGGGGGTGCCGGTGGCGACCAGCAGGCCGATCGCGCCGGTGGCCGCGAAGGGGATGGAGACCAGCAGGATCAGCGGCTGGACCAGCGAGCGGAAGGTCGCGACCAGCAGCATGAAGACGATCGCGATGGCCGCCAGCATGGCGAGGCCGAGGTTGGCGAACGCCTCGTCCTGGTCCTCGGAGACACCGCCGATCTCGGCGGTCGCGCCGGCCGGGAGGTCGAGCGAGTTGATCTTCGACTGGAGGTCGGCGCTGACCGCGCCGGTGTTGTCACCGGTCGGCTTGGCGGTGATGGTGGCGGCGCGCTGGCCGTCGATGCGGGTCATGGAGACCGGGCCGTCGACCAGCTTCACCTCCGCGATGTCGCCGAGCTTCACCGGGCCGAGCGGCAGCCGCCTCAGTTCCGCGAGCGTGTCGGCGGGGCGCGCCGAGCGGATGACGACGTCGCGTTCGGTGTCGTCGAGGGTGGCCTTGGCGGCGGTCGTGCCGCGGACCGCCTGGGCGACGGCCGCGCCGAGCGTCTGGTCGGTGAAGCCGGCCGCGGCGGCCTTCTCGTTGGCCTCGACGGAGATCCGCGGGACGCTCTGGGCGAGGTCGCTGGTGACGTCGGTGACGTCGTCCAGGCCGGCCACGGCCTTACGGACCTCCTCCGCGGCGTCGCGCAGCACCTTCGCGTCGGCCGCCTTCACGACCACGGAGAGGTCCTGGCTGCCGAAGCCGTCGCCGGCGGCGATCGTCGTCGTGCCGATGCCGTCCAGCTTCGCCAGGCCCTGCTCGATGCGGTGCTCGACGTCCTCGTAGGACGCGGAGTCCTCCAGCATCACCGAGTACGACGCCTGGTTGGTGTCCGTGCCGCCGCCGAAGGCGGCCATGAAGCCGGAGGAGCCGACGGTGACCTGGTAGTCCTTGACGCCCTCGATGCCGTCGAGCATCTTCTCGATCTTCTTCGCCTGGGCGTCGGTCGCCGCGAGGCTGGTGCCGGGCTCCAGCTCCTGCTTGACGGTGAGGACTTCCTGCTCGCCCTGGTCGAAGAAGTTGGTCTTCAGGAGGGGGGCCATGCCGAAGGTGCCGATCAGGACCACCACCGCGATGGCCACGCTGGTCAGGCGGCGGCGCGTGGCGAAGCGCAGGACCGGGACGTAGAGGCGCTGGAGCCTGCTCCTCGCCTCCTTCTCCTCGGCGAGGCGGCGGGCCTCGCCGGCGTCCTCGGGGGTGCCCTTCGGGGGGCGCAGGAACCAGTAGGAGAGGACCGGGACGACCGTCAGGGAGACCAGTAGGGACGCCAGCAGGGCGGCGGTCACCGTCAGCGAGAACGAGCCGAACAGCTCGCCCACCATGCCGCCGACCAGGCCGATCGGCAGGAACACGGCGACCGTGGTGAGCGTGGAGGACGTCACCGCGCCCGCGACCTCGCGCACCGCCTTGAGGATCGCCTCCTGGCGCTCCTCGCCGTAGCCGAGGTGCCGCTTGATGTTCTCCAGGACGACGATCGAGTCGTCGACGACGCGGCCGATGGCGATGGTGAGCGCGCCGAGGGTGAGGACGTTCAGGGAGAGGTCGCGGGTCCACAGGACGATCAGGGCGAGGACCACCGACAGGGGGATGGAGACCGCCGTGACCAGCGTGGAGCGCAGCGAGGCCAGGAAGACGAGGATGACGAGGACGGCGAAGAGGAGGCCGAGGGCGCCCTCCGTCGTCAGGCCCTCGATGGACTTCGACACGGCCGGGCCCTGGTCGCTGACGACCGTGACGGTGGCGCCGGCTCCGAGGTCGGCGCGCATCTCGGGCAGCTTGTCGCGGACGGCGTCGGAGATGGCGACCGCGCTGCCGTCGCGGTCCATGGTGACCATCACGGCGAGGCTGGGCTCGCCGTTGGTGCGGGTGAGGGAGTCGGCGCGGGCGGGCTGCTGCGCGACCTCGGCGACGGCACCGAGGCGGACCGGGCGCTCGACGCCCTCCCCGGTGATCATCAGGTCCTCGATCTGCCGCAGCGAGGTGAAGCCGCCGCCGACCTGCACGGTGCGGTTGGCGCCGTCCTCGTCGAAGGAGCCGGCCGGGACGGTCGCGCCGCCCGCCTGGAGCGCCTGGGCGAGGGACTGGGTGGTAAGGCCCGCCTTGGCGAGCTTCGCGTCGTCGGGGGTGACGGTGACCTGGAGGTCGCGGACGCCGTCCACGGTGACCTGGCCGACGCCGTCGATGTCCTTGAGGGCGGGTACGACGGTCCTGTCGAGCTGGTCGGCGAGGGCCTGCTGGTCGCGGTCGGAGGTGACGGCGAGCACGACGGTCGGGATGTCGTCCGTGGACCCGGCGACGACCTGCGGGTCGACGTCGTCGGGGAGCTGGACGCGGGCCCGGTTGACGGCCTGCTGGACACCCGCGACGAGCTGGTCGGTGTCGTTGCCGTAGTCGAAGGACGCCATGATCACGGCGTTGCCCTCGCCGGCGGTGGAGGTGACGCCGGTGATGCCGTCGACCGCCTCGAGGTTGCTCTCGATCGGTTCGACGACCTGCTTCTCGACCACGTCCGGGGACGCGCCCTGGTACGGCGCGATCACCGACACCATGGGCAGTTCGATGGTGGGCAGCAGCTGCTGCTTGAGCTGCGGGATCGCTATCGCCCCGAAGGCGAGCGCGATGATCGACATCAGCCCTGTCAGGGCCCGTTGCGCGAGGCTGAATCTGGACAGCCAGGACATGGGTCAGCGTCTCTCTTCCGTGGCCTGAGCGGAGCAGTGGGCGCATGCGAGCGCCCACGCCACCACCCTGGTCCATGGCCGGCGGCCCGGCCGTCGCCCCCAGGTCCATTTCCTTATCCCGCGCATACTGCGGCTGGAGTAGCGCCGTACGGCGGTCAGTCCACCCTTGGACGGACCAGACCGGACTCGTAGGCGATCACCACGAGCTGGGCCCGGTCGCGGGCGCCCAGCTTGGCCATGGCCCGGTTGACGTGGGTCTTCACGGTGAGCGGGCTGACCTGCAGGCGTTCGGCGATCTCGTCGTTGGAGTGGCCGCCGGCGACCTGGACGAGCACCTCGCGCTCGCGGACGGTGAGCGCGTCGAGCCGGTCGGAGCGGGCCGGGTCCGGGTCGCCGTCGGCGCCGTCGCCGCCCTGGGCGAGGAAGCGGGCGATCAGGCCCTTGGTGGCGGCCGGGGAGAGCAGGGCCTCGCCGCCGGCCGCGACGCGGATCGCGTTCAGCAGTTCCTCCGGCTCGCTGCCCTTGCCGAGGAAGCCGGAGGCGCCGGCCCGCAGGGACCGCACGACGTAGTCGTCGACCTCGAAGGTCGTCAGGATGACGATCCGGACGTGGGCGAGCGCCGGGTCCGCGGTGATCAGGCGGGTGGCGGCCAGCCCGTCGGTGCCGGGCATACGGATGTCCATCAGCACGACGTCCGGGCGGTGCTCCCGGGCCAGCCGCACCGCCTCGGCCCCGTCGGAGGCCTCGCCGACCACCTCCATGTCCGGCTCGGAGTCGACGAGCACGCGGAAGGCGCTGCGCAGCAGGGCCTGGTCGTCGGCGAGCAGGACGCGGACGGTCATACGGGCTCCCCCTCGGCGCTGGGCCCGCGCCGGTCGGCGCGGGTCATCCGGCCTCCCCCTCGGTGCCGGAGCGGTTGTCGACCGGCAGGATCGCATGGACGCGGAAGCCGCCGCCGTAGCGGGGACCGGTGGTGAGGGTGCCGCGCAGCGCGGTGACGCGTTCGCGCATGCCGAGCAGGCCGTGGCCGCCGCCTTCCGGCGGGGGGTGTTCGCCGGCCCCGTCGTCGAGGACGGTGATCTCGATGCGCGGGCCCACCCGCACCACGCTGACCTCGGCCTTCGCCTCCGTACCGGCGTGTTTGCGGACGTTGGTGAGGGCTTCCTGGATGAGCCGGTAGGCGGCGAGGTCGACGGCGGCGGGCAGGGTGGTGCCGTGGTCGGCGCGGGCGACCTCGACGCGCAGCCCGGCGTTGCGGAAGGTGCCGACGAGTTCGTCGAGCCGGTCGAGGCCGGGGGCGGGTTCGGTGGGGGCCTCGGGGTCGCCGGACTGGCGGAGCAGGCCGACGGTGGCGCGCAGCTCGTTCAGGGCGGAGCGGCTGGCCTCGCGGACGTGGGCGAGGGCTTCCTTGGCCTGGTCGGGGCGCTTGTCCATGACGTGGGCGGCGACTCCGGCCTGCACGTTGACCAGGGCGATGTGGTGGGCGACGACGTCGTGCAGGTCGCGGGCGATGCGCAGGCGTTCCTCGGCGACCCGGCGACGGGCCTCCTCCTCGCGGGTGCGTTCGGCGCGCTCGGCGCGTTCCCGGATGGCCTGGACGAAGGCGCGGCGGCTGCGGACGGCGTCACCCGCGGTGGCGCCGATGCCGGTCCAGGCGAAGATCGCCAGGTTCTCCTGGGCGTACCAGGGCAGCGGGCCGGCGAGCATGGCGGCGCCGGTGAGCACGGTCATGGTGAGCAGGCCGATGCGCCAGGTGGTGGGGCGGTCGGTGGTGGAGGCGACGGTGTAGAGGGCGATCACGGCGGACATCGCGACGGGCGCGCGGGGGTCGCCGGTGACGGACTCGACGAGGGAGACGCAGCCGGTGAGGGCGAGGACGGTGCGGGGGAGGCGGCGGCGCAGCACCAGCGCGGCGGCGCCGAGGGCCATCAGGAGCAGGCTCAGCGCGTCCGGGGAGCGCAGTCCCCAGGTGACGCCGTCCTTGCCGTGCGGGTCCACGAAGGACCCTGCCACCATGCAGGCCAGCACTCCGGCGGCCAGGATGGCGTCCAGCGCCATGGGGTGGGCCTTGAGTCCGTGCCGGACGCGCTCCAGGGTGCTCACGGTGGTCCACGGTAGCCGGGCACGGCCCGGATCCGGCCGGGCCGGCCGTCCCGCGACCCTCCCGAGCCGGTCCGGACGCCGGGGCTGCCGTCCCGCGACCCTCCCGAGCCGGGCCGGACGCCGGGGCTGCCGTCCCGGCCCGGCGGGTCACTAGGGGTGTCTCGCTGATCCGGCATGATCGGCGAGACACCCCCTAGGGGATGAGGCCGTCCTCGGAGAGGAGTTCGCGGACGTCGTCCAGGGTCGCGTCGGGGGACGGCAGGATCAGCTGGGACGGTTCGAGGGAGTCGTCGGGCAGGGGCGTCCCCAGTTCCCGGACGCGGTCCAGGAGGGCGTGCAGAGTGCGGCGGAAGCCGGGGCCGTCGCCCTGCTGCATCTCGGCCAGCAGCTCCTCGTCCAGCCCGTTCAGCTCGGCGAGGTGGCTGTCGGCCAGCTCCACCTGCCCCTCCCCCATGATCCGTACGATCATGACGCCCTCCTCGGCGTGGGCCCCTACTGCTTGTCGAACCGCGGGGTGTCCTGCGGCTGCTGCCGGGGCTGCTGCTGGGCGTCGCCGCCCTCGATGGCCTGCCGGTCACCCGACGTGCCTCCGGCCAGCTCGGCCTTCATGCGCTGCAGCTCCAGCTCTACATCCGTACCACCGGAGAGCCGGTCCAGCTCGGCCTGGATGTCGTCCTTGGCCATGCCGGTGGGGTCGTCGAGGGCGCCGGAGGCGAGCAGTTCGTCGATGGCACCGGCGCGGGCCTGGAGCTGGGCGGTCTTGTCCTCGGCGCGCTGGATGGCCAGGCCGACGTCGCCCATCTCCTCGGAGATGCCGGTGAACGCCTCGCCGATCCGGGTCTGCGCCTGGGCCGCGGTGTACGTCGCCTTGATCGTCTCCTTCTTGGTGCGGAAGGCGTCGACCTTGGCCTGGAGCCGCTGGGCCGCCAGAGTGAGTTTCTCCTCCTCGCCCTGGAGGGTGGCGTGCTGCGTCTCCAGGTCGGTGACCTGCTGCTGGAGCGCGGCGCGGCGGGAGAGCGCCTCGCGGGCCAGGTCCTCGCGGCCCAGCGCGAGCGCCTTGCGGCCCTGGTCCTCCAGCTTGGCGGACTGCTGCTGCAGCTGGTTCAGCTGGAGTTCCAGGCGCTTGCGGGAGGTGGCCACGTCCGCGACGCCGCGGCGGACCTTCTGGAGCAGCTCCAGCTGCTTCTGGTACGAGTAATCGAGGGTCTCGCGCGGGTCCTCGGCCCGGTCCAGGGCCTTGTTCGCCTTCGCGCGGAAGATCATCCCCATACGCTTCATGACACCGCTCATGGGCTTCGCGCGCCCCCTTCTGACCGACTCCGGCTCCAGCTCTGCGACAGAACCCACAGTACGGGCCCTGCTTCCATTACCGCACTGTTCGGGCGCGGATGCGCTCATCCCCGAGGACGACTGAGGAGCCACCCGCTCCGGCGTAGGGAGGAGGTGATCCCCGGATGCGCCCCAGGGGTCCCTCAGGGTTCCGAGGCGTACGCATCGTCCCCTCTGTCCCCTTACAGACGTCCGGTGTTGCCGGATCGTTCCCCGTGGGGCTGGGGTCCAACCCCGGGCACCCCGTACCCTTGGCTTTTGTGTTCCGTAGCCGTGCCAAGGAAGAGAAGGCCACCGTCGCCGACAAGGCGCAGGTGACCGTCTCCAAGCAGCCCCGTGACCCGCAGGCCCCCAAGGGCCGCCCCACGCCCAAGCGCAGCGAGGCCCAGTCGCAGCGCCGCAGTGTGGCCAACACGTCGTTGACGCGCAAGGAGGCCGCCAAGCGGGCCCGCGAGGAGCGCCGTGCCGCGCTGGAGCGGCAGCGCCAGGCGCTGGCCGGCGGTGACGAGCGGTATCTGCCGGCCCGTGACAAGGGCCCGGTCCGCCGCTTCGCCCGCGACTTTATCGACGCGCGGTTCAACATCGCGGAGTTCTTCCTGCCGATGGCCGTGGTCATCCTGGTGCTGAGCATGGTGCGGGTGGCGGCGCTGCAGAACATCGCGCTGCTGCTGTGGCTCGTGGTGATCGTGCTGATCGTGCTGGACTCGTTCGTCACCGGCTTCCGCCTGAAGAAGCGGCTCGCCGAGCGCTTCCCGGACGACAACAAGCGCGGCGCCGTCGCCTACGCGCTGATGCGCTCCCTCCAGATGCGCCGGCTTCGGCTGCCGAAGCCGCAGGTCAAGCGCGGGGAGCGACCCTGAGCGCTGCGCCGTTCACCGGGGGTGCGGCCGACGCCTGGCTCAGCAAGGTGGGCGGCCTGCGTGATGTCGTACGACAGGAGCTGGTCGCCCGGCAGCTCGAGGAGCAGATAGCCGGGCGGTTCCCGGTCGGGCAGCGGCTGCGGGTGCTCGACGTGGGGATGGGCCAGGGCACCCAGGCGCTGCGGCTGGCCCGCGCCGGGCACCAGATCACCGGCCTGGAGCAGGACCCGACGATGATCGCCGCGGCGCGTGAGGCGCTGGCCGGCGAGCCCGAGGGCATCCGGGAGCGGATGCGGATCATCCAGGGCGACGGCCGGGACACGGGCGTCCACTTCGTGCCGGGCAGCTTCGACGTGGTGCTCTGCCACGGGGTGCTGATGTACGTCGAGGAGCCGGATCCGCTGCTGGCGGGGCTGGCCCGGGTGCTGGCGCCGGGCGGGCTGCTGTCGCTGCTGGTGCGCAACGGGGACGCGCTGGCGATGCGGCCGGGGCTGTCCGGGGACTGGGCGGGTGCGCTGGCCGCCTTCGACACCACCGCCTACCGCAACCGGCTGGGGCTCGACGTGCGGGCCGACCGGCTGAGCACGCTGACCGACACGCTCGCCGGGATCGGGGCGCCGCTGCACGCCTGGTACGGGGTGCGGGTGTTCACGGACACGGCGGCCGACGGCGCGCAGGCGCCGGCCGATCTGGAGACACTCCTGGCGGTGGAGGAACGCGCGGGCCGGACGGACCCGTACCGGGGGGTCGCGGCGCTGCTGCATCTGTGCGGCGTGCGCGGCTGAGCCCGTTCGGGCGTACAGCGCGGGCCGCTGCCCCGGCCCCGGCGCCAGACTCGGGGCATGGAAGCTGATCCTCTGCGGGCGCCGCGCCGGGCCGCGGGCCCGCCGCGCGGACCGCTCGGTGTGCTCGGTGGTCTCGGGGTTGACCGGGTCGTCGGGGTTGACCGGGTCGTCGGCGTTGACCGGGTCGTCGGTCTCGGCCGGGTCGTCGGTCTCGGCCGGGTCGTCGGTGTCGTCGGCGTGGTCGGGGTCCTGCTCGCCGGATGCACCGGTGACGGCGGGGCGGCCGTCCGGGCCGGGGGAACGGCCGGGCGGACGACCGCGCGGGCCGCGGCGCCGGCCGCCGCGGGCGATCTGCAGAACGACTACCAGCGGGTGATCCGCGACGTCCTGCCGTCGGTCGTGCAGATCCAGGGCCGCGAGGACCTGGGCTCCGGGGTGGTCTACGACGACGACGGCCACATCGTCACGAACGCGCATGTCGTCGGTGACCAGCGCGACTTCCAGGTGACCACCGCCAACAGCGAGGAGCGGCTCGCCGCCCGGCTGGTCTTCTCCTATCCCGAGCAGGACCTGGCCGTGGTGAAGCTGGACCGGCCCCCGCAGGGGCTGCGCCCGGCGGTCTTCGGGGACTCCGCCGAGGTGGAGGTGGGCCAGATCGTGCTGGCGATGGGGTCGCCGCTCGGGCTGTCGTCGAGCGTGACGCAGGGCATCGTGTCGGCGACCGGACGGACCGTCACCGAGCCCGGCGACGGCGGCGGCACCGGCGCGACCCTCGCGAACATGGTGCAGACGTCGGCGGCGATCAACCCGGGCAACAGCGGCGGCGCGCTGGTCGACCTCGACGGGCAGGTCATCGGCATCCCGACGCTCGCCGCGACCGATCCCGGCCTCGGCGAGGGCGCCGCGCCCGGCATCGGGTTCGCGATCCCGTCGTCGATGGTGCGCACGGTCGCCGACCAGATCGTCCGGGAGGGCCGGGTCACCGACTCGGGGCGGGCGGCGCTCGGCATCACCGGGCGCACCGTCGTCAACCGCGCCTATCGGCCGGTCGGGGTGGCCATCGTGGAGGTGCGCGACGGCGGGGCGGCCGACCGGGCGGGCCTGCGGCCCTCGGACGTCATCGTACGGCTGGGCGACGCGGACATCACCACCATCACCTCGCTGCAGGAGGCCCTGGCCGAGCTGCGGCCGGGCGAGCGGACCACCGTGACGTACAGCCGCGACGGGGCCGAGAAGACGGTGGACGTGACGCTGGGCGAGCAGTGAGACGGGCGGCCCGGCGCGGACCGCCCCGCCCGCCTCTGGCGCGATGGCCCGCGGCTACGACTCCTGCGCGGCCTCTTCGGCGTGCAGGCTCATCGGGCCGTAGATCTCCGCGCCGTCCTCGAACAGCCGTACCTGGTCCGCTCCCCCGTCGAGCAGGTCCTTCCAGTGCTCCCCGATCCACGACTCGGCGTCGCCCTGCGTGGTGAACTCCTCGGGCTGCACCGCGGGCTGGACCTCCGTCCCGTCGGCCTTCTCGAACCGCCACGTCCATGCCGCCATGTACGCCTCCCAGGTGTCGGCACCAGCTGAGCAGTGGGCCCGGATCTTGGTCCGGCTCCTGCCCTGAGCCTAGCCGGACGCGCAAGACCTGCGGGGAGCCGGGAAAATCGGGTCCGTGGAACTCACTCTGCTCGGCACCGGTGCCCCCGCGGGACTGCCCCGCCCCGACTGTCCCTGCGCGGTCTGCGCGACCGCGCTGGGGCCCGACGCGCGGGCGGCGACCGCGCTGCTCCTGGACGGGGCGCTGCTGCTGGACCTGACGCCGGGGGCGGCGTTCGCGGCGGCGCGGGCGGGCCGGTCGCTGGGCGGGGTGCGGCAGGTGCTGCTCTCCCATCCGCACGACGGGCCCGCCATAGAGGTGCCGGCGGGGCTGCCGCAGCCCGGCCGGGTGCCGGACGGGCGGGAGTTGGCGCTGCTGACGGGGCATCGGGTGCGGGCGGTGGCGCTGGACGCGCCGGGCACCGGTTACGCGGTGACCGGGCCGGACGGGCACCGGCTGCTGTATCTGCCGCCCGGGGGCGCGCCGGCCGGTCTGGAGGAGGGCACCGCGCACGCGGAGCCGTACGACATGGTGCTGGCGGATGTGGTGGGGCGGCCGGACGCGCTGGCGCGGCTGCGGGCGGTCGGGGCGGTGGGGCCGACGACGGACGTGGTCGCCGTCCACCTCGACCACGATGTGCCGCCGGGGGCCGAGCTGGCGCGCCGGCTGGCGGCGGCGGGGGCGCGGGCGGTGCCGGACGGGACGACGCTGATCGTGGGGGCGTACGAGGACGTGCCCGACGTGCCGCGGCGGACCCTGGTGCTGGGCGGGGCGCGGTCCGGGAAGTCGGTGGAGGCGGAGCGGCGGCTGGAGGCGTTCCCGGACGTCGTGTACGTCGCCACGGGCGGGACGCGCGGCGGGGACGGTGAGTGGGCGGCGCGGGTGGCGGCGCACCGGGAGCGGCGGCCGGGGTCGTGGCGGACGGTGGAGACGTGCGACCTGGTGCCGCTGCTGAAGGACGACGGGCCGCCGCTGCTGGTCGACTGTCTGTCGCTGTGGCTGACCGACGCGATGGACGCGGTCGGGGCGTGGGACGACGCGGAGTGGGCCGGCGGGGGCGAGCGGGCGCTGCGGGAGCGGGTGCGGGAGCTGGCCGGGGCGGTGCGGGAGGCACGGCGGGTGGTGGTCGCGGTGTCGAACGAGGTCGGGTCGGGGATCGTGCCGGCGACCGCGTCGGGGCGGCGGTACCGGGACGAGCTGGGGCGGCTGAACGCGGCGGTGGCCGCCGAGTGCGAGCAGGTGCTGCTGGTGGTGGCGGGGCAGGCCCTGGTGCTGCGCGGCTGAGCGCGGACGCGGCGTGACGCGTGCGGCGGGGTGACGCGTGCGGCCGGGCGCCACCCGTGCCCCGGGACCGCCCCCCGGGGACCGCGGCTCAGGCCCGTGGGGGCTCAGGCCCGTGGGGGCTCAGGCCCGTGGGGCTCAGGTCCGTGGCCGGTACGGGGCCTGGGCGATCACCCGGTAGGTGTTGGAGAAGCCCGTGTGGCGGAGCAGCGGGGCCAGCGCGTGGTCCGCCGCGGCGGCCGCCACGGTCATCGGGGCCGTCGCCGCGGACAGGGCGGCGCGCAGCGCGCGCTGGGCCTCGGTCGGAGGGAGGGGGCGCCACGGGGCGTCGGGGCACGGCAGCAGGTGGGCGAGGAGCAGGGTCGTCGCCACGGACAGGTCGTAGGGGGCGTGCAGGCGGTCGGTGCGCAGGATCCGGCAGCCGTGCTGCTCCAGTTCCGCGCGGAGGTTGGCCGGGGGGATGAGGTGCAGGTGGCGGGGCTGGGTGTGGGGCAGCCACCAGCGGCCGAGGAAGGGGGCGAAGAGGCTGGTCGGGTCGGGCAGCTCGATCAGGATCCGGCCGCCGGGGCGGAGCAGGCCGAGGGCCGCGTGCAGGTCGGCGCGCGGGTCGGGGCTGCGGTGCAGCTGGTGCAGGAGGCTGACGACGTCGTAGCGGGCGCGCAGCCGGCCGGTCACGGCGCGGGTGGTCAGCCGGCCGACGTAGGCCTCGTCCAGGCGTTCCGCCTCGGCGGCCTTCAGGACGCGCGGGCTGGGGTCGAGCCCGTCGAACGCGGTGTACGGGAAGAACGCGCGGGCCGCCGCCGGGAAGTCGGCGTTGCCGGTGCCGACGTCGAGCCAGCCCTCCGGTTCGCCGTACGGCAGCATCACGCGGGCGGTGGCCCGCAGCCGGCGCCGGGTACGGCGGACGCGGGCGGGGCCGGGCTGCGCGTAGCGGAAGTGGAACGCCATGCCCTCGGGGGTGAGGCGGGGGTTCTGGAAGACGTGCCCGCACGCCTCGCACCGGTCGACGGTGAAGGTGCCGGGTCTGCCCTGCAGGGGGTCGGAGGCGGTGAACCGGGTCCGCAGGTCACGGGACCCGCACCAGGGGCAGTCCTCGCGGCGCGGTTCGTGGAACCGTTCGGTGCCATGGGCGAGTTCGGCGAGGCAGGCGGCCCGGCGGCGGGCGCCCACGTGCGGGGCGGAGGGCGTGGACGGCATCGGCGGCTCCCGGGACGGACGCGGGCATCCAGGTACATGGACGCGGGCATCACAGGTACATACACGTACGCACGCATGCATACCCGGACACATGCGTGTACACAGGCAAAGGGAACGTATGGGATGGCGATCTAGGGTGCAACGACGTGGTGACCGCGTGGTGCCCCGGCGGCCCCGCCCCGTTCGGCCGGTGCCGGTACTGTTCGGCGAATGAGCTCGCTTAATCTCGACGACTTCACCGATCTGATCGAGCGCCCCGACGGTGGGCTGCGCCGGGACGCCGAGGCGCGCCGGGAGCGCCGGATCGTGCCGCCCGGATCGCTGGGCCGCCTCGACGACCTGGGTGAGTGGCTGGCCGCGGCGCAGGGAACCGCGGTGGTACGGCCGGTCGAACGGCCGCGGGTGGTGCTGTTCGCCGGTGACCACGGGGTCGCCGCGCTGGGCGTCTCGGCGCGGCCCGCGGGCAGCGCGCACGAGCTGGTCCGCGAGGTGCTGGAGGGCGCCCGCCCGGTGGCGGTGCTGGCCCGGCGGCTCGGGGTGCCGGTGCGGGTGGTGGACATGGCGCTGGACTGCGACCCGGGGCTGTTCCCCGAGGACGTGGTGCGGCACCGGGTGCGGCGCGGCAGCGGGCGGATCGACATCGAGGACGCGCTCACCACCGAGGAGGCGGAGGCCGCGTTCCGCGCCGGGGTGGCGGTGGCCGACGAGGAGGCCGACTCGGGGACGGACCTGGTGGTCCTCGGCGACGTCAGCGTCGGCGGCACCACGGCCGCGGCGGTGCTCGTGGCCGCGCTGTGCGGCACCGACGCCTCGGTGGTCACCGGGCGCGGCGGCCTCGCCATCGACGACCTGGCGTGGATGCGCAAGTGCGCCGCGATCCGGGACGCGCTGCGCCGCGCCCGGCCGGTGCTCGGGGACCAGCTCAAGCTCTTGGCGACGGTCGGCGGCGCGGACCTGGCCGCGATGACCGGGTTCCTGCTGCAGAGCGCCGTACGGAAGCTGCCGGTCGTCCTGGACGGGGTGGTGGCCGCCGCGTGCGCCCTGGTGGGTCAGCGGGTCGCGTTCCGGGCGCCGGACTGGTGGCTGGCCGCGCACGACAGCGGGGAGCCGGGGCAGGCGAAGGCGCTGGACCGGATGGCGCTGGAGCCGCTGCTGAGCCACGGGCTGACGGTCGGCGAGGGCGCGGGCGGTGTGCTCGCGCTGCCGCTGGTGCAGGCCGCGGCGGCGCTGGCGGCCGAGCTGCCCGAGAAGCCCGCCGAGAAGGCCGGGCAGCAGGAGGCCGAGCCCGCCGAGACGGGCACGGAGAAGACCGGGCAGCCAGCGGCCGGGGCCGCCGAGAAGGAGGACGCCGAGGCCGCCGCGGAGTGAAGACGGGGCAGCAGGAGGCCGAGGCCGCCGAGGCGAGCGCGGAGAAGGCCGGACAGCCAGCGGCCGAGGCCGCCGCGAGGCAGGACGCCGAGGCCGCCGCACAGTGAAGGCCGGACAGCGAGCGGCCGAAGCAGCCACGAGGGACGACGCCGAAGCCGCTGCGGAGTGAAAACCGGACAGCCAGCGGCCGAGGCCACCGCGAGGGACGACGCCGAAGCCGCCGCGGAGTGAAAACCGGACAGCCAGCGGCCGAGGCCGCCGCGAGGCAGGACGCCGAGGCCGCCGCACAGTGAAGGCCGGACAGCGAGCGGCCGAGGCAGCCGCGAGGCAGAAGGCCGAAGCCGCCGCGGAGTGAGGGACCCGGCTCACGTCGGTTTCGCGCAACGTCTTCCCCGTCGGCGCGGTCTTCCCGGGCGATGAACACGCTCGCCCGCCTCGCCCGCGCCGAATGGGGACCGCTCTGCGCGGCCCTGCGCGAACCGCTGCCGCGGCGGCGGTTCGCGGCCGTCCCGCTGACCGCCGGTGCGGTCTGCCTGACCGCCGTCCTGCACGCCGTGCACGGCACCTCGTCGGGCTACGGCTTCGTGCAGGCCACCGGCACCGTGCGCGCCGCGGATCCGCTGTGGCTCGCGCTGCTGCGCACGCCCCTGTCCCTCTTCGTCCCGGCCCTCGACCTGCCGGTGTGGGGCGCGCTGGCGCAGATCCTGGTCGTCTTCGGTGTCGCGGAGATCTGTCTCGGCCGCCGCCGCACGCTCGCGCTGGCCTACGCCGCGACGCTCGCCGGGACGCTGTACGCCCGGCTGGGCATCGCGCTCGGCCCGCACACCCCGGTGGGGCTGCCCGCGTCGGACGCGTGGGTCGTGGACACCGGGCCGTCGGCGGCGGTGGTGGGGCTCGCGGTGTACGTGGGCTGCCGGTACCGCGCGTACGCGACGGCGGGCGCGGTGACCGCGGCGATGGTGGCGGAGGTGATCGTGAAGGAGAACCTGGCCGGCAAGGAGCATCTCGCGGCGATCGCGGCGGTGTCGGCGCTGTGCGCGCTGGAGGCGGGACGTCAGCGGTGGTCGAGGGCGCGGACGGGCTCGTCGGGCGCGCCGCCGATCCAGTCCTGCACCTTGCGGGCGGGGCCCGTCCAGCGGCGGTCGTGACGGTAGGCGCGCAGCGCGGAGCGCGCGCGGGCGCGCGGGCGGCGGGCGTAGAAGCGGCGGGCCCACGGGGAGCCGGGGCGGGCCAGGCGGACCGCGCCGATCAGGGCGAGCAGCGGCACGATCGTGCCGAACAGGGCCATGCGCAGCTTGCCCTTGTAGAGGGCGACCAGGGAGAAGACGAAGTTCCCGGCGACGGTGGAGATGACGGTGCCGCGGCCCTGGCGTTCCTCCTCGTCGACGCCGTCGACCCCGAACGGGGAGAAGCCGGACAGGACCAGGCCGACGAGGGCCACCGTCACCACCACGACCTCGACGCTCTTGCGGCCCGCCTCGCTCCAGTACACGTCGTCGAGGTGGAGGATCAGCGCGAACTCGTCGAGGACCAGCCCCGCGCCGACCCCGAAGGTCACCGCCCACAGGACCGGCCCGAGCCCCTCCCGTCCGCTGGCCACCGCGCCGAAGCCGCCGACGACCGTGAGCACGACGCCGGGGACGGCATGGTGGATGTGCAGGCCGCCCGCCCCCTGGACGTTGCCGAAGGGCCCCTTGCCCGCCCGGATCAGGCGGGTGATCAGCCGGGTGATCAGGAAGGTCAGCACGAAGGCGGCGAGGGCGAGCAGGAGGGGGAGCTTGCCGGGCTCGATGATGTTCCGTTGCAGCCACTGCCCCATGCGTCCCAGTCTGACCCGGTTCTCCCTCGGGCGCCGTCCGGGGAAGCCCGGGCCCCGGAATGCCGTGCGGGCCGTCGCGTAGCCTTCCGGCGTGTCCTCGATCTCTCCGGTTCCGTCCCTGCACGGCCTCCGTTTCGCCTTCGGCACGCTCACCGTCCTGCCGGTGCGGGTGACCCGCTGGGACCGGGCGGCCGCCCGGGGCGGGATGCTGTGCGCGCCGGTCGCCGGGCTGGTCGTCGGCGCCCTCGCCGCGGCGGCCGGGGTGGCGCTCCTGCTGCTGGGCGCCGGTCCCCTGCTCGCCGCCGTGGCCTCCGCCGCCGTACCGGCCGTGCTGACCCGGGGGCTGCACCTGGACGGGCTGGCCGACACCGCGGACGGGCTGGGCAGCGGCAAGCCCGCCGAGGACGCGCTGCGGATCATGAAGCAGTCGGACATCGGGCCGTTCGGCGTGATCACCCTCCTCTTCGTGCTGCTCGCCCAGGTGGCCGCGCTCGCCGAGGCCTACGGCGGCTCGTGGGCGCGCGGCGCGCTCGCCGCGGTCGTGTCGGCGGCCGCCGCCCGGCTCGCGCTGACCCTGGCCGCCCGCACCGGGGTGCCGGCCGCGCGCCCGGAAGGGCTGGGCGCGGCGGTCGCCGGGGTCGTGCCGCGGGCGGGGGCCGCGCTCGTCGCGCTGCTGGTGCTCGGGGCGGCGGCGGGCGGCGGCGCGCTGCTCGGGGCGTACGACGCCGGCCGCGCGGTGCTGGCGGTGGTGCTGGCCGTCGCCGCGTCGGAGCTGCTGCTGCGGCACTGTACGCGCCGGTTCGGCGGGGTGACCGGTGATGTGTTCGGCGGGCTCGCCGAGACGGCGGCGACGACGGCGCTGGTCGTCCTCGCCCTCGGCTGACACCGGGGGTCAGCAGGCCCGGCGCCACACCCCCAGCTCGTACCGCTTCAGCATCGAGCTGAGCCGCAGCCGCCGCGCCTCGGGGCAGAAGCTGCGCGTGGACAGCTCGTACTCCACGTGGAAGACGGCCTTGTCCGCCTCGATGAACGGGGTGAGGGCGTCGCACTCGCGGTACTGGGCGCACTGCTCGTTCACCGCGAAGTCGAAGTCGCCGACCAGCTCCGGGATCTGGTCGAGGTCGTTCTTCAGGCCCACCGCGAGGCCCCGCTCGTGGGCGAGGCGGGCGAGGAGCCGGTTGTAGCGGAGCTGGTCGGCGGCGGTGAGGGGGAAGCCGGTGCGGTTGCGGTAGCCGTCCATGTTGTCCGGCTCGACCGCGTCGAAGCCCTTGTCGCGGCACATGTCGAGCCGGGCCGCCATCAGCGGCTCCAGGACGTCGGTGCGGCGGATGTCGAGCCAGCGCTCGCCCGGCCAGCCGTTGCCCTTGCCCAGCACCGCCTTCGGGAACTTGTCTGCGTCCGGGCGGAACTCCTCCCAGGCGCCGGTGGACAGGTAGCAGATCACCTTGCGGCCCCGGCGGTGCAGGTCCGCGACGGCGTCCGCGTCGTGGTCGAAGCCGTCGATGTCGTACACCGGCACGTCGACCGTCGGGTCGAGGCGGCCGCTGAGCTGCCACTGCCAGGGGGTGCCGGGGCGCGGCTGCCAGCGCTCCCCGGACGGCCGGTCCGGTTTGTCGTCGGGGGCGGAGGTGCAGCCCGCGACGAGCAGCAGCAGGGCGAGCAGCAGGATCGGACGTCTCACCGGCGGGGCTCCAGGGTGTGCGGCAGTGTTCCCCAGGGATGATCCCCCGTGCCGGGCACCGCGCAGTGCACGCTCGCGCCCCGCTCGCGGGCGGTCGCGGCCAGGTCGACGCCCGCCGGGACGCCGTGGACGAGGTGGCAGACGCGGGCGCCGGTGCCGGGCCAGGGCCGCCGGGGCCCCGCGCGGTACGCCGTCCAGTCGCCCTCGAAGGTGACGAGGAGGTCGGCGACGCGGGCGTAGCAGGGGTGGGGTTCGGTGCCGTGGTTGAGGGTGATCGTGGTGTACCCGGCCGCCCAGGCGGCGCTCGCCAGGTGGCGGTAGTGGGCGAACTCCTCGACTCCGGCGGCCACTTGGTCGAGGAAGGCGCCGTCCGTGCCGTACCAGGCGCGGTGGCGGCCGAGGTCGCGGGCCACGTCGGCGTGCGGTCGGCGGCCGTAGTCGGTGTCGGCGTAGCCGAGCACCCGGGTGCCGGCCGCCCGCAGCCGGGCGGCGACCTCGGCGAACGCCGGGTCGGGCGCCTCGCCGGGGCCGCTGGCCGGGTTGAGGACCACCCCGTACAGGCGGGGCGCGGCGGCGACGATCGCGTCCCACTCGGCGGGCCGGACGGACGGGTGCTCGTAGTACGGGACCAGCAGGGTGCTCATCGGTGCGCGGTCGCCCTCCCCAGCAGGGCGCAGACCAGCGCCGCCTGGACGGCGGCGGCCACGCCGTGGACGGTCACGGCGACCCAGTGCGGCGCACCGGTGTGGGTGACCAGCGCGAGGGTCTGGACGAGGGCGGCCGCGCAGCACACCGCCGCCGCGCCGTGGATCGCGCCGAACGACTGGAGCAGCAGCCCGGTCCACAGCACCACCCCGAGCAGCAGGAGCCCGGCCAGACGGACGCCGAGGAGGGCACCGCCCTGGTCGAGGAAGGCCGCGGACCCGGGCGAGCCCTGGGGGTGCGGCCACAGGGCCGCGGCGGTGAGGGCCAGGGCGGACAGGGCGGCGAGATAGCCGGCCAGGCAGCGGGCGACGACCAGCGCGGTCGCCCGCCGGAAGGCGCGCGGGGTGCCGGTGGAGCGCAGTCCGGCGAGGCTGCCGCTGCGGAAGCGGTACAGCAGCCATTCGGCGGGGCCCATGCTGAGGGTGAGCGCCACCGCGGCGGGCGCGGCGACCGCGCTGTGCGCCTCGCCGGCCAGTACGTCGCCGAGCGCCGCGTACAGCACGAGGACCCCGCTGCCGAGGCCGAACAGGGCGTACGGCAGCGACGCGGTGAGCCGGGGGCCGCCGGCGCGGTGTTCGAGCGGGCCCAGCGGCCCGAAGGGGAGCAGCGCCGTCAGGCCGGCCGTCCAGTTGCCCTCGCCCAGCTCGCGCAGCGCGGGCGCCACCTCCAGCAGGCCGAGCGCCGCGACCACGCCGAGCGAGCCGAGCAGCAGGGTGATCCGGGTGGGCTCGGGAACCTCGGTGACCAGGGCCGCCACCGCTCCGGCCGCCATCGGCAGCAGCGCGAGGAGCAGGGCCCGTTCGCGGCCCATGACCAGCAGGGCGGTGGCCGCGCCGAGATAGCAGGACTGGCCCGCGGCGAACCCGACGGCGGCCGGGTGCGCGGTGCCCGCGACGGCGAGCGCGGTCAGCGCGCCGAGCAGCGCGCCGAGGGGTGCGCCCACCAGGAGGCAGCGGCGGGCGGCCGAGCGGTCGCCGAGGCCGAGCCAGGAGTAGGCGCGGTGGGCGAGACCCTGGTTCCACGTCCAGCCGGTGAGGGCGCCCGCGAGCAGCGGGACCGTGCCGGCCGGGAGCCCGAAGTCGCCGTCCGGGCCGGCGAGGAAGGGCCCGCCGAGGACGTAGGCGAGGCCCGGCAGGGCGAAGACCACGCCGCGCAGCAGACAGCCCGCCAGGCCGGCCCGCCAGGGGTCGTGGGCGGGGCCGTCGGGTTCGGGGTGGCCGCGCTCCACGCGCGCGTACAGCTCCTCGGCGAGCGCGAAGGAGTCCTTCACGCCGTACCGCTCGCGTATCCGGTCGTCGGACAGGCCGTCGGACTCCAGCAGCGCGGCGATCTCGTCGGGGTGGACGGCCGCCGCTATGAAGTCCTCCAGGCGTCCGGCGAGTTCGTCGACCGGGTCGGGCTCCGCCCAGCTGGGGATGGCGCGCTGCCGGGGGACCGCGGGCAGGCTGTCGGGGCGCGCGCCCGGGGGCAGCCAGACGCTGCCGCTCACCAGCCGGCCCCGTCCGTCGCGACGGCGGCGTACCAGGGGTCGCGCAGCTCCAGGGTCCAGTCGGCGACCGTCTCGACCGTCGGCTCGTACACCTCGGGGGCGCCCGCCAGTTCCCGGTAGACGGTGCGGAAGTTGTCCACGGAGCGGCGCAGGGTGAAGCGGTCGATGACCCGCTGGCGGCCCAGTTCGCCGAGGCGGCGGCGGCGTTCGTGGTCGTGGAGCAGGGTGAGCGCGGCGGCGGCCATCTTCTCCGGTTCGCGCGGCGGCACCACCAGCCCGGTGTCGCCGACCGCCTCGCGGACGCCGCCGACGTCCGTGGAGACGGTCGTGCGGCCGCAGGACATGGCCTCGATGAGGGAGAACGGGAAACCCTCCGAGATGGAGGACAGCATGACGATGTGACCGGCGGCGTAGGCGCGCCAGACCTCGCTGACGCGGCCTTCGAAGGTGAGGCCGTCGCTGACGCCGAGTTCGGCGGCGAGCTTCTCCAGCCCGGTCCGGTAGTCCTCGCAGCCGGGCGGGACCGGGCCGAACAGGCGCAGCCTGGTCCGCGGGATCTCGGCGCGGACCAGGGCGTAGGCGCGGATCAGGGTCTCCAGGTCCTTGATCGGGTCGACGCGGCCGCACCAGGTGAGGGTGGGGACGCCGGGTTCGGGTCCGGCGTGCGGGAAGGCGGCCGGGTCGACGCCGTTGTAGACGGTGCGGATCTTGCCCGCGTCGGCGCCGCCGCGCTCCTCCCAGCGGCGGTTGTACTGGTTGCACGGGGTGATCAGGTCGGCGGAGCGGTAGCCGTGCGAGGTGAGCGCGCGCCAGAAGCCGAGCATGAAGGCCTTCACGGGCCAGCGCTGGGGCTCCTGGCGGTAGCCGAGATAGCGCTCGCGCAGGTAGATGCCGTGTTCGGTGAGGAGGAACGGCACACCGTCGAGGTGGCGGGCGGCGAGCGCGGGGAGGGTGGCGAGGCCGCTGCTCACGGCGTGCGCCACCGAGTTCTCCTGGATCCGGGTCCCCAGCGGGCGCAGCGCGTGTTCCAGCAGGTCGGTGGCGGTGAGCGCGTCGTGCACGGTGGGGCGGGCGGCCGCGGTCGGCAGGTGCGGCATCGTCCATATCCACATCAGCGAGCGCAGCGCGGTCTCGGTGCGCAGCGCGGCGGACAGGCGGCCGGCGCGGGCGAGGCGGGCCAGCTCGGTGAGGGCCTCGCCGAAGTCGCAGGGCGATTCCGGGTCGAGGAAGGACAGCAGGAGCTGTTCGTAGGCGTCGACGAAGCGGCGGCGGGCCCTGCCGTGCGGCGGGCGGCGGCTGCCGGGGCGCGGGCCCCAGGTCGGCACGGTGGTGTGCCGGCGGACGTTGGGCGGCAGTTCCCAGGTCACGGGTTCCCGGCCGCTGCCGGTGAGCGAGACGAGGTGGAAGTCGACCTCGGGCATGCCCTTGACGAGCTGGTCGCACCAGGTGCTGACGCCGCCGTGGACATGCGGGTAGGTGCCTTCGGTGAGCATGGTGACGTGACGTCCGGTACGCATCGCTGCGCGGCTTCCCCCCTGTTGTGCGGAATCCGTGCGGGGAACTGCTGCTCGTCGTCCGGCCGCGGGCCGTCGCGGTCCGGTCGCGCAGTTCCCCGCGCTCGTTAGGAGATTCCTCTTACGGCAGTTTCAGCGTGACCGCGGATTGCAGGGCCTCGGGTGCCGTCCATGCCGAGCGGGCGCCCGCGTACGGGGTGCCGAACGGTGTGGTGCCGAGGGGAAGTTGCTTCCTCGTGCCCTCGGGGGCGGTCACCGGGATCCGGGTGCCGGACGGTGCCCTGACGGTCACGGTGTCGCCGATGCGGTAGGCGGTGACCTGGTTGTTCGCGATGGCCGTCCGCCAGGCGGCGCGGCGCGTCAGTTCGGTGCCGATCGCACTGTGCCGCGGGTTCTCCAGCGGGGTGTTGTCGGCGAACAGGGCCCGGTAGTCGGCGAGGACCTTGTCCAGGACGGGGTAGAGGATGCGTTCCTCGGCCAGGTTGGACTGGTGCACGTAGTGCGGGCGCGGGTCGTTGCCGAGGGCGTGGCCCAGGGCGATACGGGCCTCCTGCGGGACGATGTGGGTGTCGTAGCCGGTGGAGACGTCCAGCGGCTCGTCGAGGCAGGTGGAGGTGGGGTTGTTCTCGCAGACGCCGCTGCCGCCGTCCGCCTTCGAGGTGTAGACCCAGTTGTACTCGTCGGTCATCTCGGCCTCGGTGCCGACGTTGTAGTAAACGTTCATCGGGTGGCGCGGGACGGTCTGCGCGGCGCCCACCGGGCGCTGTTCCGGCTCGCGGGAGTTGTCCGAGGCGATCCACTTGACGCCGGTGTCGGCGAGGGCGCCGGCCAGGTTCGGGTTGTCCTCGGGCTGCTGCGGCAGGGTCTTCAGGCCGGAGTGCTCGCCGGTGACCAGCTCGGTGCGGTCGACCGGGAGGCCCTTGGCCAGGGCCCACTGGTGGTTGTCGCGGATCTGCGCGGCGATCTCGGCGCGGCTCATGTACCGGGTGCTGCCGTCGGCGTTCTTCGCGCAGCTCCACGGCACGGTCGAGGTGTCCTGCACACAGCCCAGGAAGGGGTGGGTGTAGGTGTGGTTGATCCAGCGGTACTGCGCCCTGTCGGCGAGCAGCCGGTCGGTGAGCGGGTCGGTGCCGCCGTGCTCGGCCTTCCACCGCTCGCCGGAGCCGGCGTTGTAGACCATGTCGAGGGTGAAGCCGCGCTCGCGCTGCCACTGGGCGGCGTAGGCCGCGTCGGCGGCGGTCATCCGGATCGGCGTGGTGGTGTCCTCGCCGCCGCCCGCGCAGTCGATGTCGCCCGGGGTGCAGTTGCGCTCGGTGTCCCAGCGGGCGTCGGGGGCGAAGACGTCGTCCACGTGGACCGCGAAGTGGTTGCGGTCCCGGCCCAGGTGGACGCCCTGGGTCAGCCATTCGACGACGCCGCGGGCCAGCACCCGGAACTGCCGCTGGTGCGCGTTGTAGGCGAACGTCACCACCAGTTCGCGCCGCCCGTCGTGGGCGTACTCGCCGACGAGGCTGCCGCGGCCGGTGGCGCCGGGCACGGGGATGTCGACGTAGCTGGTGAAGCCCTCCCGTGGCCGGGCCACGTATCCGTAGCTCTCCTGGACTGCCGGGTCGTTGTCCTCGAAGGCGAGGGCGCCGTCGAGGTAGCCGAACCAGCGTGCCCTGCCGGCCGCGGTGACGGTCGCCTCGCGCCCGTCGAGGGCGCCCGCCCAGCCGCCCTCGCTGGTGTAGTCGAGGCCGACTCCGGGGTGGGCCCAGGTGTAGGCGTCGACCTGCGGGATGCCGTACGTCCGCTCGTAGCTCTCCAGCGCGGTCTGCTCGGCGGAGCCCGCGCCGAACGGGGCCTCGTTCGGCAGGACGACGCCCTGGAACCTGGCGCGGGGTGTGCCGTTCACCGTGTCGCTGAGGAACGCGGGGGTGACGGTGGGCCGGCCCGGGTCGGTCAGGTCGATCGTGGTGTACGGGACGCCGGTGGCCCGCAGCTGCGCGGTGATGGCCCTGACGGGGCTGTCCCCGTTGTCCACCACCAGCACCCGCAGGTCGATCCGCGGCTCGCCGGCCGCCGACGCGCCGGGTGCCCCCAGCCCGAGCGTCATCAGTGCGGCGGCCGCCGTCACGGCGACCGTTTCTCTCCTTGTGCGCGCGCGTGGCGCCATGGTGGTTCCTCCCCCCAGAAGATCCTCCATGCCCTCGGTGCCGCGCGGAAGGTGCGGCTCTCCGGTGAACCGGCCACGGAGGATCATGTGGAAATCATGCAAAGCGGCGAGCACGGGGCTCACCGGAACCCGACGAGTGTGACCCAGTTCATGGAGTGCGAGGATCGGGAAATGGCCACGACGCCACTCACAGGTGAACGCCCGCAGGCGTGAGCGAACGAACCCGCGCGCGTAGTCTCTCGTCCCAGGTGCGCGCCGCAGTGACGCGGACCCGGTTGAGACCACCACACAGGGCCGGATCTAAGGTCGGCTGTCGGGCCCGGCCGACCCACCCTGTTCGGCCAAGGCAACTTCACATCGGAAGCGAGAAATCACCACCGTGACTGCTCTCACTCTCAGCACCGCCGCGGCGGCCGGCCTGCGCGCCGACGCCCTCGTGATCGGTGTCGCCAAGAGCCCGAGGGGCGGAAAGGGGCTCGCCGTCGCGCCGGGCGCCGAGGCCGTGGACCAGGCCTACGACGGCCGGCTCGCCGGCCTCCTGGAGACCCTCGGCGCCTCGGGCGCCGAGGGCGAGGTGACCAAGCTGCCCGCACCCGACGGCTTCAAGGCGCCGCTCGTGGTGGCGGTCGGCCTGGGCACGCAGCCGGACGAGGACGGCGAGTACGACGCCGAGGCGCTGCGCCGCGCCGCCGGTGTGGCCGCCCGCGCCCTGACCGGCACGAAGAAGGCCGCCTTCGCCCTGCCGGTCGCCGACGCCGCCGCGCTCGGCGCCGTCGCCGAGGGCGTGCTGCTCGGCGCGTACACCTTCGACGCCTACAAGGACAGCGGCCGCCAGGCGGGCGGCGCCGCCAAGGACAAGGACGGCAAGGCGCCGCTCGCCGAGGCCGCGATCCTCGGCGGCAAGCCCCGCGACAAGGCGTACAAGGCCGCCCTGGAGCGCGCCACCGCCGTCGTCGAGGAGCTGAACCGTGCCCGCGACCTGGTCAACACCCCGCCCAACGACCTCAACCCGGAGGCCTTCGCCGCCGTCGCCCAGGCCGCGGCCAAGGAGCACGGCATCAAGGTGCAGGTGCTCGACGAGAAGGCGCTCGCCAAGGGCGGCTACGGCGGCATCCTCGGCGTCGGCGGCGGCTCCGCGTCCGCGCCGCGCCTGGTGAAGCTGACGTACAAGCACTCCAAGGCGAAGAAGCACCTCGCCTTCGTCGGCAAGGGCATCACCTACGACTCGGGCGGCATCTCGCTGAAGCCGGCCGGCCACAACGAGACGATGAAGTGCGACATGAGCGGCGCGGCGGCGGTCTTCGCCGCGGTCGTCGCCGCCGCGCGCCTCGGCCTGGAGGTGAACGTCACCGGCTGGCTGGCGCTCGCCGAGAACATGCCGTCGGGCTCCGCGGTGCGCCCCGGTGACGTGCTGCGCATGTACAGCGGCAAGACGGTGGAGGTGCTCAACACCGACGCCGAGGGCCGGCTGGTGCTGGGCGACGCGCTGTGGGCCGCGTCCGAGGAGAAGCCGGACGCGATCGTGGACGTGGCGACGCTGACCGGCGCGATGGTGCTGGCCCTGGGCAACCGCACCTTCGGTGTGATGGCCAACGACGACGCGTTCCGCGCGGCGATCGTGGAGGCCGCTCAGGAGGTCGGCGAGGAGTCGTGGCCGATGCCGCTGCCGGAGCACCTGCGCAAGGGCATGGACTCGCCGGTCGCGGACATCGCCAACATGGGTGAGCGGATGGGCGGCGGGCTGGTCGCCGGTCTGTTCCTGCGCGAGTTCGTCGGCGAGGGGATCACCTGGGCGCACCTGGACATCGCCGGGCCGGCGTTCAACGAGGGCGGACCCTTCGGGTACACGCCGAAGGGCGGCACCGGGTCCGGTGTGCGGACGCTGGTGCGGCTCGCGGAGCTGACGGCCGCGGGTGATCTCGGGTGACGTTCGCCCACTGAGTGGGGTGCGTCCGTTGCAGGGCGGCCTCAGGGGCGTGGGGGGCTGGTCGCGCCCACGCGGCGGAGCCGCATATCGACACGGCCCCGCGCCCCTGGGGTCAGTCCCCTCCCCCCGTCCAGACGTGAACGTGCTACGTCTCACACCCCGGCCCCGCGTCTCGTCAAGGGCGGACTAGTGCGAAGATGGGGCACGGCAGGACAGGGCCCCCACCTAAGGGCCGAAGAACGAGCGGCCGGACACCAGCCGCCGACCGGTCACCGCTGACCGGCGTGGCGCACATGCATGGAGGACGTGACGTGGCGAACGACGCCAGCACCGTTTTCGACCTAGTGATCCTCGGCGGTGGTAGCGGTGGTTACGCCGCGGCCCTGCGCGGGGCGCAGCTGGGCCTGGACGTCGCCCTGATCGAGAAGGACAAGGTCGGCGGCACCTGCCTGCACCGGGGTTGCATTCCCACCAAGGCCCTGCTGCACGCGGGCGAGATCGCCGACCAGGCCCGCGAGAGCGAGCAGTTCGGTGTCAAGGCCTCCTTCGAGGGCATCGACATCGCGGGCGTGCACAAGTACAAGGACGAGGTCATCTCGGGCCTGTACAAGGGCCTGCAGGGTCTGGTCGCCTCGCGCAAGGTGACGTACATCGAGGGCGAGGGCCGGCTGTCCTCCCCCACCTCCGTGGACGTCAACGGTCAGCGGATCCAGGGCCGCCACGTGCTGCTGGCGACCGGCTCCGTGCCGAAGTCGCTGCCGGGCCTGGAGATCGACGGCAACCGGATCATCTCCTCCGACCACGCCCTCGTCCTGGACCGCGTGCCGAAGTCCGCGATCATCCTGGGCGGCGGCGTCATCGGCGTCGAGTTCGCCTCCGCGTGGAAGTCCTTCGGCTCGGACGTCACGATCATCGAGGGCATGAAGCACCTCGTCCCGGTCGAGGACGAGAACAGCTCCAAGCTGCTGGAGCGCGCCTTCCGCAAGCGTGGCATCAAGTTCAACCTGGGCACCTTCTTCGAGAAGGCCGAGTACACCCAGGACGGTGTGAAGGTCACCCTGGCCGACGGCAAGGAGTTCGAGGCCGAGGTGCTGCTGGTGGCCGTCGGCCGCGGCCCGGTCTCGCAGGGCCTGGGCTACGAGGAGGCCGGGGTCGCCATGGACCGCGGTTACGTCCTCGTCGACGAGTACATGCGGACCAACGTCCCGACCATCTCCGCGGTCGGCGACCTGGTCCCGACCCTCCAGCTCGCGCACGTCGGCTTCGCCGAGGGCATCCTGGTGGCGGAGCGGCTGGCCGGTCTGAAGGTCGTCCCGATCGACTACGACGGTGTCCCGCGGGTGACGTACTGCCACCCGGAGGTCGCCTCCGTCGGTCTCACCGAGGCCAAGGCGAAGGAGATCTACGGCGCGGACAAGGTCGTCGCTCTGAAGTACAACCTGGCGGGCAACGGCAAGAGCAAGATCCTGAAGACCGCGGGCGAGATCAAGCTCGTCCAGGTCAAGGACGGTGCCGTGGTCGGCGTCCACATGGTCGGCGACCGGATGGGCGAGCAGGTCGGCGAGGCCCAGCTGATCTACAACTGGGAGGCGCTGCCGGCCGAGGTGGCCCAGCTCATCCACGCCCACCCGACGCAGAACGAGGCCCTCGGCGAGGCCCACCTGGCCCTGGCCGGCAAGCCGCTGCACTCCCACGACTGACCCCCTCGGTCACTGGGCGCGACGACACAGACTTCCGCAATTCGTTAGGAGCAACCGAAACCATGGCGGTTTCCGTAACCCTTCCGGCGCTCGGCGAGAGCGTCACCGAGGGCACTGTCACCCGCTGGCTGAAGGCCGAGGGTGAGCGCGTCGAGGCCGACGAGCCGCTGCTCGAGGTCTCCACCGACAAGGTCGACACCGAGATCCCGGCCCCGGCCTCCGGTGTCCTGGCCTCCATCAAGGTCGCCGAGGACGAGACCGTCGAGGTGGGCGCCGAGCTGGCGATCATCGACGACGGCACCGGCGCCCCCGCCGAGGCTCCGGCTCCGGCCGCCGAGCAGGCGCCCGCCGCCGAGCAGGTCGCCCCGCCGGCCCCCGAGCCGGCCCCGGCCGCTCAGCCGTCCACCGAGCAGTCCGCCCCCGCCCCGGCCCCGACCGCCGAGGCCGCCTCCGGCGGCGGCTCCGCCGAGGGCACCGACGTGGTGCTGCCCGCGCTCGGCGAGTCCGTCACCGAGGGCACCGTCACCCGCTGGCTGAAGTCGGTCGGCGACACCGTCGAGGCCGACGAGCCGCTGCTCGAGGTCTCCACCGACAAGGTCGACACCGAGATCCCCGCCCCGGCCTCCGGCGTGCTGCTGGAGATCGTCGTCGGCGAGGACGAGACCGCGGAGGTCGGCGCCAAGCTGGCCGTCATCGGCGCCCCGGGTGCCGCTCCGGCCGCCGCCCCGGCCCCGGCTCCGGCGCCCGCCGCCGAGGCCCCGGCC
>NZ_JBFATR010000020.1:85099-118830 GCF_040678395.1 Streptomyces sp. NPDC052687 | reverse complement strand
CTCGCCGATGACGCCGGGCGCCCGGCGTGATCGGCGAGACACCCCCTGGAGGACCGCACGGTCCAGCAAAATGCGCAGGGGGATCGGCAATGATCAACTGGTCCGTCTAGATTGCTCCTTGACACTCCACCGCATTACGGCATCCCAGGAGCTGACCCGTGACCGAGAACCCGCCCACCACGGACGGCGTGGCCGATTCCCTGCGCGAGCGCATCAACACCTCCCAGCCGCACACGGCCCGGATCTGGAACTACTGGCTGGGCGGCAAGGACAACTACGAGGTGGACCGCGCGGCCGGCGACCAGATCCGCCGCCTGCACCCGGGCATCGGCGCGTACGCGCAGGCCGACCGCCTCTTCCTGGGCCGTGCCGTGCGCCATCTCGTCCAGGAGGAGGGCATCCGCCAGTTCCTGGACATCGGCACCGGGCTGCCGACCGCCGACAACACCCACGAGGTCGCCCAGCGGCTCGCCCCGGACGCGCGGATCGTCTACGTCGACAACGACCCGCTCGTCCTGGCGCACGCCCGCGCGCTGCTGACCAGCACGCCCGAGGGCCGCACCGACTACCTGGACGAGGACCTGCGCAACGTCGACGCCATCCTCGAACACGCGGGCAAGACGCTGGACTTCGGCAAGCCCGTGGGCCTGATCCTGCTCGGCGTGGTCATCTTCATCGGCGACGACGAGGACCCGTACGGCCTGGTGCGGCGGCTGGTGGACGCGCTGCCGTCGGGCAGCCACCTGGTGCTGTCGCACACCGTCACCTCGCCGTCGATGCCGGACGTGGACGAGGCGGTGAAGTTCTGGAACGAGCACGGCACTCCGAAGCTGACCCAGCGCACGCCCGAGCAGGTGACCCGTTTCTTCGACGGTCTGGAACTGCTGGAGCCCGGTGTCGTCTCCTGCTCGCGCTGGCGCCCGGAGGGCGGTGACGGGACCGAGCCGGAGGAGGTGGCGATGTTCGGCGGGGTGGCCCGCAAGAACTGAGCCGGCCCCCGCGGGGGTGAACGGGCCCGGCTCCCGGCACGTATGCGAAGGAGGGCGCTCGACTGCCGGAGGCCCCCGCGGTGTCGTCATCACCGCGCGTTCGGGGTTCGGGAGCCATGCATGAGGCACGTACGACGACGGATCGTCCGGCGAGCGGCACGGCTGGCGGCCGTCGGCGGTCTGCTGCTCGGCGGGACGATGGTCACGCAGGCCGTGGCGAGCCCGCCGCCGCCCGTCCCGCCCGTCACCGGTCCGGGTCTCGTCGAGCGGCTCGGCGCCGAGCGGACCGCGGGCAGCTGGCTCGGCGCGGACGGGCGGCCGGTGGTCGCGGTCACCGACCGGGACACGGCCGCCGAGGTCCGCCGGGCGGGTGCCACGCCCAAGGTGGTGCGGCACAGCCTGCGGGAGCTGAAGTCGGCCACCGCGTCGCTGCGTTCGGCGCCGCGGGTGGCCGGCACGGCGTGGGCGGTGGACTACCGGCGCAACGAGGTGGTGGTACGGGCCGACCGCACCGTCTCCGCCGCCGACTGGGACCGGCTCGCGCAACTCGCCGAGGAGATCGGCGGCTTCGTCCGGATGGAGCGCTCGGCGGGCACCTTCACCACCCGGCTGAACGGGGCGCGGCCCATCCTGTCGACGAGCGGGCGCTGTTCGGCGGGGTTCAACGTGACCGACGGGCGGCGCGAGTTCATCCTGACGGCCGGGCACTGCGGGCCCACGGGCTCCGTGTGGTTCGCGGACGACCAGGGCGCGCGGGAGGTGGGCCGGACGGTCGCGGGGCGGTTCCCGGGCGCGGACTACTCGCTGGTGCGGTACGCCGGCGACCGGGCGGGCGAGGGCGCGGACGTGGTGGCGATCGGTGCCGGGAGAGGCGTACGGATCACCGGGGCGGCCGAACCGGCCGTCGGGCAGCGGGTGTTCCGCAGCGGCAGCACGACCGGGCTGCGCGACGGGCGGGTGACGGCGCTGGACGCGACGGTGAACTATCCGGAGGGCACGGTCACGGGCCTGATCGAGACGGACGTCTGCGCCGAGCCCGGGGACAGCGGCGGGCCGCTGTTCGCGGAGGGGACCGCGCTGGGGGTGACGTCCGGGGGCAGCGGGGACTGCCGCGGTGGCGGGACGACGTTCTTCCAGCCGGTGACGGAGGCGATGGACCAGCTCGGTGTGCGGCTGCTCACGGCGGCCGGGGCCGGCTCGCCGGCTCCGTCGTCCTCCGCGAGTCAGGACGCGAGCGCGCCGGGCGTACCGGCTCAGGCGGCGGGCGGCGGAGCGGCGCCGTCGTTGTACGCGCGGCTGGCGGACCCGCGCAACGCGGGTCCGGGGCTGCTGGTGATCGCGGGAAGCCTGGTCGCGCTGGTGGCCACGCGGTGGATCCGCACGGAGCAGGACCGCAGGGCCTACCAGCGCCAGTACTCGGCGAGCTGGAGTTGATTCGAGGACGGGTGGGTCAGGCGGCCGACGCGCGGTCGGCCCATTCCATCACGAGCCGCTGGTATTCCTCGCGCTGCTCGGTGTTCAGTGTCCCGCCCGACCGGCGCCACAGGGCCCGGATCTCCTCGTTGATCTCCGCTGCCGATCGCCCGGTGGCGGGTTCAACAGTGGTGGACATGCTGTGAAGCATACGGGGCCCGACGTGAAGATGACGTGAGCGAACAGGAACGAATCCGGCATATCGGACCGTGTTACTGATCACTCCCCCTCGCGCGCCCTGGGCGGCCGGTACGGGACGGGTGCGTCAGGTGCCCGGCTTGCGGCCGTACACGAAGACGTCGTCGCCGGTCTTCAGCAGCGACCAGTACTTCTTGGCGTCCGTCTTCGTCAGGTTGACGCAGCCGCGCGAGCCCGGCGGGTTCCACATGCTGACGTTGGCCTGGTGGAAGGCCTGGCCGCCGTCGAAGAACTGGGCGTAGGGCATCGGCACGTCGTAGATGGAGGAGACGTGGTCGATGTTGCGCCAGTAGATCTTCTTCAGGCCGGTGCGGGTCTCGTCGCCGTCGCGCCCGGTGCGGACCGGGACGGGGCCGTAGACGAGCTTCTTGCCGTCCTGGATCCAGCTGAGCTGGAGGGTGAGGTTCACGCAGGCGATGCGGCCCTTGTTCACCGGGCACTTGCCGGCCTTGTTGGGATTGTTCCCCACGGCCTTCTGCTTCAGCATCAGGTCCATCACGCCCCAGGTCACGGGGCCCGCGTAGCCGGCGTTCGGCTGGATGCCGTGCTTGGTCTGGAAGGCCTGGATCGCCTTGCAGTCGGCGGCGGACTGGACGCCGTCGACGGGCCGGCCGAGGAACTTCTCGACCTGCTTCTGGTACGGCCCGGTCTGGGTCGTACAGCTCGCCGCCTGCGCCGGAGCGGCGCCGAGCGCGAGTGTGAGCGGGGCCACCAGTGCGGTGGCGCCCAGAACGACGGTTGCCCGTCTGCTTTTGTCCCCCATGGTCGGGTTTGCCCTTCGGATGCGGCGAATGTCTGCTCAGGTAGACGGATACCTGCCCCGAACGGTTGTAAGGATGCGGCGGATGTGAGGCGCTTCATGCGGGGCGGCCCGTGCGAGGCGGCTCATCCGGTCCGCCGCGACGGGGCGGGCGTGGCAGGCGCCCGCCGCTCCCCCGGCAGTGTCCGCCGGCGCCGCACCGGTGAGAGCAGGACCGGCAGGAACGCCATCGCGAGCAGCGCGCCCCCGGTCCAGAGGGCCGGGCGGACGCCGGCCACTTCGCCGAGGAGGCCGGACAGGGCCGCGCCGACCGCCAGCGCGCCGGTCAGCATGAAGCGGAAGGTGGCGTTCATACGGCCGAGCAGGGCGTCCGGGGTCATTCCCTGGCGCAGGCTCACGCCGAGCACGTTGTCCATGCCGGTCTTGAACATCGTCAGGGCCCATCCGGCGCCGGCGAGCCACAACCAGGGGCCGCGCCCGATGAGCGGGACGAGCAGGGCGGCGGGGGCGAGGACCGGCCCGGCGAGGGCGAGCGTGCGCCCGTGGCCGAAGCGGGCGGCGAGGGGCCGGGCGCAGCGCGCGCCGAGCAGGAGACCGAGGCCGCCGGCGGCCCAGTACAGGCCGAGCACGCTGGCCGGGAGGCGGAGTTCGCGGACGAACAGCACGGGCAGCAGGGTGTTCACGATCTGCGACCCGAGGTTGGTGAGGGACGCGGTGAGGGCGAGGGCGCGCAGCTCGGCGTTGCCGAGGACATGGCGCAGTCCCTCGGCGATCCGCGCCCGCAGGCTCGTCCGCGTGGCCACCGGCCCGGGTGCGGTGCCGCCGCGCAGGGCGATGAGCCAAAGGGCCGAGGCGAGGTGGGCCAGGGCGGTGCAGAGCACGGCGACGGGGGCGGTGAGCAGCTGGACGAGACCGCCGCCGAGGCCGCGCCCGGCGACGTTGCCGGCCGCCTGGAGGCTGACGACGGCGGCGTTCGCGCCCACCAGGGCGTCCCTGCCGACCAGTTGGGGCAGCACGCTCTGCGAGCCGACGTCGAAGAAGACCGTCGCGCAGCCGGTCAGCAGGACCACCACGTAGAGCTGGCCGAGGGTGAGGGCGTCGAGCCACCACGCGAGCGGTACGGACGCGCAGAGCAGTGCGCGGGCGAGGTCGGCGCCGATCAGGACCCGGCGGTGCCGCATCCGGTCCACCCACGCCCCGGCCGGCAGTCCGATCAGCAGGAACGCCAGGGTGCTGAGGGTGGCGAGGGCGCCGGCCTGGCCGGGTCCCGCGCCCAGCGCGGCCACCGCGACCAGGGGCATGGCGACATAGCCGACGTTGGTGCCGAGCTGGCTGAGGGTGGTGGCGGTGAAGAGGGTGCGGAAGTCGCGGACCCGCCACGGGGATCGGGAGTCGGCGCGGTGATCGGTTCGGGGGTCGGTCGGCACGGGGACACGGTGCCCGACGGCGATCGAGTAGGACAAGTGAAGAGATCTACAAGGACGTTAAGCGGCGCTGCATCGATCGTTTCCCGGATACCGTGCGTCCATGTCGGAGTTCATACAGCAACTGCCCGCCCTGCTCGGCGTGGTGATCGGTGCCCTGGGTTCGTATCTGGTGGTCATGCGCGGTGAGCAGGTCCGGTTCCGCCAGGAGCGCGCGGCCCGGTGGGAGGAGCGGCGGCTGGCGGCGTACGCCGACTACGCGCGCCAGTTGAAGAAGACCATCACCCTGACCTACCGGGTGGCGTCCCACCTCGGCAACGACCCGCACCCGCACCCGCTGACGCCCGAGCAGGCCGAGCCGCTGCTGGCGGAGGCCGCGGACGCCCGGGACCCGGCCGGTGAGGCGCTGATCCTGCTGGGCAGCCGCGAGGTGGTGGACCGCGCGCGGGCGTGGGTGGTCGCGGTCCTGGCGATGGAACGCTTCCTGCGCGCCGGCACGCGCGACCCCGAGGCGTGGCAGGAACTGCTGGAGCGGCAGCGGGAGGCGCGGGAGGACTACTACGCGGCGGTGCGCGCCGATCTGGCGCTGCCGCCCGGACACCCGGCGCGCCGGCCGCTGCCGCCGGCGTCGGACGCCGGTGCTCAGCGGTAGCCGGTGGTGTCCGCGGGCTTGCCCGGGTCCTGCACCTCGACGAGGTAGCGCCAGGCGTCGGGGCGGCTGCCGTCGAGGTCGGTGAAGCCGTACTCCCGGGCGAGTGCGCCGCTGGAGAGCGAGGCCCCGTTGTGGCGGGCCACGCCGGGGTCGGCGGCGAGGGCGGCGACGGCGCGGCCGACGTAACGCGGGGTCTCCGAGATGGCGAAGTGCGGCTGGGCTTCGAGGGCGTCGCGCCAGTTGTCCTCCCGCACCCCGAAGTGCTCCAGCATCATCTCCGAGCGCAGCCAGCCCGGGGTGAGGGCGACGGCGGTGGCGCCGCGCGGGCCCAGCTCGTGGGCGAGGGCGAACGCCATGCGCAGGACGGACGCCTTGGCGAGGTCGTAGAAGAAGGAGTTGCGGTAGTGCTCGCGGTTGTACTCGGCGGTTCCGTCGGTCATCTCGACGACCAGGCCGCCGGGCCGGCGCAGCAGCAGCGGCAGGGCGATGTGGCTGGTGATGGCGTGGGTCTCGACGCCGAGGCGGAGCAGTCTGAGCCCGTTGTCGAGGTCGTGCTCCCAGACCGGCACGTCGAACTCGAACAGCTTCTCGCCGCCCCAGATGTCGTTGACGAGGACGTCGAGACGGCCCTGCTCGCCGTCGATCCGGTCGACCAGGGCACGCACCTGCGCCGGGTCGAGGTGGTCGGTGGGCACGGCGATGCCCCTACCGCCGGCCTCGGTGACGAGGTCGGCGGTGTCCTCCAGGGTCTCGGGGCGGTCGTACTCCGAGCGCTGTGCGCGGGTGCTGCGCCCGGTGACGTACACCGTGGCGCCGGCCGCCCCGAGTTCCACGGCGATCCCTCGCCCGGCGCCGCGGGTCGCCCCGGCGACGAGTGCGATGGTGTCCTTGAGGGGCTGTTCCGGCATGTCCGGCCTCCTGTCGCGTCAGCGGTCGGGTTCGAGATTGCCGGGGAAGCCGGACATCTTCTGTCGCCTTTCCGCGCCGGGTCGTCGTCTCTCGTTCAGTGGCCCCGCGCGATCCACTCCTCCAGGTGGGGTGCCTCGGCGCCGATCGTGGTGGCGTCCCCGTGTCCGGTGAGGACCTTCGTTTCGGGCGGGAGGGTGAGCAGCCGGTCGCGGATGGAGTCGATGAGGGTCGGGAAGTGGGAGAAGGACCGTCCGGTGGCGCCGGGTCCGCCCTGGAAGAGGGTGTCGCCGGTGAAGACGGCGCCGAGGCCCGGGTCGTACAGGCAGACCGCGCCGGGGGCGTGTCCCGGGGTGTGCAGGACGGTCAGGTCGGCGCCGGCCGCCTCGATGACGAGGCCGTCGCGCAGCCAGGCGTCGGGTTCGCGTTCCGGGTGGGTCTGCTTCCACAGCGGCAGGTCGTCGCGGTGCAGCCAGATGACGGCGCCGGTGCGGTCGGCGAGAGCGGGCGCGGCACCGATGTGGTCGTTGTGGGCGTGGGTGCACACGATGGCGGTGAGCCGGCGGTCGCCGACGGCCTCGGCGATGGCGTCGGCGTCGTGGGCGGCGTCGATGACGACGACCTCGTGGTCGTCGCCGACGATCCAGACGTTGTTGTCGACGTCCCAGGTTCCGCCGTCGAGGCGGAACTGGCCGGAGGTGACGAGGCGTTGGATGCGGGTGGTCATCACAGCACCACCACCGAGCGCAGGACGTCGCCGCGGTGCATCCGCTCGAACGCCTTCTCCACCTCGTCGAGCGCGATGGTCTCGGTGACGAACGCCCCGAGGTCCAGGCGGCCTTGCAGATGCAGGTCGACGAGCATCGGGAAGTCGCGCGAGGGCAGGCAGTCGCCGTACCAGCTCGACTTCAGCGCGCCGCCGCGGCCGAAGACGTCCAGCAGCGGCAGCTCCAGCTTCATCTCCGGGGTGGGGACGCCGACGAGGACGACCGTGCCGGCGAGGTCACGGGCGTAGAAGGCCTGGGTGTACGTCTCGGGGCGGCCCACCGCCTCGATGACGACGTCGGCGCCGAAGCCGCCGGTCAGCTCGCGGATGGCGGCGACCGGGTCGGTCTCGCGGGAGTTGACGGTGTGGGTGGCGCCCATCGTGCGGGCGGTGGCAAGTTTGCGGTCGTCGATGTCGACGGCGATGATCCGTGCCGCGCCCGCCAGCCGTGCGCCGGCGATGGCCGCGTCGCCGACGCCGCCGCAGCCGATGACGGCGACCGAGTCGCCGCGGCTCACACCGCCGGTGTTGATCGCGGCGCCGATCCCGGCCATCACCCCGCAGCCGAGCAGTCCGGCCGCCGCGGGGGCGACGGCGGGATCGACCTTGGTGCACTGCCCGGCCGCGACCAGCGTCTTCTCGGCGAACGCGCCGATGCCGAGGGCCGGGGAGAGCTCCTGTCCGGTGGCGGCGAGGGTCATCCGCTGTGCGGCGTTGTGGGTGTCGAAGCAGTACCAGGGGCGTCCGCGCAGACAGGCCCGGCACCGGCCGCACACGGCTCGCCAGTTGAGGATCACGAAGTCGCCGGGCGCCACCTCGGTGACCCCGTCGCCGACCGCCTCCACCACCCCGGCGGCCTCGTGGCCGAGCAGGAAGGGGAACTCGTCGGTGATGCCGCCCTGCTTGTAGTGCAGGTCGGTGTGGCAGACCCCGCAGGCCTGGACCCGCACCACGGCCTCCCCCGGCCCCGGGTCGGGTACGACGATGGTCTCCACCCGCACCGGCTCGTCCTTGCCCGGTGCGATCACGCCGCGCACTTCCTGCGCCATGCTGTTGCTTCCTTCCGTCCACGGGTGTCCGTCCCGCTTGCGACCCTACGGCCGATTGATCGCCAAGGGTGTGACCGACGAGCGCGCGGGGCACTTTCCGGCCACGTCCCGCCGGCCGCCGGGCCGTGGGGTCGGCCCTTCCCGGCGGGCCGCCCGGCACTCCGCCCGTCGGGCCGCCCGGCACTCCGCCCGTCGGTCCGCGCGCCGGGCCCTGGCGGGCCGCACGTCCGCCCGGCGCCGAGCGCGCACGGCCTGTGCGCGGCCGGCACACGGCCTGCGCACGGCCCGGCACACGGGACGGCTCCGGTGCCCACGCCTGCGGGGACCGCTCCGCGGGTGCCTCGCGGTCCGGCACGAAAACGGGGGCCGGGCGCGCGTCGGCCGTCGTAGCCTGACCTCGGTCCGCCACTGGCCGCGACGGCGAAGGAGAACCGTGACCCGCACCGAGACCCCCACCGGACCGCCCCCGTGGCGGCTGCTTCTCGGCTATGTCCGACCGCACCGATGGGCCCTGCTGGCGGGTGCGGTGCTCTCCCTGGTCACCGGGGCGACCGGCCTGCTGCTGCCGCTGGTGGCGCGGGAGTTGATCGACGACCTGGCCCATGACCGGTCGATCGCGGGCGCGTTGCTGCTCATGTCGCTGCTCGTCGTCGCCAACGCGGCGGTGGGCGCGCTCGGTTCGTACGTGCTGCGGCGCACCGCGGAGTCGGTGGTGCTCGGCGCCCGGCGCGCCCTGTCGTCGTATCTCCTGCGGCTGCGGATCGCCGCCGTGGACCGCAGCGAGCCGGGTGATCTGATGGCCCGGATCACCTCCGACACCACCCTGCTGCGCGAGGTCACCACCGACTCGCTGGTCGGGCTCGGCACCGGCGGGCTCACGCTGGTGGCGACCGTGGTGATGATGGGGCTGGTCGACCCGGTGCTGCTCGGGGTCACCCTGGCCGTGGTGTTCGCGACGGGCACGATCCTCGGCGTGATCGTGCCGCGCATCAACCGGGCGAGCCGCCAGGCGCAGGACGCGGTGGGCGTGATGGGGGCCTCGCTGGAGCGGGTGCTGGGCGCGCTGCGCACGGTGAAGGCGTCCGGCGCGGAGCACCGCGAGGAGGAGACGCTGCACGCGGCCGCGGAGGAGTCGTGGCGGCAGAGCGTGCGCGCCGCGAAGTGGACGGCCGCCGCGGGCAACACCGCCGGGCTGTCGATGCAGATCGCCTTCATCACTGTGCTGGCGGTGGGCGGGGCGCGGGTGGCGACCGGCTCCATCGACATCGGCACCCTGGTGGCGTTCCTGCTGTACGTCTTCTATCTGATGTCGCCGATCCAGCAGGTCGTCGGCGCGATCACCCAGTACCAGACCGGTGCCGCGGCCCTCACCCGCATCCAGGAGGCGCTGCGGCTGCCCGCGGAGCCGCAGGTGCCGGCGGTGCCGCTGCCGGACGCCGACGCCGAGCCGGCCTCGCTCGCCTTCACCGACGTCCGCTTCCGCTACGCGGAGGATCTGCCGTACGTCCACCACGGGGTGACGTTCTCGGTGCCGCCGCGCGGTATGACGGCGTTCGTCGGCCCGTCCGGGGCGGGCAAGACCACCGTGTTCTCGCTGATCGAGCGGTTCTACGACCCGGAGGAGGGCGTGATCACGCTCGACGGCCGGAACCTCGCGGACTGGGAGCTGTCCCGGCTGCGGTCGGCGATCGGCTACGTCGAGCAGGACGCCCCGGTGCTGTCAGGCTCGCTGCGGGACAACGTGCTGCTGGGCAATCCGGGGGCGGACGAGGACACGCTCACCCGAGTGCTGAAGACGACCCGGCTCGACGGGCTGGTCGCCCGGCTGCCGGACGGTCTGGAGACCCTGGTCGGGCACCGCGGCACCAAGCTGTCCGGCGGGGAGCGGCAGCGGGTGGCGATCGCCCGCGCGCTGCTGCGGCGGCCCCGGCTGCTGTTGCTGGACGAGGCGACGTCGCAGCTGGACGCGGTGAACGAGGCGGCGCTGCGGGACACGGTCGCCGATGTGGCCCGGACGACGACGGTCCTGGTGGTCGCGCACCGGCTGTCGACGGTGACGATGGCCGACCGGATCGTGGTGATGGACGCGGGCCGGGTCCGCGCGGTGGGCACCCACCGTGAACTCGTGGCCGCCGATCCGCTGTACGCGGAGCTGGCGGCCACGCAGTTCCTCGCCTCGACGGACTGAGGGTGCCCCGGCCGGGGCGGCGGCGCCCCGGCGTCCGGCCGGCTACCGGAGGGCGGGCACCAGCCCGAGCACGGGCGCGACCGGGGCGACGAGCTGATTCAGCTCGTTCAGCCGGTTGATCTGGTGGACGTTGCTGGGCTGCCGCAGCTGGGCGGAGGGCCGGGGCAAGGCGTCCTTGTGCTCGGCGGGCAGGTCGCCGACGGCGAGCGAGTCGAGGGCGCCGATCGGGTTGAGCTTGCCGGAGCCGGCGCCCGCGTCGGCCGCGTTCGCCAGGGGTGCGGCCAGACCCGTGATCCCGGCAGCGAGGGCAACGGCGGCGGCGATACGACGGGTTGAGATCAGCCTGGAGCAACGCGGGCCGCCCGCGCGCGGACACGGCCACCCGGCCGGGCTCACCCGTCAGGCGGCGTATCCGCTGCGCTTGCCGGGGCCGGGGAGGCGGAGGAGCCTCGTAGGTAAGGCCCTTCGCGGCCCGCCGCCAGACCGGGCCGCCCCCTTTTCGAGGAGGTCACGATGGGCACCGCGGCCACCCCCGGCTTCGACACCGAGACACTGCGCCGGGGCATCGAGGGACACAACTCGGCGACGCTGATGTCGCTGTACGCGGACGACGCGCAACTGCGGGTCGTCGACCGCAACACCCAGCCGAGCCATCCGCGCGTGCTGCGCGGCCGGGACGAGATCGGCGAGCTGCTCGACGACGTCTACGGCCGGGACATGTCGCACAAGCTGGAGGACTGTGTCGTCCAGGGTGACCGCGCGGCCTTCAGCGAGTCCTGTGAGTACCCCGACGGGGTCCGTGTGCTCGCCGAGTCGATGGTCACCCTGCGCGACGGCAAGATCGTCGACCAGACCATGATCCAGGCCTGGGACGAGTAGCACCGGGCCGGGCACCGCGCCGCACACGGCCTCGGTTACGCTGGTCCGGGGCCGTGACTGGCGCTGAGGTGGAGTACCACCGGGGAGCGGTCCACGTGGAGTCGATGCCGCGCGCCTGGGCGATCCGGTCGATCGACCCAGGAGTGGATCATGTCCCAGGCCCGGCTCATGGACGGCACCGCGCTCGCCCGGCGCATCGTCGAGGAGACCGCGAAGCGCGCGGCCGGCCTCACCGGCCGCACCGGCACGGCACCCTGCCTCGCGACGGTGCTGGTGGGCGAGGACCCGGCGTCCGTGACGTACGTGAAGATGAAGCAGAACCGCTGCCGGAAGGCCGGCATCGCCTCCCGGCACGTCGCCCTGCCCGCCACCACGACCACCGGGGAGCTGGTGGGCACGCTGCGCGAGCTGTCCGCCGACCCCGGCGTACACGGCATCCTGCTGCAGCACCCGGTGGGCGACCACATCGACGAGCGGGCCGCGTTCGAGGCGATCGCGCCCGAGAAGGACGTCGACGGCGTCACCTTCGCCTCCTTCGCCACGATGAGCTTCGGCCTGCCGGGCTTCGTCTCGTGCACGCCCGGCGGCATCATGCGGCTGCTGGACGAGTACGGCGTCGACCCGGCCGGGAAGCGGGCCGTGGTGGTGGGCCGCAGCGCGATCCTCGGCAAGCCGGCCGGGATGCTGCTGCTCGCCCGGGACGCGACCGTCACCTACTGCCACTCCCGCACCGCGGATCTGTCGGCCGCGGTGCGGGAGGCGGACATCGTGGTCGCCGCGGTCGGCCGGCCCCGGCTGATCCGCGGCCAGGACGTCAAGCCGGGCGCGGTGGTGATCGACGCCGGCTACAACCCGGGCAACGTGGGCGACGTCGACTTCGACTCGGCCGTCGAGCGCGCCTCGCTGATCACTCCCGTGCCGGGCGGGGTCGGCCCGATGACCATCGCCACGCTGCTTCAGCAGACGGTGGACGCGGCGGAGCGTCAGCTCGGGCTGTGACGGGCGGGAGGCCGGCGCCCGCCCGCGGCGCGCCGGCCTCCCGGTGACCGTGCGGCGCGCGCCGGCTTCCCCGTGACCGCTTGGCGTGCGGCGGCTTCCCCCGTGAGCGTTTGGCGTGCGCCGGCCTCCCGCGGGGAGCGTGTGACGTGCGTCGGCCTCCCGTCAGCGCTTGGCGTGCGTCGGCCTCCCGTCAGGCTTGGCGTGCGTCGGCCTCCCGTGGTGACCGTGCGACGTGCGCCGGCCCCCGTGTGGCGCGGCTCCCGGTGATCGAGTGATGCCGCGCACACACGGACGGTGTCCGCGTGAACGCGTGTTAGCGTCCGGCCGTGACTCTCTCGGCACCGGAAACGATCAGCCCCGACGGGGCCTCCCACCAGGCCCTCGACCTGCTCGATCTCTTCGGCGACGGCTTCGTCCGCGACCCGTATCCCTGGCTGGACACGCTGCGCGCCGAGGCCCCGGTGCACCACGACCCGCGGACCGGGCTGTGGCTGGTCAGCCGCCACGAGGACATCCGTCGGGTGCTGCTCGACCCGGACCTCTTCCACCCGGACAACGCCCAGCACGCCGTCACGCCGCTGCCGGTAGGGGTGCTGCGGGTGCTGGCCCGGGCCGGGTTCAACCTGCCGCCGGCGCTGGCCAACAACGGCACCGCGAGCCACCCCGGACTGCGCCGGGTCGTCACCCGGTTCTTCGACGCCCGGCGCGTCGCCGCCGCCGTACCGATGATCGAGCGGATCGCCGACGAGCTGCTCGCGGCGGCCGGGGAGCGGTTCGACGCCTCGGGTGAGGTCGACCTGTTCACGTCGTTCGCGCAGGTACTGCCGTGCCGGGTGCTGATGGAGCTGCTCGGCATCGACGGTGTCTCCCCCGCCACGCTGATCCGCTGGAGCGACGCCTCGCTGGAGCTGTTCTGGGGCCGGCCGACGGCCGAGCGGCAGCTCGAACTGGCGCCGCTGGTCGCCGAGTTCCACCAGTGGCTGACCCGGACCGTGCGGGCCGGCGCCGCCCAGCCCGGTTCGTTCGTCGCGGCGCTGGCCGACCACCGGTTGCCCGGCGGCGAGCCGCTGGACGTGCGGACCGCGGTCGGCGCGTGCTTCTTCGTGTTCGTCGCCGGGCAGTCCACCACCGGCCAGCTCATCGCCACGGTGCTGCGCCGGGCCCTCGCCGAGGACGGGCTGTGGTCCCGCGTCGCCGACGAGCCGGGCCTGGCCGAGGGCTGGGTCGAGGAGGTGCTGCGCCGCGAGCCGCCGGTGACGACGTGGCGCCGGGTCGCCGCGCGCCCGGCCGAGCTGGGTGGGGTGGAGCTGCCCGAGGGCGCCCAGCTGCTGCTGATGCTGATGGGCAGCGGCTCGGACCCGGAGGTCTTCTCCGCGCCCGAGCGGATGTGCCCGCAGCGGGCGAACGTCCGCCGCCACCTGGCCTTCGGTGTGGGCCGGCACCTGTGCCCGGGCGCGACCCTCGCGCGGACGGAGGCGGCGGTGGCGCTGCGTCAGGCGGCGCGCCGTCTGCCGCGGGTGCGGCCGGCGGCGGCCGAGGACGTTCCGATGCTCGGTCTGCTGTCGTTCCGGGCGCCCTTGCGGGTCGCGGTGGAGCGGCCGGGGCATCCGGACGCGGAGGCGTAGAGGGCTCAGGCGTAGGGGGCTCAGGAGACGTAGGGGCGGACTGCCTCCGGGTGGTGGGGAGCCATGGTCGCGGCCATCCTCCCTCGGCGGTCCACCCGCCGGGGCGAAGGAGACGGCGGATTCGCCCAAGGCGCGGCCGTAGCGGCGGCATACTGGCCGATGTGCGAGTGGCGATCATGACGGCGGGCTCGCGGGGTGACGTGGCCCCGTACACCGGGCTCGGGCAGGCGCTGGTGCGGGCGGGGCACGAGGTGACGCTGGTGACCCACGGGTGTTTCGAGCCGCTGGTGGCGGGCTCGGGAGTGGGCTTCCACGCGCTGCCGGTGGATCCGCGGGCCGAGCTGGAGACCTCGCGGGGTCGGGGGCTGCATGACGCCAGCGCGGTGGGCAAGCTGGTGCGGATGGTGGGGATGGCGCGGTCCCTGATCGGGCGGATGACCGATGACCTGCTCGCGGCGGCGCGCGCCAGTGAGGTGCTGCTGCTGTCGAGTTCGCTGGGGCCGCTCGGGCACACCATCGCGGAAGGGCTGCGGCTGCCGAGCATGGGGCTGTATCTCCAACCGCTCGCCGCCACCAGGGAGTTCGCGCCCGCGGTGCTCTCCGGCGGCTCCTGGGGTGCCGTCGGCAACCGGCTCGGCGGGCTGGGGGTGGGGCTGGCCGTGGAGCGGGTGTTCTCGGCGGCCGTTCCGGCGGTACGGGACCGTCTGGGGCTGCCGCCACGGACGCCGGGCGCGGCGTGGCGGGCCCGGGAGCGGGGGAACTGGCCGGTGCTGCACGGTTTCAGCCCGCTCGTCGTGCCCCGGCCGCGCGACTGGCGCGCCGGGCTCGGCGTGGCCGGGTACTGGTGGCCGTACGACCGTGACCCCCGGCTGCCGGCCGGGCTGGCGGACTTCCTCGACGCGGGTCCGCCGCCGGTCTTCGTCGGCCTGGGCAGCGCGACGGTGCCGGATCCCGGGCGGTTGAGCGGGGAGATCGTGCGGGCGCTGCGCGCCGCCGGGCTGCGCGGGGTGTTCCAGCGGGGGTGGGGCGGGCTGGCGGCGGACGGCGACGACATGCTGACCGTCGGGGAGGTGCCGCACTCCGTGCTGTTCCCGAGGATGGCCGCGGTGGTGCACCACGCGGGCGCGGGCACCACGGCGGCGGGGGTGCGCGCCGGGGTGCCCGCCGTTCCCGTGCCGGTGCAGTTCGACGCCGGGTTCTGGGCGTCCCGCCTGGTCGCCCTCGGGGTGGCGCCCCGCGCGGTCCCCCTGCGCCGGCTGACCGCCGCCGTCCTGACCCCGGCCCTCGTCCGCGCCACCCGCGACCGCGGCATGCGGGAACGGGCCCGGACGCTGGCCGCACGGGTGCGGCAGGAGGACGGGACGGCGGCGGTGGTGGAGTGGGTGAACGGGCTGCGCGGCTAGAGGGTTTGTGCGCGGCTGTGGCTTCGCCGGGCGGGGGTGAGAGACCTCGAGGTCGCGGTTGCTGACCTGGGCGTAGGACCGGTCGGTTGGCCGGCAGCAGATGTTGCCCGCGGCCGCAGGCCATGGACACGGCCGTCCGCCCTACTTCTGGGGGTTCCAGTCGACCGGGCGGAGGATGCCCAGGAGTTGGCGGACCAGTTCCGCCACGACCTCGTCGAGGGTGGCGTGTACCCAGCCGGCGGTCCAGTCGTGGAGGAGGCCGTTGACGCTGCCGATGAAGGCGGTGGCGGGGAGGTGGTAGTCGCGGGGCACGGCCTCGCCGCGGGCGGCGGCGGCTTCGGCCTCGGTGCGGATGAGGTCGACCCAGCGCGCCCGGCGGGCCAGGCGCTGCTCCTCCAGGCGCGGGCTGACGCCGACGATCTCGACGAAGGTGATCCGGACGCGGCGCGGATCGGCGGTGACGTTCGCGGCGTAGGCATGGAAGATGGCGGCGACGCGGTCGGCCAGGGGCAGCCCCTCGGCTTCGGTCACGGCGGCGCGGACGGCCTGTTCGGCCCAGTCGTTGACCTGGAGGTGGAGGGCGGCGAGGACGTCCTCCAGGGTGCGGAACTCCTCGTAGAACTGCCGGGTGGACAGGCCGGCCGCCTCGCTGAGCGCGGCGACGGTCGTGGCCCGGTAGCCCGGCCGGTCGCCGAAGAGCCGCAGGGCCGCGTCGAGGAAGCGGCGGCGCCGCTCGGCCTGCCGTTCCTCGGCGGACCGGCCGCCGTACCGCCCCGTGGGCGCTCTGAGCCTGCCCGTCACGTGCCTCCCCGTCCTCCGTGCGCTTCCGCCCTCCACGGTCGGCCAATTTTGTCGTGTACGCGGTCTTGTGGAGAAGGGCGCACGCTCCTTACTTTCCAGTAAGTCACTCTGAACGCCGCCGTTTTCAGTTTCCTCCGCCATCCCCCACTCCCAGGAGGGAGCAGTCATGCCTGCCCTCGCACGCAGACGGCTCGCCACCGTCGCCGCCGCCCTCGTGCTCGCCGCCACCGCCCCCGCGACCGCCGCCCAGGCCGCCCCCGGCTCCCCCGCCGCCCTGCGGGAGGTGCTGTTCGTCGGCAACAACTGGGACGGCACCGCCGATGTCATCGAGTCCAGCGGGGACTTCGAGCGGATCGGCCGGATCAACGTCGTCCCGGACAAGGAACAGCGGATGGCGGAGATCAAGGCCGACCCGATCAAGTGGATCTACTTCATGGGCATCCGCAACAGCGTCGGCGAGGGCCACGACCAGTTCGTGGACGACATGTACGCCACCCCGGACGGCTCGGCGATGGTCGTCTCGCGGCCCAGTTTCGCCGACGTCGTCTCCCTCGACCTGGCGACCGGCGCGGTCAAGTGGCGCTTCCCGGTGTCGGGTTACCGCGCCGACCACATGGCGGTCTCCCCCGACGGCACCCGCGTCGCGGTCTCCGCGTCCACCTCCAACACCGTGCACGTCCTGGACATCGAGACGGGCAGGCAGATCGGTTCGTTCGCCACCGGCGACAAGCCGCACGAGAACGTCTTCAGCCGGGACGGCAAGTACATCTGGAACATGTCCATCGGCGAGGTGAACACCGCCCTGGACGCCCCCTGGCTGGACTGGACGAAGGGCGACCGGCGCATCACGGTCGCGGACGCCACCACGTTCCGGCAGGTCAAGGTGATCGACATGCGGCAGCGGCTGGACGCGATCGGGCTGAAGGAATACTCCGACGCGGTGCGCCCGGCCGCGTTCAGCCCGGACGAGTCGAAGCTGTACTTCCAGGTGTCGTTCTTCAACGGCTTCTTCGAGTACGACGTCGCCACGGACCGGATCACCCGGACGAAGACCCTGCCGAAGAACCCCGCCACCAGCGAGGACCGCACCACCTGGGTCAACGACTCCCGCCATCACGGCATCACCATGAAGCCGGACGGCACCAAGCTGTGCGTCGCGGGCACCATGGACGACTACGCGACCGTCGTCGACCGCACGACGCTCCGGGAGGGCCCGCTGGTGCCCGTCGCCAAGCCCTACTGGGCGACCGTCAGCGGCGACGGCAAGTCCTGTGTGGTCTCCGAGAGCGGCGCCGACCGGGTGACCGCCATCGACTTCGCCACCGGCGAGAAGACGGCGTCGGTCGCGGTCGGCGACCACCCCCAGCGGGTGCGGCCGGCCCGGGTGCCCGCGGACTGGACGGGCCCGGCGGCCAGGTGACGGGGCGAGCGGTCGACTGACGGGGTGAGCGGTCTGCTGACGGGGTGAGCGGTCTGCTGACGGGGTGAGCGGCGGACGGCGGCTGCCCGGAGCCGCCGCCCAGCTGACGTCAACTGTCCGTTCTGCCGGTCACCTTGAGCAGGTACTCCTTTCGGTTCAGCGGGTTGTGGTCGGTGCGCGGGCGTTCCGGTACGGGAGCGCCCCGCTCGACGGGTGCGTAGTGGTCGAAGGCGCTCTCCAGCTCGGCCTCGCCCCTCGTCAGCCCCGGCAGCCGCTGTTCCAGGGCGTGCACCCGGGCCGCCGGCACCACACCGTCGAGCAGGCAGTGGGCGCCGCGCGTCTCGGTGGTCCGGGGCACGGCCCGCAGCGCGGACAGCACCGGGAGCAGCGCGCCCAGGGTGTCCGCCGGGGCCTGGAGCCGGAACCGGTGCATCGGCTCGTGCACCCGCGTCCCGGCCCGGCGCAGCGCCTCGGTCAGCACCAGCGGGGTCAGGCCCCGGAAGTCCGCGCCGGTGCTCGACATGCTCTTGTCGAAGCCCTGGTGGGCGTGGCTCTGGCGCGGTGAGTACCCGGAGTGGGTCATGGTGACGGTGCAGTCGGTGACCTGCCAGCCGTGCAGGCCCTGGGTGAGGGTCTCGCGCACGGTGTCCTCGACGGCCTTGAAGAAGGCGTACGGCATCGAGCCCAGCTCCACCTCCAGGCGGAACGCGTTGCCCGCGCCGGCCGGGGCGGGCTCGACGCGCAGCCCCACCGTGGCGAGGAACGGATTGCCGTCCTTCTTGTCGAACTCGACGGCCGCGCCGGTGCCGACGGGCCGCTCGACGCACAGCGGTGTCGTCTCGCGGAAGGTGACGCCGAGGCCGTACTCGTCGGCGAGGGTGGCCTGGACGACCTCCTTCTGCACCTCGCCGTAGAGGGACACCGAGGTCTCCTGGCGCACCTCGTCGTGGCGCAGGCCGATCAGCGGGTCCTGCTCGGCCAGCTGGGTGAGCGCCAGATGCAGGGCCCGCCGGTCCGCCGGGCGCGCCGGCTCGACGACGGTCTCCAGCGTGGGCGGGGCGAAGAGGTGCCCGTCCGTGGTGCGGGGTACGCCCAGCCAGTCGCCGATCCTGACCTCGGTGAGGCCCCACAGCCGGGCGATGCGGCCGGCGGTGACCGCGTCCCGGCGGACGTCGGTGCCGTTCTCGAAGACGTGGACGGCGGTCACCCGCCCCTCGTCGCCGCGGGCGCCGAAGCGGATCCGGTCGCGGGTGCGCAGGGTGCCGGAGAAGAGGCGGGCGTAGGCCACCTTCTCCCCCGCCGGGCCGCGCTCCACCTTGAAGACGGTGCCCGAGACGGGGCCGTCGGGGTCGCCGTCGGCGGGGGGCAGCAGCCGCCGGATGCCGTCGGTGAGCGCGTCGACGCCCGCTCCGGTGATCGCGGAACCCGCGTACGCCGGATGGACCAGGCACCGCCGGGTCTGCTCGGCGAGGGCCGTGTGCAGCAGGGCATCGGGGACCGTGCCCTCGACGTAGGCGGCGAGCAGGTCGTCGTCGTGGTCGGCGAGGACGTCGAGGGCGGCCGGGACGGGGCCGGGGGTGAAGCGGGCGGCGGGGGTGCCGAGGGCGGTGGCGGTGCCCATGGGGACGACGGCCGCGGCGAGCCGTTCGGCGGCGGCGCGCAGGACGTCCTCGTAGGCCGCGCCCCGGCGGTCGATCTTGTTGACGAAGAGGAGGGTGGGGATGCGCAGCCGGCGCAGGGTCCGCATCAGCACGCGGGTCTGCGCCTGGACGCCCTCGACGGCCGAGACGACCAGGACGGCGCCGTCCAGCACGCCGAGCACCCGTTCCACCTCGGCGATGAAGTCGGGGTGACCGGGGGTGTCGATGAGGTTGACGGTGACGTCGTCGAGCGGGAAGGAGACGACGGCGGACTTGATGGTGATGCCGCGCCGGCGTTCCAGCGCGAGGGTGTCGGTGCGGGTGCTGCCGGCGTCGACGCTGCCGATCTCGTCGATGACTCCGGCGCTGTGCAGCAGCCGTTCGGTCAGACTGGTCTTACCTGCGTCGACGTGCGCGAGGATCCCGAGGTTGAGCAAGTGCACGAAGCGTCATGTCCTTGGTGAGGGGGGTCATTGCGTGCGAGATGGACATGGACGCAGTGCGCATGGATCGCTCCTCCGGGTGCGACGGACGGGTCGGACGCAGTGCAGCAGAACCGGGGAGCGGGGCGCCAGTGAATTAGCGGGCCGCGAGGCTCGGACGGGCCGGGTCCCGAGGCCGGGGCGGGCCGGGCGTGAGGCGCGAGGCGCGGGCGGGCCGGACCCCGGGGCTCGGGCGGCCGGGTCAGCGCGGTGGGAGCCGGTGCAGGGTGACCTCCGTGAGACGCCCGTCGGCGACGGTGGCGGTCATGTAGGTGCAGTGCGGCTGCCGGCGGCGGTCGGTGGGCGAGCCGGGGTTGAGCAGGCGCAGGCCCGAGGGGGCGGTGGTGTCCCAGGGGATGTGGCTGTGGCCGAAGACCAGCACGTCGAGGTCGGGGAAACGGGCGGCGCAGCGCGCCTCCCGGCCCTGCGCGGCGCCGGTCTCGTGCACGGCGCCGAAGCGCAGGCCGCCCAGTTCGGCACGCGCCACCTCGGGCAGCCGGGCCCGCAGTCCGGGCCCGTCGTTGTTGCCGTACACGCCGATCAGCCGGCGGCAGCGGCGCTCCAGCAGGTCGAGGGTGGCGGTGTCGACCCAGTCGCCGGCGTGGAAGACGACGTCGGCGTGCGGCAGTTGCGCAAGCAGCGGCTCGGGCAGTTCCCTGGCGCGCTTGGGGACGTGGGTGTCGGCCATCAGCAGCAGGCGCACGGGTTCAGCGTACGTCGGTGGTGTGCGGGTCAGTCCTCAGTCCTCACCCCTGACGATGTTCCACTCCGAGGCGGTGTGCGGCGCGTGCGGGCTGTCCGGGTCCTCCACCGGGGCCAGGCAGGTGCGCAGGGCGGGTTTCTCCCTCAGGCGACGGGCCCTGGACCAGCCTGTCTCGGGCCGGCGGGCAGCGGGTTCGTCACTGGTCGAGGTGGTCACGGCAGGGTCCCTTCACTGGGTGTGCTCCCCCGGGTCCCCCACGGTGACCCGGGCGAAACGCCGGGCCCGCTCAGGTGGTCGGGCCGCCGCCGCCGAACGAGCCGCTGGAGCCGCGGTCCCAGCGCGGGCGGTGCTGGTCCTCGCTGGGGGAACCGCCGGTGGGCCGCAGCTCGTGCGGGGTGAGCCGTTCGCCCTCGGCCATGTCGTGCGGCTCGCGCTGCTCGCGGGTCTCGTGCACCGGCCCGGACTCCGGCAGGGTCGGCTGCTTGCCGGTCCTCGACCGCCGGGCCTCGCTGCGGCGCACCCGGATGCCGTACTGGACGGCCCAGATGAGCGCCGCGGTGATGAGGACGCCTGCGATCACGATGATGATCATTCCGACCGGGGAGCCCGAGGCGGCTGTGGTGTACGCGGAGGTGTTCATGGGGGTGCGGGTACCCACCAGGGGTGGATGAATGGCCGGCTGCTTGAGGGAAGGGGGGCGCCGGGCGGGGCGGCGCGGTGGAGTTCCGGGTGTCGTTGCGGCGGGCCGGGGCCCCTTCGCGGGGCACCCTGCCCGCCGTGCGTGGGAGAGCCACCGCTGCTCGGCGCGTCTGTGCCGGGCGAGTCCGGGTCTGGGGCGCCTGTGCCGGGTGACTTCGGGCGCGGCGCGCCTGTGCCGGGCGGGGACGGCTCCCCGCCCGGCGGGTGGCCCTAGGTGTTGGGCCGGGCCACGCTGATGTCGCCGAGGGCGGAATCCGGGTCGCGTTCCATCGCCAGGTCGCCCAGGGAGACGATGCCCACGGGGTGGCCGTGGTCGACGACGGGGACGCGGCGGACCGCGTGCTCGCGCATCAGCTGGACGGCGTGGTCCAGGTCCTCGTCGGGCGTGAGCGTGAACAAGTCCTCGCTGCACACCGAGGCGACCGAGGTCTGCTCCGGGTCGCCGCCCTCGCACAGCGCGCGGACGACCAGGTCGCGGTCGGTGACCAGGCCGCGCAGGGAGTCGTCCTCGGTGACCAGGACGGCGCCGATGTCCTCGTCGCGCATGATCCGGGCGACCTGGGCGACCGAGGTCACCGGTTCCACGGTCACCGGATCGGCGGTCATGATGTCGCGGACGTGCTGGGTCATGGCGTACCTCCTTCTGGCTTCACCTCAGAGGTGGTCGCCGCTCCGGGTACCCGCGCTCAGGTGTCCTCCAGCACGATCTCGCACCACACCTGTTTGCCGCCGCTGACCGGCACGGTGCCCCAGGCCGCCGACATGGCCTCGACGAGCAGCAGGCCGCGCCCGCCGGTGGCCTCCCAGCCGATGCTGGTGGGCCGTACGGGGGTGCGGGGCGAGGAGTCGGCGACGGCGACCCGCAGGCGGCTGCCGACGAGGGTGAGGTCGAGGCGGACCGGGCCGTCGGTGTGCACCAGGGCGTTGGTGACGAGTTCGGAGACGACCAGCAGCACGGCGTCGGCGTACCGGGCGATGCCCCAGGCGCGCAGGGTGCGGTTGGTGAAGCGGCGGGCGTGCCGGACGGCCTCGGGGACGCGCCACACCGTCCAGCTCTCCCGGCGGGGGCGTACGGCCATGCCGTCGTAGCGCATCAGCAGCAGGGCGACGTCGTCGCTGCGGCGGGCCCCGGTGAGCAGGGTGTCCGCGACCAGGCCGAGGTGGGCGGGGTCGGCGCCCGCGAGCCGGCGGGCGAGCTGGTCCATGCCCTGGTCGATGTCGGCGTCCGCGGACTCCACGAGGCCGTCGGTGGTGAGGGTGATCAGGGTGCCGGGCGTCAGGCGCAGCGGGGTCATGGGGAAGTCGGCCTGGGCGACCACGCCGAGCGGCGGGCCACCTTCCGCCTCGACGATCCGGGTGGTGCCGTCGGGGTGGCGCAGGATGGGCGGCAGGTGTCCGGCGCGCACGCACCAGCCGGTGCCCTCCTCCATGTCGACGTCGACGTAGGCGCAGGTGGCGAAGAGGTCGGTCTCCATGTCGACGAGGAGCCGGTTGGCGTGCGAGACGACCACGTCGGGCGGGTGGCCCTCGACGGCGTAGGCGCGCAGCGCGGTGCGCATCTGGCCCATCAGGGTGGCGGCGGCGGCGCTGTGGCCCTGCACGTCGCCGATGACGAGGGCGACGTGGTGGTCGGGCAGCGGGATGACGTCGTACCAGTCGCCGCCGACCTCGAGTCCGGCGGTGGCGGGCAGATAGCGGGCGACGGCGACCGCGCCCGGCAGGGTGGGCAGGCGGCGGGGCAGCAGCTGGCGCTGGAGCATGCCGACGAGTTCGTGCTCGGCGTCGAACGCGCGGGCGCGCATCAGGGCCTGTCCGGCGAGGCCGGCGGAGACGGTGAGCAGGGCGCGTTCGTCGGGGCCGAAGTCGTGCGGGCGGTCCCAGCCGATGAGGCAGGCGCCGGCCATCCGGCCGCCGGCGGGCAGCGGCAGCACGGCGAGGCCGCCGGGCCCGACCTCGGCGAGGGCGGGTTCCAGCGGGGTGCCAGCGGGCCAGATCTGGGCGCGGCCCTCGCGCAGGGCGGTGGCGAGGGTGGGCATGGCGCGCACGGGCGCGTCGGGCCACTCGGTGCGCCACTCCAGGCGCCACAGCTCGGGCCAGGCCTCGGGTTCGGGCGGGTCGAGGACGGTGACGACGAGCCGGTCGTGTTCCAGTTCGGCGAGGGCGATGCGGTCGGCGCGCAGCGGCCGGCGCAGGGCGGCGACCACGGCCTTGCTGACCTCGCGGACCGTGCCGGCGGTGGCGAGGGCGGAGGCGAGCCGCTGGACGCGGGCGACGTCGGTGACGTCGGAGCGCAGTCCGGCGGCGTCCTCGACGGTGCCGACGAGCAGTGCGGGCCGGCCCTCGCCGCCCGGCAGGAGCCGGCCGCGCAGCCGTAGCCAGCGGGGCGGTCCGGCGGGCCGCACCACCCGGAACTCCAGCTCCCGCTCGCCGACGGTCATGTGGTCGGCCTCGACCACGGACATGAGTGAGGGCAGGTCCTCGGGGACGGTGAGGCCGAGCAGGGTCTCGACCCGGCCGTCGAAGTCGTCGCGGGTGACGCCGAACAGGTGAAGGAGTGCGTCGCCGGCCTCGACCCGGCCGCTGTCCATGGCGAGGGAGAAGGCGTTGGGCGGGAGTTCACCGCCCTCCGCGCGGCCGGGCGGGGTGGGGCAGGAGACGGCGTCCGCGATGAGTTCGAGGGACGTGCGCTGGTGGGTGTCGAAGCCGTGGGGTTGCTCGCTGACCGCGAGCAGACAGCCGCCGCCGGTGTCCCGGTGCGCGGGCAGGGCGGCGAGGTGGAACTCCGGTCCGGGCGTGCGCCGGCTGTCGGAGCGGGCGGCCAGGTCGGCGGGGCCCAGCCAGACCGGCTGCCGGGCGCGGTGGGCGTCGGCGACCGGGGAGCGCCCGGCGAGCGGATACGTGTCGCGCAGTCCGTAGAGCGTGCGGGGGACGCCGGCCGACTCCACCAGGCACAGCTGGTCGCCGCCCTCGGCGGGGGTGTACACGGCGGCGAAGGTGGCCCCCGCGAAGACCAGGGCCTGTTCGAGGACGCGGTGCAGCCGTCCGGGTGCGCCGCGGTCCTCCATGATCGCTCGCAGGGCGGTCTCGGCGCGCGGCGTCGCCGTTCCGCGTCCCGCAGCGCCCTCACTGACCACGTCCGTATTACAGCGCTAATGCGACGACCGCGCAGCCCCTGCGGTCGCGGCGGGGGGGGCGGTGCGGGGGGCGACAGGCGGCCGGTGCGGGGTCGGCGGGGGGCCGGGACGGGGGTCGGCGGGGGGCCGGGACGGGGGTCGGCAGGCGGCCGGGTCGACGGACGGCCCGTGCGGGGTCGGCAGGCGGCCCGGTCGATGGGCGGCCGGTACGGGGCCGGCAGGCGGCCGTTCGAGGTCGGCAGGCGGCTGGTGCGGGCTGACGGGCGGCCGGAACGGGCTCTACGGGCGGCCCATGCCGGTCTACGGGCGGCCCATGCCGGTCGGCGGGCGGCCCGTGCAGGGCCGGCAGGCGACCGTTCGGGGGCGACGGGCAGCCCGTGCGGGGGCGACGGGCGGCCCGTGCGGGCGTCGACGGGCGGCCGGTGCAGGGCCGACGGACGGCCGTTCGGCGCTCGAGTGCTCGAAACGGCTCGAACGTGTCTTGACGCGTGCGTTCCGCACGGCGACCTCGTGACAGGCGTGACTGTCCGGAGCCACGGCGTGGCTGGAAAGCTCGGTGCCGTCACGGAGGGGGACGCATGGACAAGCGGTACGAGGTGTACGCGCTCGCGGACGGTCACTTCTACGACACACCGGACCGGCTGACGGGCGCGGGGAGCGAGGCCGCCCCGCTGTACGCGACGGCGCGGCGTGAGGTGCCCGAGGGCTGGCGCGCGGCGCGCACCGGGGACTGGCTGACGCTGACCCCGCTCGGCTCGGACGGCGAGCCGCTGCCCGGGCCGGCCCAGGGCTGGAAGGTGCACGCGTCGGCCACCCGCGGGAACGCGGAGCGGATCGCGGAGATCGTCTGGGACTACTGCGTGCCGCGCCGCATCCCGTTCAAGTACGTGCCGGCCCCGCATCTGCTGCACCTGCGCAACGCCAAGTACGCGCCGCGCGAGGGCAGCGGCAAGTTCGTCACCCTCTACCCGGCCGACGAGCGGCAGCTGCACCAGGTGCTGACCGACCTCGGCGCCCTGCTGAAGGGCATGGAGGGGCCGTACATCCTCACCGATCTGCGCTGGGAGGACGGCCCGCTGCACGTCCGCTACGGCGCCTTCGCGCGCTCCTACGTGGTCGACGAGCGCGGGTCGCTGGTACCGGCGCTGCGCGACGGCGAGGGGCGGCTGGTTCCGGACCGGCGCGATCCGGCATTCCGGGTGCCGGAGTGGGTGACGCTGCCGGACTTCCTGGCTCCGCAGCTGGCGGCCCGCAACGCCACCACGGTCGGTGACCTGCCGTACCGGATCGAGAAGGCGCTGCACTTCTCCAACGGCGGCGGGGTGTACGCGGGCACCGACACCCGCGACGGGCGCAAGGTGGTGCTGAAGGAGGCGCGGCCCCACGCGGGGCTCGCGGCCGACGGCGCGGACGCGGTGGCCCGGCTGGAGCGCGAGAAGGAGGCCCTGGAGCGGGTGGCCGGGACCGGGGTGGTGCCGGAGGTGCGTGACTGGTTCACGCTGGGCGAGCACCGGTTCCTGGTGATGGACTTCGTCGAGGGCCGGCCGCTCAACTCCTTCTTCGCCGAGCGGCACCCGCTGCTGCTGCCGGAGCCGGACCCGCGGGCCGTCGCCGACTACACGGCGTGGGCGCTGCGGATCCACGGCGCGGTGGAGCGGGCCGTGGCGGCGGTGCACGAGCGCGGGATCGTCTTCAACGACCTGCACGTCTTCAACATCATGGTGGCGCCCGACGAGGAGTCGGTGTTCCTGCTGGACTTCGAGGCGGCGGCACCGGCCGCCGAGCGGGGCCGCCAGGTGGTCGCCCATCCGGGGTTCTTCGCGCCGCCGGACCGCCGGGGCACCGATGTCGACCGTTATGCGCTGGCGTGTCTGCGGCTCGCCCTGTTCCTGCCGGTGACCACGCTGTTCGTGGTCGACCGGGGCAAGGCGGCCCATCTCGCCGAGGTCATCGCCGAGCAGTTCCCCGACGTGCCGCGGGCGTTCCTGGACGAGGCGGTCGCGGAGATCACCCGGGACACCGCGGGCGGCGCCCCCGTGCGGCAGGTGCGGCCCGTGGACCCGGGCGACTGGCCGCGCAGCCGGGACTCGATGGTCGAGGCGATCCTCGCCTCCGCCACGCCCGAGCGCACGGACCGGCTCTTTCCCGGGGACATCGCCCAGTTCTCCGACGGCGGTGGCCTGGGCCTCGCGCACGGCGCGGCCGGGGTGCTGTACGCGCTGGCGGAGGTCGGCGCGGACCGGTACGAGGAGGGCGAGCGCTGGCTCCTCGACCGCACCGCGCCGCCGCCCGCGGGCACCCCGCTGGGTCTGTACGACGGTCTGGCGGGCGTGGCGCTGGTGCTGGACCGGCTCGGGCACCGGCAGCGCGCCCTGGACGTGGTCGGCGGCGTGCTGCGGGAACGCTGGCAGCGCCTGTCCTCGGACCTGCACGGCGGGCTCGCCGGACTGGGCCTGGTCCTCGACCACCTCGCCGGCACCACCGGCGAGACGGAGCTGCGCGAGCGGGCCGCAGAGGCCGCGGAGATCGTCGTACGCCGGCTCGGCGAGCCGCGCCCCGAGACGCCGCGGCGGCGGGCCGGGCTCATGCGCGGGGCGAGCGGCCAGGCGCTGTTCCTGCTGCGGCGGTACGAGGCCACCGGCGACCGGGAACTGCTGGCGGCGGCCGGGCGGGCGCTGCGCCAGGACCTGGCGAGCTGCGTGGTCCGCGAGGGCGGGGCGCTGGAGGTCGACGAGGGGTGGCGGACGCTGCCGTACCTCGGCGACGGCAGCGCCGGGCTGGGCATGGTCCTCGACGACTACCTCTCCCACGCGGCCGACGACACGGGCGAGTTCGAGCGGGCCCGCGCGGGCGTGCTCACCGCCGCGACCTGCCGCTTCTACGCGCAGCCCGGACTGTTCCAGGGCCGCGCCGGAATGATCCTGCACCTCAGCCGCACCACCGCGCCCGGCACCGGTCTCCGTGACCGGCTGGCCGAGCAGATCGCCGGGCTCGGCTGGCTCGCGATGCCGTACCAGGGGCGGCTCGCGTTCCCCGGGCACCAGATGATGCGGCTCTCCATGGACCTGGCCACCGGAACGGCCGGCTGCCTGCTGGCGCTCGGCGCCGCCCTCGGCGACGCGCCCGCCGCCCTGCCGTTCCTCCCGCCGCCCGCCGGGCGGCCCTCATGACGCGGTTCCCCGGTCCGCCGGACCGGAGGAGTCGTGAACCGCACCCGTCCCCACGGGATGCACGCGAAACACCCATCAGGGCAACCATGATGATCACGGAAAGGAACAGAAGATGGCTCTTCTCGACCTGCAGACGATGGAAGCCGACGAGCACACCGGTGGCGGCGGCGCCAGCACGGTGAGCCTGCTCTCCTGCACCAGCGCCGCGAGCGTCCTGCTCTGTCTCTGACCGGCAGCGCGTCACCGGGCCCCGGGCGGCCGTCTCCCGCGAGGGAGGCGCCGCCCGGGGCCTTCCCGCGAGCGCTACAGCCAGCCCTCGCCCTGCGAGATGCGTATCGCGTCGATGCGGTTGCGGGCGCCGGTCTTGCGGGTGATGGCCGCGAGGTAGTTGCGCACGGTGCCGCGCGAGAGATGCAGGCTGCCGGCTATCTCGTCGATGGACGCGCCCTGGGCGGCGAGGCTGAGCACGCTCAGCTCGCGGCCGGTCAGCGGCATCTGGGCCGCCTTGAGGAAGCCGAAGCCGAGAGAGTCGTCGACGAACCGTTCCCCCGCGGCGACCTGGCGGATTCCGTGCACCAGGCGGTCGGGCGGGCCCGCCTTGTCGACATAGCCGAGCGCGCCCGCCTCGGCGGCGCGTCTGAGCAGCCCCGGCCGGTCCGCGCCGGCCAGCACCAGCAGGCGCGGGGGTCTGTCGCCGCCGCGCCCCGACAGCTCGTTCAGCGGCGGGATGCCGTAGCGGCCCGTGTACTCGAGGTCCGCGGCGCAGACGTCCGGCCGTAAGGAACGGACCCGCCCCGGGGCGGCCCGCCAAGGGGAGTCGTAGACCCCCAGGTCGGGTTCCCGGCGCAGCCAGTCCGCCAGGACCGATCGCACCAAACACGCGTCGTGCACCAGCAGCACCCGGATCAACACTGCCCCTCTCAGACTGCCGTCGCCGGTTCGAGGTGATGAGCGCCTGCCCATTCTTGGCGGCCCCGCGCCCGTCCGGCCGCGCAGAACCGGCCAACGGGACGCGCGAGGGCGCGCACCCCGCGCCCGTGCACCGGGGCACGCTTCCCTCCAGGAGGCGTGAGGTGCGGCAGAGGGGGTGCGAGAGAGAGTTCCGGCTGGGGATGGCGCGGTGAACGGGCGTGCTCAGCGTGCGGCGTGGGGGCCGCTCGCCGTGCGGGGGCGGCCGGGACGCGAGAGATTTGTTGCCTGGAGACGCGCTCGCGGCGCCGCGAGGAGGTGGTCGGCGTGTCCGACGGGCAGCCCGCGCAGGCACCGGCGGCCGGCCGGCATCCGGTCGGCGGTCCGCTGCTGTCCCTGGCGCTTGCCGCGATGATCGACGGGGTTCACGCCCACTCCGGTGCGGTGTACCTGCTCTCCCCCGACGAGCAGGTGCTGGAGATGGCCGTGATGGCTGGGCTGCCCCGCGCCTTCGCCGCGCCCTGGGAACGGGTGTCGACGAGCGCCCCGCTGCCGTTGTCGGAGGCGGTGCGCGAACGCCGGCTGGTCTGGATCGGCGACGAGGAGGAGATGGCCCGCCGCTATCCGCGGGTGGCCGTGGTGCTGCCGTACCCCTTCGCGCTGGCCGCGCTGCCGGTGGCGGCCGGTGACACGGTGTACGGCGGGGTCTTCGTCACCTGGCCCGGTGTGCGCACGCCGGTGCTGTCCGACTGGGAGCGGGAGCATCTGACGTCCGCTTGCGAGCGGCTGGCGCTTCGGCTGGAGCGGGCCGCGCGGGACGGCCGTCCGGTGCTGCCGGAGCCGGATCTGCTCGCGGCGCCCACGGTGGGCGGCGTGACCGGCACGATCGGTGCGATCGAGGCGGTCCGGCTGGTGTCCCGGCTGCCGTACGGGCTGTGCTCGCTCGATCTGCACGGCCGGGTGGCCTACGCCAACCCGGCGGCGGCCGAGCTGATCGGCCAGCCGGTGCGCCGGCTGGTGGGCCATCAGCTGTGGGCGACGGTGCCGTGGCTGAACGACCCGGTGTACGAGGACCGGTACCGGGCCGCGCTGTTCAGCCAGCACCCCACGTCGTTCGTGGCGCTGCGCCCGCCGGGTGACTGGCTGTCGTTCCGGCTGTACCCGAGCACGTCGGGACTGAGCGTGCGCATCACCCGGACCGGGGCGATGACGGGGACCGGCCGGGCCGGGCCGCGTGCCGCCGACGGCCCGAGCCGGCTGGTCACCATCTCGCAGGTGCTGACGCTCGCCAGCGCGCTGACCGAGGCGGTGGGCGTGCAGGACGTGGTGCAGCTGGTCGCCGACGAACTCGCCCCCGCGGTCGGCAGCCAGGCCCTGGTGGTGCTCGGCACCCGGGCGGGCCGGCTGCGGGTGCTGGGCCATCGCGGCTACCGGGACCCGCGCGTGGTGGAGCGGTTCGACGGCACGCCGCTCGGCGCGCAGACTCCGGGCGCGCACGCCCTGAGCACCGGGGTGCCCGCGTTCTTCGAGTCACGGGAGGAGCTGGAGCGGCTGTATCCGGCGCGGTCCGCGACCCCGGACGGGTTCGCCGCCTGGGCGTATCTGCCGCTGATCGCCTCGGGACGCCCGGTCGGCACGTGCGTGCTCGCCTACGCCGAGCCGCATCCCTTCTCCACCGACGAGCGGGCGGTGCTGAGCAGTGTGGCCGGGCTGGTCGCGCTGGCCCTGGAACGGGCGCTGCTGTACGACGTGAAACACCAGCTGGCGCACGGCCTCCAGGCGGCGCTGCTGCCGCCCTCGCTGCCGCCGCTGCCCGGCATCGAGGCGGCGGCCCGCTATCTGCCGAGCACCCGGGGCATGGACATCGGCGGCGACTTCTACGACGTGGTGCCCGTGCCGGGCGGCGCGGCGGCCGTGATCGGGGACGTGCAGGGGCACAACGTGACCGCGGCGGGCCTGATGGGGCAGATCCGGACGGCCGTACGGGCGTACACCACCGTCGGCCAGTCGCCGCAGGAGGTGATGCGCAGCACCAACCGGCTGCTGATCGACCTCGGCGTCGATCTGTTCGCGAGCTGTCTGTATCTGCGGCTCGACCCGGCGGGCGGGCGGGCCGTGATGGCGCGGGCCGGGCATCCGCCGCCGCTGCTGCGCCGGCCGGACGGGCGGGTGCGGGTGCTCGATCTGGCGGGCGGTCCGCTGCTGGGCATCGACGCGTCGGCCGGGTATCCGACGACGGAGGTGGAGCTGGCGCCCGGCTCGGTGCTCCTGCTCTACACCGACGGGCTGATCGAGTCCCCCGGCGTCGACATCGAGGAGGCGCTCGCCGTCCTCGGGCAGCGGCTGAGCGAGGCCGGGGAGCTGCCGCTGGACGAGCTGGCCGACGTGCTGATCGGGCAGGGGGCGGAGGAGCGGGCGGACGATGTCGCGTTGCTGCTGCTGCGGTCGCGGACGTGAGGCGGGAAAGCGGCCGGGCCCCTCCGCCGAGGGGCCCGGCCGGTCTCACCGACCCATCGGCGGAGGTCAGTGAGGCTGGGTCGGCCCGGACTCGCCGGCGCCGTCGTCCTCGCCGCCGGGCTGCTCACCGGCTCCGGTGTCCTGTCCGTCGCCGGTGCCCTGGTGATCGCCGCCCGCCTGCTGACCGGGGGCGGCGCCTTCCTGACCGGGAGCGGCCCCTTCCTGACCGCTCCCGGCGCCTTGCTGCTCGTTTCCGGCGTCCTGCCCGCCGTTGCCGACGTCCTGTGCGTCACCGCCGACGTCCTGTGCGTCACCGCCGACGCCTTCGTCACCGCCGACGCCCTGGTCGCCGCCGACGCCTTCTTCGCCGCCGGCATCCTGGTCCCCGCCGACGCCCTCGTCCGCGCCGCCGGCTCCCTCGTCCGCGCCGCCGGCGCCGGCCGCGCCGCCCTCGCCGAGCGTCGCGCCCACCGCCTCCAGCGCGGTGGTGACGGGCTGGAAGAACGTCTCCCCGCCGGCCGTGCAGTCACCGCTGCCGCCGGAGGTGAGGCCGAGGGCGAGGCCGTCCTGGGTGAACATCGAGCCGCCGCTGTCGCCGGGTTCGGCGCAGACGTTCGTCTGGATGAGCCCGGTGACGGTGCCCTCCGGGTAGTTGACGGTGGCGTCGAGTCCGGTGACCGTGCCGTCGGCGAGTCCCGTGGTGCTGCCCATGCGGAACACCTCCTGGCCGACGGTGGCCTCCGCCGCCTGGAGGATCGGCACGGCCTGCCCCTCGGCGTTCACCTCGCTGGGCGCCTGGGTGGCGGGGTCGTCGTACTTCACCAGTGCGAAGTCGCCCTGACCGGGGAAGACGGCTTGGTCGACGGTGCCGATCGGCGCGCCGCCCTGGGCGTCGGACCACTCGGCCGCCGCGACGCCGCAGTGGCCGGCGGTCAGGAACGCCGGGGTGCCGTCGCCCGCGGTCACGTTGAAACCGAGGGAACAGCGGGCGCCACCGCCGAAGATGGCGTCACCCCCCGAGGCGAACGTCCTGAATGTGCCGGAGGACTTGCGCAGGGTCGCCTTCTCCTGGCCGAGGCTCCGCACGGCGGACTCCAGCGTGTCCCATTCGGCGCCGGTGACGGTGGAGTCGGCGGTGACGACGACCTTGTTGGTCCGCGGGTCGACGGCCCAGGCGGTGCCGGGGATGGTCGCCTCGCTCTTCAAGGTCCGCGCGGCGGCCTTGAGCTCGGCGGTGCTGTTGTCGACCTGGCGGACCGCCGCGCCCGCCTTCTTGGCCTGGACGACGAGCTGGTTGTTGTCGCCGACCACGTTGACGACGAGCTGCTGCCGGCCGGCGTCGTAGTAGGACCCGGCGAAGGCGTCGCCCAGCAGTCCGGCGAGCCGGCCGGCGAGGTCCGAGGCGTCCGCGGCCTTCAGGGCACGGGGTGCGGCCTGGGGCTCCGCCGCGCCGTCCTGGGACGCGTTGGCGTGGGGCAGCAGGAGCGCCGCCGCTCCGAGCGCCGCCACGCCGCCCGCGGCCAGCACGGCTTTGCGCTTCGGAATGCGCTTGTGACTCAAGACTTCTCGACCTCCTGGGGGGACCGGGTGCGGGCCGCCCTGCGGCGGCGGTTAGGGGCGCCTGGATGGCCACTGGTACGCAGCGCACGCGCGGGGTGTTCAACCACGTGTGCGAAACCGGACCACGTTGGCGAGAAACCGGCCACCCGGACGGGTGATACGCGCCACGCAGAGGTGCGATACCGAACGGCCCGCCGGGGAAAAGTCCCTCCATGACGATGACCCCGGCCGAGGCCGAGAAGATCCTGTCCGCGAACTTCGCCCCCTGGGTGCGGGAACTCGGCCTCGCCGTGGAGTCGTTGGGCGACGACCGGGCGACCCTGCGGCTGCCCTGGTCGGACCGGCTGGCCCGGGAGGGCGGCGCGCTGTCGGGGCAGGCGCTGATGGCCGCGGCGGACACCGCGACGGTGATCGCCGTCTCGGCGGCGCGCGGCGCCTTCGTGCCGATGACGACTGTTCAGCAGTCGACGTCCTTCCAGCGCGCGGTGACCGGCTCGGACGTCCTGGTCACGGCGGTGCTCACCAAGCTGGGCCGCCGGATGGCGTTCGCGGACGTCACCATGACGGCGGAGCCGAGCGGGGACCTCGCGGCCCACGCGAGCACGGTCTACGCCCTTCTTGGCTGACACGGTCCGCGATCGACCGGACACGGTCTGTCCCGGTCGCGTAGCGGAACGAGAGCTTCAGGGAATCTGCACAGCGACTGCCCAACCGGCTCACCGGACACGGACGGTCCGCCCCGGCCGGCGGCGCCGGACGCGCCATTGGGGCGGGTGTGCCGGATTCGCCGAACGGGCGGCAAGCGGTGGTGTGCGCCGATGCCGTGCGGCATGTGAAGAAGTCGCCGACAAGCCGTGCGCGCACCTGCACGGTTGGGCACGCCGAGGGCTCAAATGCCCTGGTGGGGAGGCTGGTTGAGTGGAGGACGAAGGTCGCCGCGTGTTTTGATCCATCGCACCGCGGGGGCCGCGAGGGGCGTCCCGCACGGGGCGCACCGCGCCGGGCCCGCGGTTCGCGGCCGTCCGTCTGTCCCCAGAGGGGGCCGCTCCCCCCTTGAGAAATATCCATATGAAGGGAAGTTCCATCATGAACTCCACCCCCCAGGTTGAGACCGCCGAGATCTCCGACGCCGAGCTCGACAACGTCTCCGGCGGCCTGCACGTGAACTCGCTGGGCACCGTCACCGGCCTGGTGGACGGCGTCGCCCCGGTCTCCGGCCTGGTCGACACGGCCGTCGGCACCGTCGAGGGTGTCACCGGCCTGAACACCGCCCCGGTCACCGCCCTGGTCGCCGGTCTCTGATCGCGCCTCAGGGTGGACGAAGAGTCCCCCGGGGCGGGCGCCCCCCCCGCCCCCCCCCGCGCGCCCCCCGCCCGGGGCCGGGGAGTGCGCCGGGAGCGCAGAGTTACACCGCCACAAGGAAAAAGGTAGCGGGTTTGCCGGCT
>NZ_JBFATR010000020.1:0-85089 GCF_040678395.1 Streptomyces sp. NPDC052687 | reverse complement strand
TCCCGCCGCCCGCCCCTGGGTGCCCCCCCCCCCCGGCCGCCCCCGCCCCCCCCCGGGACTCTTCGGATGCCACCACGCACGTCCCCGCAGTTCACCCGGTGAGGGAAGAGTCCCCGTGCAGTTCCGCCAACAGGCCCTCGCCAGGCTCCAGTCGTCCGAGGAGCTGGACCTCCCCGTGCGCCTCGCCCGCCCGCAGGGCTGGCTCGTGCTGTCCGTGACGGTCGTCGCGATGGCCGCCGCGTCGGTGTGGGCGGTGACGGGCAGCGTGTCCTCCACGGTGAGCGCGCCCGCCATCCTCACCCACGGCCAGGGCAGTTACGTCCTGCAGAGCCCCGTCGCCGGCCAGGTCACCGAGATCCTGGCCGAGGAGGGCGAGCGGCTGCCCGCCCACTCCCCCGTCCTGAAGGTCCGTACGGCCGAGGGCGAGACCGTGGTCCGCTCCCTGGCCGCGGGCCGGCTGACCGCGCTCGCCGCGACGATCGGGCAGATCGTCTCCACCGGCGCGGACGTCGCCGCCGTGGAGAAGGTGACGGCGAAGGACGCCCCGCTGTACGCGACGGTGTACGTCCCCGCCGAGAACGCCTCCGCGATCCCCGCCGACGCGCCCGTGGACCTCACCGTGCAGACGGTGCCCACCCAGGAGTACGGCGTGCTGCGCGGCCATGTGCAGTCCGTGGACCGTTCGCCGCAGACCGCCCAGCGCATCGGCGCGTTCCTCGGTGACGGCCGGCTCGGCGAGCAGTTCACCGAGGACGGCCGTCCCGTCGCCGTGCTCGTCCGCCTCGACAAGTCGGCGTCCACGAAGAGCGGTTACGCCTGGTCGACCACGGACGGCCCGCCGCACCGCCTCACCTCCATGACCCTGGCCACCGGCTCGATCCGGCTGGCCGATCAGCGTCCCGTCGATTGGCTGCTGCCGTGACCACCACCGCCGGGGAAACCCGGGGCCGCCGCCGGGCCGCCCCGCCGCGGCGCACGGTCCCCAAGGTGCGCCGCCGTACCGTGCGCACCCCCACCGTGCTCCAGATGGAGGCCGTCGAGTGCGGCGCCGCCTCCCTGGCGATGGTGCTCGGTCACTACGGCCGGCACGTCCCGCTGGAGGAGCTGCGCATCGCCTGCGGTGTCTCCCGCGACGGCTCGCGCGCCAGCAACCTGCTGAAGGCGGCCCGCGGTTACGGCCTGACGGCCAAGGGCATGCAGATGGACCTGGCCGCGCTCGCCGAGGTGCAGGCGCCGGCCATCCTGTTCTGGGAGTTCAACCACTACGTCGTCTACGACGGCATGGGCCGCCGCTTCGGCCGCCGCGGCGTGTGGGTCAACGACCCCGGCAAGGGCCGGCGGTTCGTGCCGATGGAGGACTTCGACGGCAGCTTCACCGGTGTGGTGCTGGTGATGGAGCCCGGCGCGGACTTCACCAAGGGCGGGCGCCGGCCGGGCGTGCTCGGCGCGCTGCCCGCCCGGCTGCGCGGCACCGCGGGCACGTTGCCCGCCGCCGTCCTGGCGAGCCTGCTGCTGGTGCTGGTCGGCGCGGCGGTGCCGGCGCTCAGCCGGACGTACATCGACATGTTCCTCATCGGCGGGCAGACCTCGCTGCTGGACGTGCTGTTCACGTCCATGGGCGCGTGCGTGCTGCTCACGCTGGTGCTGACCTGGCTGCAGCAGGCGAACCTGCACCACGGCCGGATCATCTCCTCCACCCTGTCCAGCGCCCGCTTCCTGCGCCATCTGCTGCGGCTGCCGGTCACCTTCTTCTCCCAGCGCAGCCCGGCCGATCTGGTGCAGCGCCTCCAGTCCAACGACGCGGTCGCCGAGACCCTGGCCCGCGACCTCGCGGCGGCGGGCGTGGACGCGGTGGTCGTCGTGCTGTACGCGGTGCTGCTCTACACGTACGACCCGCAGCTGACGTTCGTCGGCATCGGCGTGGCGCTGCTGAACCTCGTCGCCATGCGCGTGGTGATCCGGCTGCGCGCGACCCGTACGGCGAAGCTGCGCGCGGACAACGCGCGGCTGACCACGACGGCGTACTCCGGTCTGCAGCTCATCGAGACGATGAAGGCGACCGGCGGCGAGGACGGCTACTTCCGCAAGTGGGCGGGGCAGCACGCGACCACCCTGGAGGAGCAGCAGCGGCTCGGGGTGCCGAGCGCCTGGCTGGGTGTGGTGGCGCCGACGCTGGCCACGCTGAACAGCGCGCTGATCCTGTGGATCGGCGGGATGCGGGCCGTCGAGGGCCATATCTCGGTGGGTCTGCTGGTCGCCTTCCAGGCGCTGGTCACCCGGTTCACGGCGCCGCTGACCCGGCTCAACGGGGTCGCGGGCCGGATCCAGGACTTCGCGGCGGACGTGGCGCGGCTGAAGGACGTGGAGAACTTCCGCGCGGACCCGCTGTACAGCCGTACGGGCGGGGAGTCCACGCGGCGGCTGCACGGGCACGTCGAGCTGGAGAACGTCACCTTCGGCTACAGCCCGCTGGACAAGCCGCTGCTGACCGGTTTCGACCTGACCGTCGGGCCGGGGCAGCAGGTGGCGCTGGTCGGCGGGTCCGGCAGCGGCAAGTCGACCGTGTCGCGGCTGATCGCGGGTCTGTACACGCCGTGGGAGGGCGTCATCCGCATCGACGGGCGGCGTCTGGAGGACATTCCGCGCGGCGCGCTCGCGGCCTCCGTCTCCTTCGTCGACCAGGACGTGTTCCTCTTCGAGGGCACGATCCGCGACAACGTGGCGCTGTGGGACCCGTCGATCCCGGACGACGCGGTGATCGAGGCGCTGCGGGACGCGGCCCTGTACGACGTGGTGATGCGCCGTCCGGGCGGCATCCACAGCCGGGTCGAGCAGGACGGGCGGAACTTCTCCGGCGGGCAGCGCCAGCGGCTGGAGATCGCGCGGGCGCTGGTGCGCCGGCCGAGCGTCCTGGTGCTGGACGAGGTGACCAGCGCGCTCGACGCGGAGACGGAACTGGTCGTGATGGACAACCTGCGGCGGCGCGGCTGTGCCTGTGTGGTGATCGCGCACCGGCTGTCCACCGTGCGGGACAGCGACGAGATCGTGGTCCTCCAGCACGGCACGGTCGTCGAGCGCGGGCGGCACGCGGAGCTGGTGGCGCGCGGCGGCGCGTACGCGGCACTGGTCAGGGAGCGGTGAGATGACGACCCTCGACGAGGGCGACCTGGTCCTGGGCGCCCTGTCCTCGCTGGGCACGCCGATCGACGGGTCGGCGCTGACCCGGCTCGATCTGGAGGGCCCGCAGGTGCTGTGGCTGGTCGCGGCGGGCGCGCTCGACCTGTTCGCGGTGGACGCGGCGCGGCAGGGGCACTGGCACCACCTGGGCCGGCTGGAGGCGGGCACGCTGCTGCTCGGCCCGGTCGCGGGCCCGCAGCACACGCTGGTGGCGCGTCCGGTGCGGGGCTGTGTGGTGCACCGCATCGGCCTGCGCGAGCTGTACCAGCCGGCGGCCACGCAGACCTGGTCGTACGACGAGTACGGCACTCCGCAGTACGTGCCGCCGACGACGAGCCCGCTCGAGTACGCCCTCGCGCTGGGCGTGGGCCGCGGCCTGTCGGTGCTCTTCCAGGCACCGATGGCGTCGGAGGGAGCCGTCGAGGGGGCCGGGGCGGTCACCGACGAGGACGTGTTCTGGATGCAGGTGCCGCCGGGCAGCGTCCAGTACGGCTCGCTGTACGGCGCGGAGGCCGCCGCCGATCTGCTGATGGACCCGGCGCTGTGGCAGAGCCTGGTGGACCAGCAGTACCGCCTGCTGACCACGCTGGACCGGTGGATCGAGCAGCTGGAGCGCAGCCACGAGACGCGCGCCGCGGCCGGGATCAAGGCCGGCGAGCAGGTGCGTGCGCGGGCCGACCGGACGCTGCTGGCGGCCATCGGCCGCTCCTCGGAGCGACGGACGACGGCCGCCGACGCGGACGCCACCTACGCGGCGTGCCGGCTGGTGGCCCGCGCGGCGGGGATCGCGCTGGCCGATCCGGGCCACGGCGGCACGGAGAGCGACCGCCTCGACCCGGTGGAGCGGATCGCGCTCGCCTCCCGGGTGCGCACCCGCGCGGTGCGGCTGGACGGCGCCTGGTGGCGGGAGAACGCCGGACCGCTGGTCGGGCAGCGGGCGCTGTCCGGGGCGCCCGTCGCGCTGCTGTGGCGGCGCGGCGGCTATGTGGCCGTCCATCCGGCGACCGGGCGGGAGACGCCGGTCGAGAAGGCCAACGCGGGCGAGTTCGAGCCGCGCGCGGTGATGTTCTACCGGCCGCTGCCGGACCGCCCGCTGGGTCCGCTCGGGCTGCTGCGGTTCTGTCTGCGCGGCACGCGCGGCGATGTGACCGCGCTGCTGCTGAGCGGGCTGGTGACGGTGGCGATCGGCGCGCTGGTGCCGATCGCGACCGGCAAGGTGCTCGGCGAGTACGTGCCGAAGGCACAGGGCGGGCTGATCGCACAGGTGTGCGCGGCGGTGATCGCCTGCAGTGTGGTGGCGGCGGCGTTCATGCTGCTGCAGAACCTGACGCTCCTGCGGCTGGAGGGCCGGATCGAGGCGACGCTGCAGCCGGCCGTGTGGGACAGGCTGCTGCGGCTGCCGACGAAGTTCTTCACCGGGCGGTCCACCGGTGAGCTGGCCAGTGCGGCGATGGGCATCAGCGCGATCCGCCGGCTGCTCGCGGGGGTCGGCCCGACGGTCGCCCAGTCCGTGACGGTCGGGGCGGTGAACCTGGGGCTGCTGCTGTGGTACAGCGTGCCGATGGCGCTGGCGGCGGTGGCCATGCTGGTCGTCGTCTCGGCCGTGTTCCTCGGGCTGGGGCTGTGGCAGGTGCGCTGGCAGCGGCGGCTGACGGTGCTCACCAACAAGCTGAACAACCAGGCGTTCCAGACGCTGCGGGGCCTGCCGAAACTGCGGGTGGCGGCGGCGGAGAACTACGCGTACGCGGCGTGGGCGGAGGAGTTCGCGCGCGGCCGGGAGCTTCAGCAGCGGCTCGGCCGGATCAAGAACCTCTCCACGGTGCTCGGGGCGGTGTACCTGCCGCTGTGCTCGCTGCTGATGTTCATGCTGCTGGCGGGGCCGGCGCGGGGTTCGATGTCGGCGGCCGAGTTCCTGGCGTTCCACACGTCGGTGACCATGCTGCTGACCTCGGTCACCCAGCTGACCGGCGCGTTCGTGTCGCTGGTGGCGGCGCTGCCGCTGTACGAGCAGATCAAGCCGGTGCTGCGGGAGCTGCCCGAGGTGCGCACGGCCAGCACCCGGCCGGGGCGGCTGTCCGGCGCGATCGAGGCACGGCGGCTGTCCTTCCGCTACTCCGACGACGGTCCGCTCGTCCTCGACGACGTCTCCTTCGCCGTCCGGCCCGGCGAGTTCGTAGCGATCGTCGGCCCGAGCGGCTGCGGCAAGTCCACGCTGCTGCGGCTGCTGATCGGCTTCGACCGCCCGTCCTCGGGCAGTGTCCTCTACGACGGCCAGGACCTGGCCGCGCTCGACCAGTCGGCGGTACGGCGGCAGTGCGGGGTGGTGCTGCAGCACGCGCAGCCGTTCACCGGGTCGATCCTGGACGTCATCTGCGGCACCGAGCCGTACACGCCGGAGGAGGCGATGGCGGCCGCCGAGATGGCGGGGCTCGCCGAGGACATCAAGCGCATGCCGATGGGTCTGCACACCATCGTCGCCGGCAACGGGGCGATCTCGGGCGGCCAGCGGCAGCGGCTGATGATCGCGCAGGCGCTGATCCGCCGCCCGCGCATCCTCTTCTTCGACGAGGCGACCAGCGCGCTGGACAACGAGACGCAGCGGCGGGTCATCGAGAGCACCAAGGCCCTCGACGCGACCCGCGTCGTGATCGCCCACCGGCTGTCGACGGTGCTGGACGCCGACCGGGTCATCGTGATGGACAACGGCCGGATCGCCCAGCAGGGCCCGCCCTCCGAGCTCCTCGCGGACACCGGCGGCCGCCTGCACGAGCTGGTGCGGCGGCAGCTGGCGTGAACCGGGCGGCGCGGCGGTGCGCCGTGGCCGGGGCGGGGCGTCGGTGCCCGGTGGACCGGAGCGGTGCCTCGGCGGGCCGTTGACCGGGGCGGTGCCCCGGCGGACCGTGGACCCGGGCGGTGCCCCGGCGGGCCGCGGATCGAGGTCGTGTGCCGGGCCTGGCCTGAACGCTGCCGGTCCTCGTGGGGTGCGGGCGGCTCTCGGGCGGCGCGCCGCCGCCTCGCGGTCGGCCGTGTGCTTCTTGGCGCCCTGCGGTGATCATCCGCCCGAAGACTGGGCGTACGGCTTTTCGGGTACCCGCCTGACATGCGGATCAGCGTGGTGGACGTGGGCTCCAAGACGGTGCGGCTCGTGGTGGCGGACGCGGAGGGCGGGGTGCCGCTGCCCGTGCACACCGCGAAGTGGCGGCTGCGTCTCGCCGACGAGGTGCGGCCCGGCGAGCCGATCCCGCAGACCGCCGTCGACCGCCTCGCCGAGGCCGTCGCCGAGGCCGACCTCACCGCGAGCAAGTGGGGCGCGGCCGGGCCGCTCGCCTTCGCCACCGCCGTGGTGCGGGCCGCCCCGAACCGCCGCGAGGTGCTGCGTGCCGTGCGCTCGCGCACGGGCGTGGAGCTGTGCACCCTGCCCGGCGAGGTCGAGGCGGAGCTGACGTTCCTCGCCGCCCGGCGCTGGATGGGCTGGCGGTCGGGCCCGCTCGCGCTGCTGGACATCGGCGGCGGATCGCTGGAGGTGGCCTTCGGCCGTGGCCGGCTGCCCGACTTCGTGGCGTCGCTGCCGCTCGGCGCCGGCCGGCTGACCCACGAGTTCTTCACGGACCAGGACCCGCCGACCCCGGAGCAGGTGCGGGCGCTGCGCCGCAAGGTCCGCCATCAGCTGCGGGACGCCAGTGCGCGGATCCGCTGGGAGGGGCCGCGGACCGCGGTGGCCACCTCGCGCACCTTCCAGCAGCTCGGACGGCTGTGCGGCGCGGCACCGGGCCGCCAGGGGCCGTTCGCGGAGCGGCAGTTGCGCCGCGCGGACCTGCGGGCGGCGGTGGACCGGCTGGCCGCGCTGTCCGCCGCCGAGCGGGCCCTGCTGCCCGGTATCTCCGCGCCGCGCGCCGCGCAGAGCCTGGCCGGCGCGCTGGTCGCGCACACCGCGATGAAGCTGACCGGCCTCAGGACGCTCACGGTCTGCCCGTGGGCGATCCGCGAGGGCGTGCTGCTGCGCCACATCGAGGACGGCCCGTCCTGGTGGGCGGAGGTCAGCCGGCTCGACGAGGGCGGCGCGGCCGCGGACCCGGTGCCGCTGCGCATCGCGAGCACCACATCCTGACCCTGCGACCGGAAGGAGCGGTCACCGTGTCGGCCAACGACAAGCACCGCGACGAAGAGCAGCCGGAGACCGCCTTCGAGGAGGTCCTGCGGGAAATACTGGACGAGGAGCGCCGCGTGCGCGACACCGAGGAGCAGCGGCGCCAGGACGGCGAGGCCGGGGAGGCGATCACGCCGAACACCCGGGCACAGGAGCAGTCCGAGGGCGAGTGAGGGGCCGGGCGAAGGGCCGTTCGCCTGCTCCGGACGCGTGGTGTGCGGTGCCGGCGGCCCGTTCCGGGGTTTCCGGGGTACCCGTTGCGCATGGAACACGAAGGACAGCCCCTGCCCCCGCCCCGCGGCCCGCTCTCGGCCGCCGTCGAGGACTGCCTGCGCGCGGCCGGCCCTCCGCCGGGCGCCGAGGAGGCCGCGGCGGCGGACCCGTACGGCGACGACCTCCAGCTCGCCCTCTACCTCTGTTACGAGCTGCACTACCGCGGCTTCGCCGGCGTGGACCCGGAGCGCGAGTGGGACCCTGAGCTGCTGCGCGCCCGGGCGGCGCTGGAGCGGCGGTTCCTCGCGGCGCTGCGGGCGGACACCCCGGTGCACGACGGCGTCGAGGACGCGCTCGCCGATCTGCTGGTCGAACCGGTCGACGGCACCGGCGTCACGCACTATCTGCGGGACAAGGGCGAGCTGTGGATGCTGCGGGAGTACGCGGCCCACCGGTCCCTGTACCACCTGAAGGAGGCGGACCCGCACGCCTGGGTGCTGCCGCGGCTGTGGGGCCGGGCGAAGGCGGCGATGGCCGCGGTGGAGTTCGACGAGTTCGGCGGCGGGCGCGCGGACCGGGTCCACGCCCGGCTGTTCGCCGACCTGATGACGGACCTGGGCCTGGACACCACCTACGGCCGCTATCTCGACGCGGCGTCCGCGGAGGCCCTGGCCACGGTGAACCTGATGTCGCTGTTCGGCCTGCACCGGGCGCTCAGGGGCGCCCTCGTCGGTCACTTCGCCGCCGTGGAGGTCACCTCGTCGCCCGGCTCGCGGCGGCTGGCGGAGGCGATGCGGCGCACCGGGGCGGGTCCCGCGGCCGAGCACTTCTACGACGAGCACGTGGAGGCGGACGCGGTGCACGAGCAGGTGGTGCGCCACGACGTCATCGGCGGCCTGCTGGAAGAGGAGCCGCAGCTGGCGCCCGACGTGGCCTTCGGGATCGACGCCACCGGTCTGGTCGAGGACCGGTTCGCGCGGCGGCTGCTGGAGGACTGGACGGCGGGCAGGTCCTCGCTCCGCTCCGCCGTCACTTCCGCACCATCCCATACATCCTGAACATCCGGGTACTGGGAGAGCGTGAATCCCTTGATCCCACCCGGCGTGTATCCGCCCCAGGAAGACACCTCCCTGCTGGCAGCGGCTCTGTCCGAGGAGCCGCTGCCCCCGGACGCGGCGGTGCTCGACGTCGGCACCGGCAGTGGTGCGCTCGCCCTGGAGGCGGCGCGGCGCGGTGCCGAGGTGACCGCCGTGGACGTCTCCTGGCGGGCGGTGTGCGCCGTGTGGGTCAACGCCCGGCGCTCCCGGCTGCCGGTGCGCGTCCGGCGCGGCGATCTGTTCGCCCCGGTGCGCGGGCAGCGGTTCGACCTGATCCTGGCCAACCCGCCGTACGTGCCGGCCCCGGACGGGCGGGGCGTCCCGCGCGGGCGGGCCCGGAACTGGGACGGGGGCCACGACGGACGCCTCGTGGTGGACCGCATCTGCCGGGAGGCACCGCGTCTGCTGCGGCCCGGAGGGGTGCTGCTGATGGTGCACTCGGCGCTCAACGACCCGGACCGGACGCTGGCGCAGCTGCGTGCGGCGGGCCTGAAGGCGGCCGTGACCCGGCGCAGCCGGATCGCCTTCGGTCCGGTGCTCAGCGCCCGGGCCGAGTGGCTGAGACACCGGGGGCTGCTCGGGCCCTCGGAGGAGAAGGAAGAGCTGGTGGTCGTCCGTGCCGAACTCCCCGACTGACGGTCCCCGCCGCATCAGGATGCGGCGCGAGGGGCCCCTGCTGGTCGAAGGCCCGGTGGAGGTGGAGCTGGAGGACGGCACGACCGTGTCCTCCGACCGGTTCCGGGTCGCCCTGTGCACCTGCCGTCGCAGCCGTACGTTTCCCTGGTGCGACACCAGCCACCGCGCCCGGACCCGGGAGCGGTGAGCGGCGCGCCGGAATGCCGGAATGCCGGAATGATCGAGAGGCCGGCGGGCGGCCCCACTCCGCCCGCCGGCCCCTGTCACGAGACCGCCGCGGTCCGTGACAGGAATCCGCACTCCCCACCTGCGGAACTCCTGCTGCCTTCACGGAACCGGCCGCGATCCCGGTCTCAGAACGCGAAGACGCTCGCGACGGACGAGTTCTTCACGCATTCGTTGGCGAAGACGCGCTCGTAGGAGACGCGTTCGCCCTGCCAGACGCCGTCGACCGTGACGACCACGGGGTCGTACTCCCGGGTACACAGAACGCCGCTCTCGCTCTCCAGGGCGGCGAAGTCGCCGTCCACACGGCGGAGTTCCGCGCAGGCCGAGGCCGGATCCGGGTGCGTGCCGGACGGCTTCGGTGCGCAGTTCAGGGTGACCGCACGCTCCGGGACGGTCTGGGCGGCGGTCTCGCCGTGGCCCACGGTGAAGACCAGGGCGGAGGGGGCGTAGAGCGTGGCGGGCGCCGCCTGGGCGGTCCCGCTCAGGGGTGCGGCGAGCGCGGTGGCCGCGAGGGCGAGGGTCGCTGCCCGGCACGCGAAGTTCCGCATTGTGTGCTTCCTTCCGCTCGATTGCGTTGAGTGCCGTACCGCACGCTGTGAGTGCCGGCCGGCGAGCGCGAGTCTGCCGAGTCCGGCGCCGAAACTCACATCGACCCCATCGGTTTCAGTAACATTGCGTATTGAATCAGTGGCGCGAAGTCACGGGATTCGAACGTTCCAATCGCCAATCTGCACGGTTCTTGATCGTTTTAGTTGGCCGAATGGCTGGTTTCACCATCCTCGTTAATCGGCCGGAAACATTCCGAATCCGACCGGCACCACCCCCCACCGGACGCCCGACGTTCAGCGGAAGATGGTCGAATCATCCACTCCACGCCCCCGGGCTGGACGAACCGTCCTCGCGTCCGGGCCTGGACCGGATCCACCGGTCGGCCCGGCCGGGCCGTACTGTGCCCGAGTGCGTTACTTGACGGAGCCCTTCCTCATCGGGGCCTTGCGGCGGGGCCGGTCGGTCGAGCAGTTCCTCGGGCCGGTCGGCTCGCCCGAGCGCCCCGGTGTGCGGTACGTCGAGATCCGGGCGGCGAGAACGGCTTACGAGGTCTACGTCCACGCCGTCGAGGATGTCGGTGACGAGAGCTTCCTGGACCTGGACGTCTTCCCGCCGTTCGACCAGGACGCCGAGGAGGAGGACTTCGGTCTGCTCCTGGGGGCGGCCGAGGCCCCGGAGGACGCCTTGATTCTCGCGGAAGCGGGCACAGGAGCCGTACGCGGGCGATGGGTCAACCAGGGTGTGGTGCAGGACGAGTACGGCGATTTCGTCCGCGCGGGCCGGCCGTGCGGCACGTCACCGGACGGGCATCCCTGGCCTGACCCGCGCACCGGCCCGTGAAGCCGGACACCGCCTGGGCACGGAGTGATCCCGCACTCCCCTACCGGCCGGTATGGTCGGCGGCGGCGCAGGCTCGGGTTCTGCGGTGGGAGGGGACGGGATGGGCAGGCACTGGGCGGACTTCCAGTACGAGATCTACCTGAACGGGATGACCGGCGCGGTGCCGCGGCTGCCCACGGACCTGACGCGGCTGGAGGAGATGGCCGAGCGGCGGCTCGGGCCCGGCCCGGTCGGCTATGTCGCGGGCGGGGCGGGCGACGGCGACACCGTCCGCGCGAACCGGGCGGCCCTGCGGCGGCGCCGGATCGTGCCGCGGATGCTGCGGGACGTCCACGAGCGGGATCTGTCGGTGGAGCTGCTGGGGCGCAAGCTGCCCGCCCCGCTGGCGCTGGCCCCGGTCGGGGTGCTGTCGATCCTGCACCCGGACGCCGAGCCGGCCGCCGCCCGGGCCGCCGCGGCGCAGGGCGTGCCGTACATCCTGTCGTCCGCCTCCAGCACGCCCATGGAGCAGGTCGCGGAGGCGATGGGCGACGCCGAGCGCTGGTTCCAGCTGTACTGGGCGAAGGACCGCGAGGTGACGCGCAGCTTCCTGGGCCGCGCGAAGGCGTCCGGCTTCAGCGTGCTGGTCGTCACGCTGGACACACCGCTGCTCGCCTGGCGGCCGCGCGACCTCGACCAGGCGTATCTGCCCTTCCTGCACGGTGTCGGCACCGCCAACTACTTCACCGACCCCGCGTTCCGGGCGGGCCTCGCCAGGCCGGTCCACGAGGATCCGAACGCGGCCGTCATGCACTTCACGGGCATGTTCGCCGACCCGGCCAAGACCTGGCCCGACCTCGCGTTCCTGCGGGAGAACTGGGACGGCCCGATCGTCCTCAAGGGCGTCCTGCACCCGGACGACGCCCGGCGCGCCGCCCAGGCGGGGATGGACGGGGTGGTGGTGTCCAACCACGGCGGCCGTCAGGTGGCCGGCTCGGTGGCGGCGGCCGACGCGCTCCCCCGGATCGCCGAGGCGGTCGGCGACCGGCTGGCGGTGCTGTTCGACAGCGGCGTGCGCACCGGCGACGACATCGTCAAGGCGCTCGCCCTCGGGGCCCGCGCGGTGCTCGTCGGACGGCCGTACGCGTACGGTCTGGGCCTCGACGGGCAGGCGGGCGTCGAGCACGTCATCCGCTGCCTGCTGGCCGAACTCGACCTGACCCTCGCCCTGTCGGGCCACGCCTCCCCCGCCACCGTGACGGCCGCCGACCTGGTGGAGGAGGCCGGCTGACCACCCCCGCGCACGCGGACGAGCGGCCCCCGGTCCCGGAACGGGCCGGGGCCGGGGGCGGGCGCGAGGCGGTCAGCGCGTTTCCGGCAGCCCCGCCTGGCGGGCCCTGTCGTCGGTGGACAGGGGGTCGCCCTCCGCGGCCGACAGATCGGCGCTCCACCGCTGGGTGGGGGAACCGTCGCGGACCTTGACGACGATGTCGGCGCCCGGGTCGCCGGTGGCGGGGGCGAGGGCGAGCCGTTCGTCCCAGCGGGGGACGAACTCCCCCCGGAGCGTGAGGTCGTAGCGCACATCACCGCCACGCGCGTCGCCCGCCTCGGCGCAGGTGCCGAGGATGACGACGCCCGCGTCGGCGTGCGCGTCGAGGCACAGTCCGGGGTCCGCGACGCTGCGCAGCAGGCCGTCGTCCTCGTACGACCACTGCTGGGTCCACTCCGCGGAGCACTCCGACAGCCCGGCCTCCGCGCCCGCCCTGGGCTCGCCCTGGATGTCGAGGCACAGACCGGTGGCCGCGTTGCGGAACCGCGTCTCGCGCGGCGGGCTGGGGAGCTGGGCGGCGTCCTGGGGAGTGGTGGCCGGCCCGGGGGTGGCGGCGTCGCCGCGGTCGGTGCCGCCGCGATCGGTCGCGCCGGCGGACGCCGTGGGGTCGGCGTCGCCGTCGTACGACAGGCTGGTGACGAGGGCGGTCGCGAGCAGCCCGGCGGAGGCGATGCCGACGCCGGTGCGCAGCGCCCGGGTGGAACGGGCCCCCACGCCGGGGAACCTGGGCAGCACGCGGGGACGGCGGCCCGCGCGCCGGGCGCCCCGGCCGCGGGGGCGGCGGTGCTGGGTGCGGCCGGGCCGTGAGTCGCAGTAGCGGCGGGCGCCCCAGCCGAGCACCGCCTCGGCGAGCAGCGCGCCGAGCCCGGTCTCGACCTGGCCCAGCTGCTCCGCGGCGTCCCGGCAGTGCCGGCACTGCGCCAGGTGGTCCTGGACGTCCGGGAGGAGCGCGCCGCCGCGCCGGATCGGCACGTCCAGGAGGCGGTTGTAGAAGCGGCAGTCGGGGCTCGGGGCGAGCTGCCGGTGGGCGCGGACGCAGCCTTCCCGGAATTTCTCCCGCGCCTGTTCCAGGGTGATCGCCGCGGTGTCGGTGTCCATGCCGAGCAGCGCGGCGGGGATGTCCAGCGGCTCGGCCTCGACCTCGGTGTGCCAGAGCAGACAACGGGCCGGCCCCGGCAGCTCCTGGAAAGCGCGTTCCGCCAGCTTGCGGTTTTCCGGAGTCATGGACTTGGCCGCGCGCATACCGCGTCCGCCGGCCGGTTTGCGCAACTCCGGCAGCACACCGGATATCCGGTCCTCGGCGGCCCAGAGCCGCACGGTGTCCCGCACGGCGACGAGCAGCCGCGGGCGCAGCGCAACACCGTTGTCGCCGAGGGTGAGCCGGTCCAGTACCTGGTGGCAGGCCGCGGTGGTCACCATGCTGGCGACCTGCGCGGACGAGGCGAGGCAGATGCTCGCGTAGGCGTACGCGGAGGGCCAGTGGCGGGCCAGCAACAAGGCGGCGGCCTGGGAGACCTCGGCGTCCGGGACGCCGCTGAGCCGGGCGGCCAGCGCTTCGTCGGACGGGCCGGGGACGCCGTCCGGGGACGGCGGTGGAGCGGGGTGGGGGGTGAGCACTGAGCGGGGTTCCTTCCCACGTATATGGGACAGCCGGGAGTTCTGTTCGCCGAAAGGAAGCCTGACTTGGTGCGTACCTTTATGGGCGGGGATCAGAGCAGAAATCCCAGTGGATCACCCTTGCACAACCGAGTCACGCACAACAAGGCGCTTGGGCAACATCAGCACCACTGAAATAAAGTCAGATTCCGTCGCAACTCGCGCCGCCCGCCCCGCCATTCGCTTTTTCCCGCACCCCGTGTGAAACCCGTGCCCGCGCCGGGGGCGAAGCGCACGCTCCCGCCCGCGGGCGCGCTGGGGTGCACTGGAGCCGGCCTCATCGCCAGGCCCCGCGCGGGACGGCGGCACTCCCGCGCGGCACGGCCGCCGGCCGTGTTCCTCCCGCCCTCGGCCGGCGGCCTCCCCCGAGGGCGGGAGCGGCGCACCGGCGCCGGGCAGCGGGCGGGACACGAGGCCGGGCAGCGGGCGGGGCACGGGACCGGGCGGCGTCAGATCTGCCAGGAGCGCAGCCGGTCCGCCGCGCCGTAGACGTCGGTCCTGCCGTCCATCAGGTCGCGGGCGAGGTCGACGAGGGCGCCGTAGGGCGGGTCGATGCCGACGCCGCTGACGAACATGTAGGCCACGGCGGTCGCGCAGGCGAAGCGGGCGTTCGCCGACGGCAGCGGGCGCAGCACGGCGAGGGTGTGCAGCAGCGCGGCGGCCCGCCAGGCCGGGTCGGAGTCGACGCCGAGCCGGGGCGGGTCGACGCGGTGCCGGGCGACGGCGGCGACGAGCGCGGAGAAGTCGTTGATGGTCGGCTGGTCCGGCAGGACTTCCTCGTGGCGCTGGAGCAGCCAGGGGACGTCGATGTGGAGGACGGGTGCCACGTCAGGCGACCCGTCCCTCGCCACCGGCGGGCGGCTCGTCGTCGGGGAAGGCGGCCGCGAACTCGTCGGCGTGGGCGGAGAAGAACCGGCGGAAGGCCTCGGCTCCCTCCTGCAGCGCCCGGTGCCGCGCGATGTCGGCCGCGGCCGCCTCCCGGACGAGGGCCTTCATCGACGTCCCGCGCTCCTTGGCGATCTGCCGCAGGTCCTCCAGCTCGCGATCGCTGAACTCCACGTTGAGGGCTGGCATGGAGCCACGGTACCTCGCGGGTACTTACTCGTAAATATCCCCAGGTCAGATAGGGGACGTGACGGTACCGAGAGGATCGAAAGCGGTCAGATTCGATGAGAAGCGGATCACTTTCGAACCCCTCGGACACTGTGCCTCGCGTATGCCGACACCAGGTGCCGGCACGTATGCCGGCACCTGGTACGGGCCCGCCTCAGCCCTGGTCCGCCACGAACGCCGCCACCCGGGCCAGCGCCGCGTTCCAGTTGATCGTGATCTCGTTGGTCGACCAGGACTGGATGTCGTCGATGTAGCAGAACTGACCGACGCAGCCCTGGAGTTTGCTCTGCGCCAGCGGGTCCTGGATGCTCGAGTTCGGACCGCCCGACAGCGAGCCGGCCGGCGGGTTGGGCAGCCGCGGGTCGAGCTGACGCGCGTACCAGCGGCTGTGCTGGTTCTGCGCGCTGACCTCGCCGTAGCCGGTGACGTAGGAGATGTTCAGCGCGTTGCGGCCGAGGACGTAGTCCATGGTCTGCACGGCGCCGTCCCGGTACTTGGCGGAGCCGGTGAGGTCGTAGGCGGTGGCCAGCACGACGGCGTTGTTGAGGACCTGGTGGGTGGAGCCCCAGTCGTACTTGTTGTCCGCGGGGGCGTACGGCAGGCCGTAGGGGTGGGCCTTCAGGGTAGCCAGATACCGGTCCGCGCCCTTGACGACGGACTGGCGGACCTTGTCCCGGCCGGGCAGCCGGTTGGGCACGGTGGCCAGGTCCAGGCGGGCCGCCGCGGCGGTGCGCGCCCAGTCGAAGCCGGTCGGGCCGAAGATGTCGGCGGTGTGGACCGGGGAGGCCAGCACATGGTCCGCGAAGCGCTGCTCGCCGGTGGTGAGGTACAGCTCCGCGGCCGCCCAGTAGAACTCGTCGTCGACGGCGCGGTCGGGGTAGGCGCCGCCGCCGATGCCGTCGTTCTCGTCCGCGTACACGTCCGGGTGCGCCCGGGCCGCCGCCCAGGCCTTGCGCGCGGCGGCGAGCGCCCGCGCCGCGAACTCGGGGTCGTACGGCTTGTACAGGCGGGCCGCCTGCGCGGCGGCGGCCGCCAGGTTCAGGGTCGCGGCGGTGGTCGGCGGGTGCAGCTCGCGCTTCTGCGGGTCGTCGCTGGGCAGCAGCGGCAGCCCGGTCCAGTTCTCGTCGTGGATCTTGTGGTGGGCCATGCCCGCCAGCGGTTGCCCGTCCGGCACCTGCATCTTCAGCAGGAAGTCCAGCTCCCAGCGGACCTCGTCGAGCAGGTCGGGCACCTTGTTGCCGCTCTCCGGGATGGCGAGCGTGCCGTCCCGGAACCGCTCCACCTCGCCGGTGCGGGCGTGCAGCGCGCGCTCGTAGGTGCTCAGCAGCTCCCACACCGAGATGCCGCCGTTGACGACGTACTTGCCGTGGTCGCCCGCGTCGTACCAGCCGCCGGAGACGTCGAGCCGGTAGTCGCACACACCCGGCTGACACGGTACGTCCGTGTCGCCCTGGTTGGGCGCGACGCCGACGTGGCCGGCCGGACGGCCGTAGCCGGGGCGCAGGTCGTCGCGGATCGCGAGGCCGCTGCGCTGGGTGTAGTAGAACTTCGCCGCGTCGGTGGCGAGCCGGTCGTAGACGCGGGAGCCGATGTCGAAGGGGCGGCTGGTCTCCCCGTCGGCGACCAGGGTGAAGCCCTGGCCGCGGGTCTTGTAGCCGCTGAAATCGAGGGAGTGGACGTTCTGCCCGGACGAGGCGTCGGTGCCGCGCGGCACGGTCCACCCGCGGGCGACCACGGCGCCGTCGGCGTTCTTCAGCTGCCAGGGCAGGCGCTCGGTCACGTCGGTGACGAGGGTGGCGTTCTTCGGCCCGGCGGGCAGATAGGCGACCTGGTTGACGCGGACCCGGGGCCCGGTGTCCGGCTCGTACGGCTCGGGCGCCACCCCGCCGAGCAGCGAGACGTCGTCCATGCAGAACCGCCAGGGCTCGGCGCTGCCGCCGACCTGGAAGCCGACCTGGGCCTGGGTGGTGTCGACGGGCGAGGTGAACGTGTACGAGTAGGTGTTGCCGGAGACGCTGAGCTGCGGGCTCACCTCGAACCAGGTGTCGTACGGGGCCACCGACAGACCCACGATCGCCCGGACCACGTGATCGGCGGGAGTGCCGTCGGCGTGGAAGGAGAAGCGGTAGGACTCCCCCTTCACCAGGGTGATGTCGTTCTGCCCGACCGCGGCGTCCCAGCGGTTGGTCGTGCCGCCCGGTACGTCCGCGCACAGCCGGCCGTCGGACAGGCCCGCGGTGACGTTGCTCGACGTCCACCAGGGGTCGGTGGTGGTGTCGAAGGTGCCGTTCCTGACCTGCTCGACCTCGTCGGCCTGCGCCGGGACCGTGGTGAGCGCCGCGCCTACGAGTGCCGTCAGGGACAGCAGGGCGGTTCTGCGTCTTCTCACGTCGGGGCTCCTCGGGAGATACGGGTGGCTCCCGCACGTGCCTCGCACGCTATGGGAGCGCTCCCAAAAAAGGGACGCGGCCATCGTTGTGGGAGGGACGACGCGGCGTCAACGGTCCGGAGGCGACTCGTTTTCAGGCCACGCGGATCCCCACGAGGCAGGTGTCGTCGTCCGTGTCCGAGCGGCTGTACGTCAGCAGCCGGTCCAGCTGCTGGTCCAGGGCGGTCGGCGCGGTCCGGGAGGCCGTGGCCAGCAGATGGGACAGCGACTCCTCCACGGAGCGGTCGTGCCGCTCCACCAGCCCGTCGGTGTACATCAGCAGGGTGTCCCCCGGCGCCAGCCGGATCTCGTCCTCCTCGTACACCGCCTCCGGTACGGCCCCCAGCAGCAGGCCCTTGATCAGCGGCAACGGCTCGGCCTCCTCGCCCCGGACCAGCACCGGCGGCAGATGTCCCGCCCTGGCCCAGCGCAGGGTGCGCTCCTCGGGGTCGTACAGGCCGCAGACGGCCGTGGCGGTGACGGCACCGGTGAGATGGTGCGCCACGACGTTCAGCCACGACAGCAGCTGGCCCGGTCCGGCGCCGGTGACCGCGAGCCCGCGCAGCGCGTTGCGCAGCACGACCATGCTGGTCGCGGCCTCTATGCCGTGGCCCGCCACGTCGCCCACGCACAGCAGCACCCGCCGCGACGGCAGCACCACGGCGTCGTACCAGTCGCCGCCCACCAGGTTCTCGGTCTCCGCGGGCCGGTACCGCACCGCCACCTGCATGCCGGGCGTCTGCACCGGGGCCTGCGCCGGCGGCATGATGGCGTGCTGGAGCTGCAGCGCCAGCCGGTTGCGCTCGGCGGCCTGCTGCTCGGTGTGCGCGAGCTGGTCGCGGGTGGCCGCGAGGGCCACCTCCGTCCAGTGCTGGGCCGAGATGTCCTGGCAGGCGCCGCGGACGACGAACAGCCGGCCGTCGGTGTCCAGCACGGGCTCGGCGACGACCCGGATGTGGCGGGTGACGCCGTCGGGCCGCTGCAGCCGGAAGGCCGCGGAGGCGGGCCGCCGGTGGTGCATCAGGGTGCGCAGGAAGCGGCCGATGGCCACGGCGTCGTCCGGGTGCGCGTGGGCGGGCAGGTCCTCCAGCGGCACCGGCGGGCTGCCGGGGGAACGGCCGTACAGGTCGAACATCTGGCTGTTCCAGGTGATCCCGCCGGTCAGCAGGTTCTCCTCGAAGCCGCCGACCCGGCCGAGCCGCTGGGCGTGCTGGAGCAGGCTCGCCAGCCGGGCCGTCTCGTCCTCGATACGCCAGATCAGCAGCAGGCTGTTGCCGTGGCGGCTGATGCTGATGTCGGCGACCGCCGACAGCGGCACCTGGTCCACCAGCGCGGTCAGGTGCATCCGCCGCGCCCGGAACGGCTCGCCCGTGGCGTACACCCGCTCGATGCGCTGGAACAGCTCGCTGCCCCCGGCCGTCATCGGGTACGCCTCCAGCAGCAGCGCGCCGCTCACCACCGCGCGGGGCCGGCCGGCGGGGTCCAGGAAGCGGGTGTTGACGTGCTGGATGCGGAAGTCCGCCAGCCGCCCGGAGTCGTCGAGATACGGCTCCAGCACCAGGGCCGGATCGTGCAGCCCGTCGGCGAGGTCCATCAGCTCCGCGGTGTCCGGCATGACCCGCGGCTCGTGGGCCGCCTCGGGGCGTGGCGGGTACGTCTCCAGGGTGTGCGCGCACAGCTCGGCCAGCGCCTCGACCTGGCGGACGACCTGGGGCGGCTGCGGCTCCAGCGGCGCCGGCCAGGCGATCTCCAGCACCCCGTGGATACGGCCCCCGGTGCCGGCCGGCTCGGCGACCCGGCCGCCGTCCGGGACGGAGTGACGGCCGATTGTGGGCAGCCCGGTATCCGCCAGGGACGAGATCCACTGGCCGCCGCGCTCGGTGAGCGCGCGGCGCGCGACCGTCGCCACGTCCGGTGGCACGTAGCGCCACCGGGAGGCCTCGGCCGGGGCGAAGCCGGCGCTGCCCGCCAGGGTGAGCGAGCCGTCGGGGCCCGCCGCCCACAGGGCCACGGCCACCGCGCCCAGCGGGCGCAGCGCGTGCTCCAGCAGCGAGTCGACGACGGCCTGCGCGTCCGGCGCGGCGAGCGCTCCGCTCTCGGCGGCGCGCAGGCGTACGGCGGCCTGGTCGAGCTTTCCGGAGCGGGCGCCCACGGCGTTGGCGAGGAACGCGTCCGTGGCCTCCGCGACCCGGTCGCGGGCCGCCTGGTTGATGACCTCGACGGCGAACTCCAGCGGGGTCATCCGGGCCTGCTCGGTCAGCTCCGCGAGCTGCTTGGCCGCCTGCGCGGGGCCGCAGCCGAGCCGCTCGACCAGGATGCCCTTGGCCAGCTCGATCAGTGCCCGGCCCTCGGCCTCGGCCTGCGCCGCCCGCACCTCCCGGCGCAACCGCTCCACGGTGGCGGCCAGCCGCCCGACGGGGGAGGTCGCGGACACGCCGGCGAGATCGCCGACGGCGGGGCGGGTGACGGCCGACGGGTCGTCACCGGTGTGAGCGAGCACCGCCGCCGCCTCGGCGTCGGCCTGGACGAGATCCGTCACCGCCGCCTCGGTCCCGGACTGGACGAGGTCCGTCATCGACGCCTCGCCCTCGACCCGGACGAGGTCCGTCGCCGGCGTCCCGGTCTCGACGCGGGCGAGGTCCGTCGCCGGTGTCTCGTCCTCGGTCCGGTGGCCGTCGGGGCCGGCGGCCGCGGTCTCGTCGGCGCGGCGGGCCGGCGAGGACGGCGAGGGCTCGGCGCCGGTCGCGGACGGTGTGGGCGCCGTACCGTCCGGGGTCGCCGAACCGCCCTCGTGCCGTGCGTGGTCGGGGTGCTCGGGCTGGTCGGTGGGGCTCACGGTGGGGTTGCTCCTGCGCGGGACGTCCCTGAGGTGCGGATGGTGGTGTCGGTCCGGCGGGGTGCGCGGGTCGGGCGGGGTCACCGGGAGAGCCAGCGTCGGACGCAGGTGATGAGGTCCTGGGTGTCGACCGGCTTGGTGACGTAGTCGCTCGCCCCGGACGCCAGGGACTTCTCCCGGTCGCCCGGCATGGCCTTGGCCGTGACGGCGATGATCGGCAGGTCGGCGTACCGCGGCATTCTGCGGATCTCGGCGGTGGCGGTGTAGCCGTCCATCTCCGGCATCATCACGTCCATCAGGATCAGGTCGATGTCGGGGTTGTCGAGCAGTGTCTCGATGCCCTTGCGGCCGTCCTCCGCGTGCAGCACCCGGAAGCCGTGCAGCTCCAGGATCCCGCTGAGCGCGAAGAGGTTGCGCGCGTCGTCGTCGACGACGAGGACGGTCCGTCCGGCGAACGAGTCGTCGACGGTCGGCGACGGCAGCTCCTGCCACTCCTCTCCCCGCACCAGGGACAGCACGTCCCCCGGCTCCTCGGCGGACAGGTGCAGCGCGATGCGCTCCCGCAGTTCGTCGAGGCTGGAGAGGAACTCCAGCGCCCCGTCGGACGCGTACGGACGCAGCACCTCGGCCGCGTCGGTGGGGTGGCTGCTGTGCACGAGGAAGGGTACGTCCCTCAGCGCCGAGTCGCCGCGCAGCGCCTCCAGGAACCGGGCGGCCTCGCCGTCGGGCATGTCGAGGTCGAGGACGACGCAGTGGCAGGGCTCGGCGGCCAGCGCCCCGGCCGCCTCCTGGGCGCCGACGGCGGTGATCAGGTCCACCTCGGGCCGCGGCACGGCCTCGTCCGGGCTGTGCCGGGCCACGTCCGCGACCACGCTCTCGGCGACGAGGCTGAGCAGGCCGCGCGGCCGCTCCTCCACGACGAGCAGCCGGCGGCGGCGCTGCGCCCCCCCGCGCGGGCGCGGGCTGGGGCGCGGTGCCACGGGGATGTCCACGGAGCCGTCCCCGGCGGGCAGTTCCGTGGCACCCTCGAGGGCCCGGCCCGCCAGCTGCTCGAAGTCCGGGCGGGTCACCGGCAGGAACAGCGTGAAGGTGCTGCCCCGGCCGGGCGTGCTGTCCACGGTCACCGCGCCGCCGAGCAGGTGGGCGATCTCCCGCGTGATGGACAGGCCGAGGCCCGTGCCGCCGTACTTGCGACTGGTGGTGCCGTCCGCCTGGTGGAAGGCGCCGAAGATGGCCTCCAGCTGCTGCTCCTGGATACCGATGCCGGTGTCCTTCACCTGGAACGCGACGACGGGTCCGCCCGAGACCACGCTGTCGGGCACCTCGTCCGGCCCGGCGGGCTGGATGACCAGCTCGACGGCGCCCTGCTCGGTGAACTTCACCGCGTTCGACAGCAGGTTGCGCAGCACCTGGCGCAAGCGGGAGTCGTCTGTGACCAGGTCGTTCGGCGCGCCGGGCGCCGTGGTCACCTTGAAGTCGAGGCCCTTCTGGGTCGTCATCGGGTGGAAGGTGGCCTCGACGTACTCGATGAGCTGGCGCAGCGACACCCGCTCCGGGGCGATGTCCATCTTCCCCGCCTCGACCTTCGACAGGTCGAGGATGTCGTTGATGAGCTGGAGCAGGTCGGAACCGGCGGAGTGGATGATGCCCGCGTACTCCACCTGCTTCTGGGTGAGGTTGCGGGACGGGTTCTGCGCCAGCAGCTGGGCCAGGATGAGCAGGCTGTTGAGCGGGGTGCGCAGCTCGTGGCTCATGTTCGCCAGGAACTCCGACTTGTACTTCGAGGCCAGCGCCAGCTGCTGGGCGCGCGCCTCCAGTTCCTGCCGGGCCTGCTCGATCTGGAGGTTCTTCGCCTCGATGTCGCGGTTCTGCGCGGCCAGCAGCGAGGCCTTCTCCTCCAGTTCGGCGTTCGAGCGCTGCAACTCCTCCTGCTGCGCCTGGAGTTCGGCGGAGCGGACCTGCAGTTCGGCCGTCAGGCGCTGGGACTCGTCGAGCAGTTCGTCGGTGCGGGCGTTGGCGAGGATGGTGTTGACGTTGACGCCGATCGTCTCCCGCAGCTGCTCCAGCAGATCCTGGTGGATGGCGGTGAACGGCGTGACGGACGCCAGCTCGATCACGCCGAGGACCTGGTCCTCGAAGAGGATCGGCAGCAGAAGCAGGGTGGTCGGCACCGTCCGGCCGAGGCCGGAGGAGATGGTGACGTAGTCGGGCGGCAGCTGGTCGACCGCGATCGTGCGGCGGCTGCGGGCGGCCTGGCCGACCAGGGTGCGGCCGAAGAGGAAGCGGTCGGGGCGGGCGTCGTCCTCGGGGCGGCCGTAGGAGCCGACGAGCCGCAGCTCGGGGCCCTGGTCCCCGTCCTCGGCGAGGTAGAAGGCGCCGTACTGGGCGGAGACCAGCGGGACCAGCTCGTCCATGATGAGTTCGGCGACGACGGGCAGGTCGCGGTGGCCCTGCATGAGGCCGGCGATGCGCGCGAGGTTGGTCTTGAGCCAGTCCTGTTCCTGGTTGGCCCGGGTGGTCTCGCGCAGGGACTCCACCATGGAGTTGATGTTGTCCTTGAGTTCGGCGACCTCGCCGGAGGCCTCCACGGTGATGGAGCGGGTCAGGTCGCCCTCGGCGACGGCGCTGGCGACCTCGGCGATGGCGCGGACCTGCCGGGTGAGGTTCCCGGCCAGCTCGTTGACGTTCTCGGTGAGGCGCTTCCAGGTGCCGGAGACGCCCTCCACCTCGGCCTGGCCGCCGAGGCGGCCCTCGGTACCCACCTCGCGGGCCACGCGGGTGACCTCGTCGGCGAACGCGGAGAGCTGGTCGACCATCGTGTTGATGGTCGTCTTGAGTTCGAGGATCTCCCCGCGCGCGTCCACGTCGATCTTCTTCGACAGGTCACCGCGGGCCACGGCCGTCGTCACCAGCGCGATGTTGCGCACCTGGCCGGTGAGGTTGTTGGCCATGGAGTTGACGTTGTCGGTGAGGTCCTTCCAGGTGCCGGCCACGTTGGGCACCTGGGCCTGGCCGCCGAGGCGGCCCTCGGTACCGACCTCACGGGCCACGCGGGTCACCTCGTCCGCGAACGCGGAGAGGGTGTCCACCATGGTGTTGATGGCGTCGGCCAGGGCGGCGACCTCGCCCTTGGCCTCGACGGTGATCTTCCGCGACAGGTCACCGCGGGCGACCGCGGTGGCGACCTGCGCGATCGACCGGACCTGGCTGGTCAGGTTCGACGCCATGACGTTGACGTTGTCGGTGAGGTCCTTCCAGGTGCCCGACACGCCCCGTACGTGCGCCTGGCCGCCGAGACGGCCCTCGGTACCGACCTCGCGGGCGACGCGCGTCACCTGGTCGGCAAACGCGGAGAGCTGGTCGACCATCGTGTTGATGGTGTTCTTCAGCTCCAGGATCTCGCCCCGCGCGTCCACGGTGATCTTCTGCGACAAGTCGCCCTTGGCCACCGCGGTGGCGACCTGGGCGACGTTGCGCACCTGGGACGTCAGGTTGCCCGCCATGAAGTTCACGGAGTCGGTCAGGTCGCGCCAGGTGCCCTTGACGCCCTTGACGTCCGCCTGGCCGCCGAGACGGCCCTCGGTGCCCACCTCGCGGGCCACGCGCGTCACCTCGTCGGCGAACGCCGACAGCTGATCCACCATCGTGTTGATGGTGTTCTTCAGCTCCAGGATCTCGCCCCGCGCGTCCACGGTGATCTTCTGCGACAGGTCGCCCTTGGCCACCGCGGTGGTCACCTGGGCGACATTGCGCACCTGGGACGTCAGGTTGCCCGCCATCAGGTTCACCGAGTCGGTCAGGTCCCGCCAGACGCCGGCGACGCCGGGCACCTTGGCCTGGCCGCCGAGGCGCCCCTCGCTGCCCACCTCGCGGGCGACGCGCGTCACCTCGTCGGCGAACGCCGACAGCTGGTCGACCATCGTGTTGACGGTCTCCTTCAGCTCCAGGATCTCGCCGCGCGCGGGCACGTCGATCTTCTGCGACAGGTCGCCCTTGGCCACTGCGGTCGCCACCTGGGCGATGTCGCGGACCTGGGTGGTGAGGTTGCCCGCCATGGCGTTGACCGAGTCGGTCAGGTCGGCCCAGGTGCCGGAGACACCGGGCACCTCCGCCTGGCCGCCGAGGGTTCCCTCGGTGCCCACCTCGCGGGCCACACGGGTCACCTCGGAGGTGAACACGGACAACTGGTCCACCATGCCGTTGAACACGGTGGCGATGTCGCCCATGAGCCCGCTGGCGTCCTCCGGAAGGCGTGTGCCGAAGTCACCGTCCCGGACGGCCGTCAGGCCGGCCAGAAGCATCCTCAGCTCCTGGTCGCCCGGTACGGACTCGGCGACCTCGCTCGTGTTGCTGGTCATGCGCACCCTCGTTCCCCTCCCAGGGGCATCGCCGACGGATCTTGGAACTGCGCGACGCGAAATACGTCGCAGGCTAACAGTGCTGTCGGCACGCACAAAGTCTCCCCTACACATCCACATGCCTCTCCCCCGGGGCCGGTATGAGGCAGTCCGGAGGTGCGCGTTCCGCGCCGGCGGGCCGGTCCGTCACGGGTGACCGGTCACCGCGGCGGCCCCGCCGGCGCCGTCGCGCCAGGTGCGTTCCCCGTCCCTCCCCAAGCCCGACGCACTAGGCTGGAACGGAACTGACGCGCTTGTTGACAGTGAGTGTGCGCGATGGAGTGGCGACGATGAGCCCGGATTACCCGTTCGACGAGGCCGCGACGGCCCGGGCTGTCATCGACGCCGCCGGCACGCTGACCGAGTGGAGCGAGGGCGCGCGCCGGCTGCTCGGCTGGGCGGCCGACGAGGTCGTGGACCGGCCCGCCGCCCGGCTCCTCGCCGGCCCCGTCCCCGAGGTGAGCGCACCCCGCTGGCACGGCACGGTGGCCCTGTGTCACCGGGACGGGCACACGGTGACGGCGTGGCTGCTCGCCCACCACCGCCGGCCGTCCGGGGGCGGTCCCGGCGACTGGCTGGTGGTCACGCCGCTGGAGCGCTCCCGCGTCCCCGGGAACCCGCTGGACGCGGCGGCACTCACCCAGTCCCCGTGTGCCGTCGCCCTCTACGACGACCGGCTGCGGCTGCACACCCAAAACGAGGCGATGGCGCGGGTGGTCGGCCTGCCCGAGGAGCGCATCCGGGGTCTCAGACACTCCGAGATCGGCGGCAAGCCGCAGAACGAGGAACTGGAGCGGCATCTCCTCCAGGTGCTCACCACCGGACGGCCGCAGGACGTGCAGACGTATCTGCGGGCCGGCGGCGAGGACCGGGCGCACGCCTGGCTGGCCCGGATGGCGCCCCTCACCGACGCCGAGGGGCGGGTGCGGGGCGTGTGCATGGCGGCGCACGACATCACCGAGAACTACCAGGCCCGGCAGCGGCTGCATCTGGTGAACGAGGCCAGTGTGCGCATCGGCACCACACTCGACGTCACCCGTACGGCCCAGGAGCTGGCCGACGTCTGTGTGCCCGCGCTCGCCGACTTCGTCAGCGTCGACCTGCTCGACCCGCCCGAGCACGGCGGCGAGCCCCCGGCGGCGGTCGCCGCACCGGTCGCGCTGCGCCGCGTCGCCCACCAGTCGGTCACCCCGGGCAGTCCGGAGGCGGTGGTCGGGCAGGGGGACGTCGAGTTGTATCCGGCCGCCTCCCCGCAGGCGGCCTCACTGCTGTCGGGCCGTACCGTGGTCGCGTCGGTGGCCGCGGGCGACCTGGAGGACTGGCTCGACCAGGAGCGCACGCGCCGCGAACGGGTGCGGCAGTACGGCATCCACTCCGTGATGGCGGTGCCGATCCAGGCCCGGGGCACCACGCTCGGCGTCGCCGTCCTCACCCGCGCGCGGCGGCGCCCGGACAGGTTCACCGCGGACGACGTGCTGCTGGCCGAGGAGATCACCGCCCGCGCCGCGGTCTGCGTCGACAACGCCCGCCGCTACTCCCGCGAACGCGAGACCGCCCTCGCCCTCCAGCGCAGCCTGCTCCCCCGCTCCCTGCCGAGCACGGCGGCCCTGGAGGCGTCGTCGCGCTATCTGCCGGCCGCCCGGGCCGGGGTGGGCGGCGACTGGTTCGACGTGATCCCGCTGTCCGGGATGCGGGTCGCCATGGTCGTCGGGGACGTCGTCGGCCACGGCATCCAGGCCTCGGCCACCATGGGCCGGCTGCGCACCGCCGTGCGCACCCTCGCCGACATCGATCTCGCCCCCGACGAGCTCCTCACCCACCTCGACGACCTGGTGGTGCGGCTGTCGCAGGAATCCGGCGGCGAGGGCGGCAGCCCCGGTGAGCTGGGCGCCACCTGTCTGTACGCCGTGTACGACCCGGTCTCCCGGCGCTGCAGCATCGCCCGGGCCGGGCATCCGGCGCCGATCGTGGTGCCACCGGGGGGCGTGCCCCGGGAGCTGGAGGTGCCCGCCGGTCCGGCGCTGGGGCTGGGCGGACTGCCCTTCGAGGCGGCGGAGCTGTATCTGCACGAGGGCACGCTGCTGTCCTTCTTCACCAACGGCCTGGTCGAGAGCCCGGAACGGGACGTGGAGACCGGCCACCGGCTGCTGCGCGAGGCGCTGGCCGCGGATGCCGGCCCGGCCGGGCCGGACTCGCTGGACGAGACCTGCGACCGGATCCTGCGCGCCCTGCTGCCGGCCGGGGGCTCCAGCGACGACGACGTGGCGCTGCTGCTCGCCCGCACCCACGGGCTGCCGGCCTCCCAGGTCGCCACCTGGGACATCCCCTCCGATCCGGCGCTGGTCTCGCCGATCCGCAAGCAGGTCGTCGAGCAGCTGAGCACCTGGGGCCTCACGGATGCCTCCTTCACCACCGAGCTGGTGGTGAGCGAGCTGGTCACCAACGCGATCCGGTACGGCTCGCACCCGATCCGGCTCCGGCTGATCCACGACGCGGACACGCTCATCTGCGAGGTCTCCGACACCAGCCACACCGCGCCGCATCTGCGCCGCGCCAAGACCTGGGACGAGGGCGGCCGGGGACTGCTCCTCGTCGCCCAGCTCACCCAGCGCTGGGGCAGCCGGCACACCCCGGAGGGCAAGACGATCTGGGCGGAGATGGCGCTCGTCGAGGAGGAGTGAGCGGAGGCGGGCGAGCCGAGGGCGGGGGGGGAACGGGCCGAGGGGCGGGGCGGAACGAGCCGAGGGCCGAGGCTGAACGGGCCGAGGGGCGGGGCGGGCCGGGCATCCCCCGTCCGGGACGGGGCACCAGCTCTCCATGGTCTTGCTCCCCTCGCCCTCCCGTCCCCCGGCGTTCGTCGTCACCGTCTGCGCGCTCGGTCTGCTGACCGCCTGTGGCGACGGCGGTACGGCGGGCGCGGCCGGCGCGGCGGCCCAAGCACCGGCCGCTTCCGCGAGCCCCTCACCGGCCACCGCCTCCTCCCCCGCCGCCAGTCGCTGCCGCACCCCCGACTTGCGCGCCTCGGTCGGCCGCAACGACCCCGGGGCGGGGCAGGAGAACCACCCGATCCTCCTCACCAACACGTCGTCGCGCACCTGCACGCTCCACGGCTACCCGGGCGCCGCCTTCGCCGACGCCTCCGGCCGGCAGCTGGGCCCCGACCCGCGGCGCCGGCCCGAGTCTCCGGCGCGGCTCCGCCTGGCGCCGGGCGGCAGCGCCTGGGCCGGACTGTCGTACGCCGATCCCCGGATCAGCGGGGCCCGTACGGCCGTCCCCGCCGTACTGCTGGTCACGCCGCCCGGCGAGCGGGAGCCGCTGCGGGTGCCGTGGAGCGCGGGCGAGGTGCCGGTGGGCGGGAACGAGTCGGCGGTGACCGTGACGGTGCTGCGGGCGGGGGACGTGACCTGAGGGTGCGTCAGTGTCCGGAGACCGGGTGCGGGGTGTAGGGGCGCTCCAGTTCCTCGATCTCCTTGTCGGTCAGCTCCAGTTCGACCGCGGCCACGGCGTCCTCGATGTGGTGCGGTCTGGAAGCGCCGATGACCGGTGCCGCCACGGTGTCCTGGTGCAGCAGCCAGGCGAGCGCCACCTGGGCGCGCGGGACGCCGCGTTCGGCGGCGATCCGGGAGACGGCGTCCACGATGGCGTGGTCACCCTCCTGGTAGAGGGTGCTGCCGAAGTCGTCGCGCGCGCTGCGCTCGGTGACCGTGCCCCAGTCGCGGGTCAGGCGGCCGCGGGCGAGCGGGCTCCAGGGCAGGACGCCGACGCCCTGGTCCGCGCAGAGCGGCAGCATCTCGCGCTCCTCCTCGCGGTAGAGGAGGTTGTAGTGGTTCTGCATGGACACGAACCGGGTCCAGCCGTGCTTCTCGGCCGTGTACTGCATCTTCGAGAACTGCCAGGCGTACATCGAACTGGCCCCGATATAGCGGACCTTGCCGGCCTTCACCAGGTCGTGCAGCGCCTCCATCGTCTCCTCGACGGGAGTGTCCGGGTCGAAGCGGTGGATCTGGTAGAGGTCGACGTAGTCGGTGCCGAGGCGGCGCAGGCTGTGGTCGATCTCCGTCATGATCGCCTTGCGGGACAGGCCGGCGCCGTTGGGGCCGGGCCGCATCCGGCCGTGCACCTTGGTGGCCAGCACGATCTCGTCACGGCGGGCGAAGTCGCGCAGCGCCCGGCCGACGATCTCCTCGCTGGTGCCGTCGGAGTACACGTTGGCGGTGTCGAAGAAGGTGATGCCGGCTTCCAGCGCCTGCCGGATGAGCGGCCGGGAGGCTTCCTCGTCCAGGGTCCACTCGTGCACCCCGCGGTCGGGAAGGCCGTACGTCATGCAGCCCAGACAGATCCGCGACACGTCGAGGCCGGTCGAACCGAGCTTCACATACTGCATCGTCACTGCTCCCGCCGTCGGTAGGGGTCTCAGGGGAGCGTACGACGCCGGGCGGTGACGAGGTCCAGGGCCTGCTCCCAGGGGAAGGCGGCCGGGTCCTCGCCGGAGTACGGCTCGGCGAAGCGGACGCCCATGGCGCGCAGCCGGGCGAGGCTCTCCCGGTAGGCCGGGTGGGCGGCCAAGGCGTCGGCGACGCAGGGCAGGGCGGCGACGGGGACGCCGAGGCCCGAGGCCTCGCAGAGGGTGGCCACGGCGAGGGTGTCGGCCAGTCCCGCCGCCCACTTGTTGAGCGTGTTGAAGGTGGCCGGGGCGGCCACCACCGCGTCCGGCGGCGGGAAGGGCCGGGGCTCGCCCGGGGTGCGCCAGGCGGAGCGGACGGGGCGGCCCGTGAGGGCCTCGACGGCGGCGCTGTCGAAGAAGCCGTTCATCGCGACGGGGGTGGCGATGGCGCCCACCTCCCAGCCGCGCTCACGGGCGGCGGTGATCAGTGTGCCGACGTCCGCGGCGACACCGGCCGCGCAGACGACGACGTAGAGGAAGGGTTTCCCGGCCTGTGGCATCACCCGGGCACCTTACTGAAGGCCCGTCCGGGCACCTCACCGCAGGGGGAAGGCCAGTCCGCGTTCGGTCTCCGGGCGGGGTCCGATGATGCGCCGCTGCCCCTCCTCGATGGGCACGTCGTCGATGCTCGCCTCGCGCCGGGTCATCAGTCCGCGCTCGTCGAACTCCCACAGTTCGTTGCCGTACGACCGCCACCACCGGCCGTCGGCGTCCCGGCACTCGTACTGGAAGCGGACCGCGATGCGGTTGCCGTCGTACGCCCACAGGTCCTTGCGCAGCGCGTAGTCCCGCTCCCGTGCCCACTTGGCGGTCAGGAACGCGACGATCTCGGCGCGGCCGGTGAGGAAGGTGTCGCGGTTGCGCCACACCGAGTCCTCGGAGTAGGCGAGTGCCACCCGGTGCGGATCCCGGGTGTTCCAGGCGTCCTCGGCGGCCTGCACCTTCCGGGCCGCGGTCTCGCGGGTGAAGGGCGGCAGGGGCGGGCGCGCGGTCATGCTTCCTCCTGGGGAGCGGCAGAGGGGCGGAAGCGGCGGAGAACGATCGTTCTCCGCCGGGCTGCTACCGTAGGAGAACGCTCGTTCTCACGTCAAGGACAGGAAGACGGAAGGCAGTTGATGGACAGCGCGGTCGCCCGGGAGCGGGCCTTGGACGCGGCGGAGCGCCTCTTCTACGGGCGGGGCGTGCGGTCGGTCGGCATGGACGAGATCCGCAGCGCCTCGGGGCTCTCGCTCAAGCGGCTGTACCAGCTGTTCCCGGCCAAGGAACAGCTGGTCGAGGCGTATCTGGAGCGGCGTGACGCCCACTGGCGCGGGCGGCTGGCCGCGCGGGTGGCGGACCACGAGGACCCGCGGCGGCGGATCCTCGCGGTGTTCGACTGGCTGGAGGAGTGGTTCGCCGAGCCGGGCTTCCGCGGCTGCGCGTGGATCAACGCCCACGGCGAGCTGGGGGCGACCTCGCAGGGGGTGGCGGAGCGGGTGCGGGCGCACAAGGAGGCGTTCCGGGAGGACCTCGCCCGGCTGGTCGCGGACGCGGGACTGCCCGCCGCGCTCACCGCGCCGTTGTTCCTGCTCGCCGAGGGCGCCATGGTCACGGCGGGCATCACCGGGGGCACCGCCCCGGCCGCCGAGGCGCGGGAGGCGGCACGGCTGCTCCTCGACGCCGCCCCGGGGCCTGAAGGGCCGTGACCCCGCGGCCGGCCGGTGATCGGCCATTCGGGTGATGGGCCGGATGATCCGGGGCGGTGGCGGTGTTGCAGGCGATGTAGACCGAACCGGCCGCCGATCGCGCGGCCGGGCAACTCGACGATGGGACGGATGACATGCCTCTCGAGGGTGAGTACGAACCCAGCCCCACGCAGTGGGTACGCGAGCAGGTGGAGCTGTACGAGAGCTCCGGCGGCACCCGCGGCACGACCCTCCAGGACACCGGGATGCCCGTCGTGCTGTTGATCACGCGGGGCGCCAAGAGCGGCAAGATCCGCAAGGTTCCGCTGATGCGTGTCGAGCACGAGGGACGCTACGCCGTCGTCGCCTCCCAGGGCGGCGCGCCCAAGCACCCGTACTGGTACCACAACCTCAAGGCCGACCCGCACGTGGAGCTGCGGGACGGGCCGGTCACGCAGGACATGACGGCCCGCGAGGTCACCGGGGCCGAGAAGGCCGAGTGGTGGGAGCGGGCGGTCGCGGCGTACCCGCCGTACGCCGACTACCAGCGCAAGACCGACCGCGAGATCCCGGTGTTCGTCCTGGAGCCGTCCGGCTGAGCGGACCGCTCCGGCAGCGTTTCGGAAACTGCCGGGTGCCCGGCACGCATGAAGCGGCACGGACCGGGCATCCGCGTCTCAGGCCCCGCCGCGTTCCCCCGTCGCGGCGGGGCTTTCCCGTGCCTCGTGCGCCGGCCGGTCGATCACGTTCTCTTGGGCGAGCCGGTCGGTCACGTCGAGGAAGATCTGCTCCGCCTCGGGGACGGTACGGGCGATCGACCTCTTGATGCGCACCGCGACCTCCTCCACCCGTTCGCTGTCCAGTCCGGGCACCAGGTCGACGCGCGCGGCGACCAGCAGCGAGTCGATGCCCGTCTTCATGGTGAACAGCGCCTCCACGCTGTCTATCTCCGGCTGGGCCCGCAGCAGGGCGCGGATGCGGCCGCCGGCCTCCGGGTCGGCGGCCTCCCCGATCAGCTGGTCGCGGGCCTCGCGGCCCAGCCGGTAGGCGACGTAGACCAGCAGGGCGCCGATGGCGAGCGAGGCGGACGCCTCCCACACCACCTGGCCGGTGGCCATGTGCAGCGCCATCCCGGCGAGGGCGAGACAGACACCGACGACCGCGGTGCCGTCCTCGGCGACGACCGTGCGCAGCGCCGGGTCGCGCAGTCCCTCGGAGACGCCCTGCCGGCGCAGCTGGTGCAGCGCCCGCAGCAGGGAGCCGCCCTCGGCGAGCAGGGACACCCCGAGGACGACCAGGCCGGCGATGTAGCCGCCGAAGCTCTCCTGGGTGTCCCGGGTCAGCGCTTCGACGCCCTGGTAGAAGGAGAAGCAGCCGCCCATGACGAAGATCCCGACGGCGGCGAGCAGCGACCAGAAGAACCGTTCCTTGCCGTAGCCGAAGGGGTGGCGCCGGTCGGCGGGGCGGCGGCTGCGGCGCAGCGCGGCCAGGAGGAAGACCTCGTTCAGGCTGTCGGCGACCGAGTGCGCGGCCTCGGAGAGCAGGGCCGGCGAGTTCGCGATCAGACCGCCGACGGTCTTGGCGAGCGCGATCACCAGGTTGGCCGCGAGCGCCACCAGCACGGTGACGCGGGTCTTGCGGTCCTCCTCCTTCTGCTCCTTCTGCCTCCGCCCCCGCCGGCGTGCCGCCTCCCGCTCGTCGTGCGTCGGCTCCCGCTCGTCGCGCGCCGGCTCCGGTGTCTCCTGCACGGCCGGCCGCCTCCCCTCCCCCAGCGAGCCCTGGTCGCTGTGTCCTGTCGTCCTTCGCTTCACGTCCGCGTTCGAGGATGTCCCGCTCACCTTTCGGCGGATGCCCGGGGCGGCGCGGATCACACCGTGCGGACGGCCGGATCGGGGGAACTCGGGGACGCGTCGGGAGTGAACCGCGCGTGGAAGGGAGCGCAGGCGGATGAGCGGCGCGGATGACGGCAACAGCGCCTACGGCCGGCGGTCGTTCGAGCGGTCGAAGGCCCATTTCACCGACCGGATCACCGCGGACGGCCGCGACGGCTGGCCGGTGGCGGCCGGCCGTTACCGGCTGGTGGTCAGCCGCGCCTGTCCGTGGGCGAGCCGGGCGGTGATCGCGCGCCGGCTGCTGGGCCTCGAGGCGTCGGTGTCGCTGGCGATCACGGACCCGGTCCAGGACGACCGCAGCTGGCGGTTCTCGCTGGACCCGGACGGCCGCGATCCGGTGCTCGGCATCCGCTACCTCAGCGAGGCCTACGACCGGCGGGAGACCGGATACCCGGGCGGTGTCAGCGTCCCGGCGATCGTCGACACCCCGACCGGGAAGCTCGTCACCAACGACTACGAGCGGATCACCCTCGACTTCGCCACCGAATGGACGGCCCTGCACCGGGAAGGCGCACCGGACCTGTATCCGGAGCGCCTGCGGGACGAGATCGACGAGGTGATGACAGACATCTACGAGGACGTCAACAACGGTGTGTACCGGGCGGGTTTCGCGACCGGGCAGGCGGAGTACGAGACCGCCTGCTCCGCCGTGTTCCGGCGGCTGGAGTCGCTGACCGAGCGGCTGGCGCGGCAGCGGTATCTCGTCGGCGACACGATCACCGAGGCGGACATCCGGCTGTTCACCACCCTGGTGCGGTTCGACGCGGTCTACCACGGTCACTTCAAGTGCAACCGCTGGAAGCTGTCGGAGAACCCGGTGCTGTGGGGTTATGCCCGCGATCTGTTCCAGACGCCCGGATTCGGGGACACGGTCGACTTCGACCACATCAAGCGGCACTACTACCAGGTGCACACCGGGATCAACCCGACCCGGATCGTGCCCCTGGGGCCCGACCTGTCCGGCTGGCTGACGGCTCATCACCGCGCGGAGCTGGGCGGGCGGCCGTTCGGGGACGGGGTGCCGCCCGGCCCGGTGCGGGCCGGCGAGGAGGTGCCGGCCGCCGGCCGGCCCTGATTCACGAGAGCGAGGAGACGTACGTGGCCAAGAGCAAGAAGCGGAAACTGCCCGCCGCCTACCAGCCGGTGGGCTGGCTGCTGGGCTGGTCGGGCGGCGCGTTGGCGGGTCTGGCCTTCCGCAAGGTGTGGATGGCGATCCGGGACGAGGAGGACGCGCCGGACGCGCTGGACCCGGACCGCGGCTGGGGCGAGATCCTGCTCGCCGCCGCGGTGCAGGGCGCCATCTTCGCGGTCGTGCGCAGCGCGGTCGACCGCGCCGGGGCGAAGGCCATCGAGCGCAAGACGGGAGTGTGGCCGGCGGCGGGCTCGGGCGGCCGGGACTGAGCCGGCGGCGCGCACACGAGGGAACCCGGGCCGGCTGCCGGCCCGGGTTCCCTCGTTTGTCCTGTGGCCGTCCGGTGCGCCTCAGCCCTGCTTGGGCGCCGAGGGGGTGGCGCCGCGCAGGGTGAACGAGTGTCCCGCGGGATCGGCGCAGCCACGGGACTCGAAGGAACCGGACGGGTCCTTGGCGTCGGTCGGCCGGCCGCCGAGGGAGACGACGCGGCGTTCGGCCGCGTCCAGGTCCTCGACCACGAACTCCAGATGGGCCTGGAGGGAGTTCTCCGGGCGCGGCCAGCTCGGCGGGGTGGCGTTCATGTCGCGGCGGAACGCCAGCCGGGTGCCGTCGGGGCTGCGGATCTCGACCCGGTTGGCGGTGGCCTCGGTCTCCTCCGCTTCCAGTAACTCCTTGTAGAACGCGGCGAGTTTGTCGGGCTCGGCACAGTCGAGCACCACGACGCCCGCCTTCACCAGTGGCATGTCTCCTCCGCAGGGTCCGGGGCGGAGCGGTCCGCCCCGCGCCCCTTTTCCTTGCGGTTATCCCGCCGGCGGGGATTCAGTCGGCCCACGGCCGGGCGGGCGGAGGGCCGGGATGAGCGCGCGAGTATACGCAGCTCAACGGGCTTGATCAGTAACGGAGATCACGGACGCGCCCGGTGTAGATCATTTACGGTCGGGGCAGCCTCAGACCGCTTCTCGGTTCAACTTTCGGACCGGGAAGCTCTGTTCGAGTGCACGGGCGGCGCGGCCGCCCGTTCGCGTGGGGTGGGGGGGCTCCGTACTCCGTCTCCCGAAAGGAAGCACATGCCTCAGGACGTCCGGTTCGATCTGCCCTTCACCACCCCGGTCAGCCCGCATCTGGAGTACGCCCGCGAGCGCCATCTGCGCTGGGTGCGCGAGACGGGGCTGGTGCGCAGCCAGGCGGGGTTCGAGGAGTACGAGTCGTGGGACCTGGCGCAGGCAGCGGCCCGCACCTATCCGTACGCCTCGGCGGACGACCTCGTCATGCTGATGAACTGGTTCTCGCTGGCCTTCCTCTTCGACGACCAGTTCGACGCGGCGCAGCCGGACCGGGCCGACCGGGTCGCCGAGGTGGCGCGGGAGCTGATCGTGACGCCGCTGCGTCCGGCGGGCACCCGGCCGCGGGTGGTGTGCCCGATCACCGTGGCGTGGGCGGAGGTGTGGGAACACCTCTCGGATGGCATGTCCCTGACATGGCAGTCGCGGTTCGCCGCCTCCTGGGGGCGGTTCCTGGTCGCCCACTGCGAGGAGGTCGACCTGGCCGCGCAGGGCCTCGCGGGCAGCCTGTGCCTGCCGGAGTACGCCGCGTTCCGGCGCCGTACCGTCGGCATCCACCACAGCATCGACGCCGGTGAGCGAAGTCGGCGCTTCGAGGTGCCCCCGCAGGTGATGGCCCATCCGCTGATGGAACGGATGCGGGACCTCGCCGCCGACACCATCGGCTTCATGAACGACATCCACTCCTTCGAGCGCGAGCGCCGCCGCGGCGACGGCCACAACCTGATAGCCGTCCTGCACCGTGAGCGGGCCTGCTCCTGGGAGGCGGCAGCCGCCGAGGCGTACCGCATGACCAGCGCCTGCCTGGCCGAGTACCTGGAGCTGGAGGCCCGCGTCCCCGCGATGTGCGACGAACTCGGCCTGGACGCCGACGAGCGCACGCGGGTGCGGATGGGCGTCGAGGCCATCCAGCACTGGATCAACGGCAACTACGAGTGGGCCCTGACCACCGGCCGCTACGCGGCGGCCAAGGAGGGTCCCGTCGCCGCGGCGGAACTGTCCGGCCGGGGCTCGGTGGACGACCTGCTGACCGTCTGACCGCCCGGGGTGTGCCCGGCGGGGCACACCCCTCGGCCGGCCGTACCGGGCGGACGGCCCGTACTGCCGTCGCCGGCCCGGCGGCCGTCCGGCCGGTCACCGGCCCGGCGGCCGTCCGGCCAATCACCAGACCGGCGGCCGTCCGGTCGGCCGCCGGCCCAACAGCCAACTGGTCGACCACCGGCCCCGGCGGACCGCCGGGCCACGATCGGCTATGCGGCGAACTCCACCGGCAGGCTGTCCAGGCGGGACTCCCAGGTCGACGCCGTGGAGGTCAGTTCCTCCGGCGGGACCGACAGGCGCACGCCGGGCAGGCGGTGGAGCAGGGTGTCGACGGCGGTCTCGATGATGGCCTGGCCGATGTTCTGGCCGGGGCATTCGTGGGGGCCGGAGCTGAACGCCAGATGGGACTGGTTGCCCTGGACGGAGACGCCGGCGTCCGGGCGGATCTCCGGGTCCTGGTTGCCGGCCGCGAGGCCGAGGACCAGCAGGTCGCCCTCCTGGATGTGGTGGCCGCCCAGCTCCAGGTCGGCGGCGGCGAAACGCCCCGGCATGACGGCGAGCGGCGGCGAGTTCCACATGACCTCCTCGACCACCGCCGAGATGTTCAGCTGGCCGCTGATCAGGCCGGAGAGCCGGGAGACGTCGGTGAGGATCAGCTGCAGCACCCGGGCCAGCAGGTTGCTGGTGGTCGTGTGCGCGGCGATCAGGACCAGACGCAGATGGCTGATCACCTCGTCGGTGTCCAGGCCGGCCGGGTGCTCCAGGAGCGCGGTGGTGAAGTCGGAGCCGGGCTCGGCCCGCTTGCGCTCGGCGAGTTCGCCGAGGATCTCCATGATCCGGTCGTTGTGCGCGACGGCTTCCTCGCCGCCCTTGAGCACCTGCGCGCAGGACTCCACCAGCCGCCGCCCCTCCGCCTCGGCCAGCCCGAGGATCCGGGTCAGCACGAGCATCGGCAGGTATTCGGCGTAGTCCGCCACCAGGTCGGCGCGCCCGGCGTCGGCGAACGCGTCGATCAGCTTGTTGGCGAAGTGCGTGGCGTGGCGGCGGATGCCGCGCGCGGCGGCGGCCTGGAGGCCGTCCGTCACGGCGCCGCGCAGCCGGCGGTGCGGCTCGCCGTCCTGGGAGACACAGTCGGGCCGCCAGGCGAGCATCGGCACCAGCGGGGAGGTCTCCTCGACCCGGCCCTCCCGCCAGTCCCGCCAGATCCGCGCGTCCCGGCTGAACTGCCAAGGGGTGTCCAGCACCCGCCGGTTGTCGCGGTAGCCCAGCACCAGCCAGGCGGGGACGTCCCCCTCCAGCAGGACCGGCGCGACCGGGCCGTGCTCCTTGCGCAGGCGCTCGTAGATCCCGACCGGGTCCGTCGCGGCCTCCGGCCCGTACAGCCGGGTGAGGTCGCCCCCGCCGTGGCCGAAGGGGCAGCCGCGCGGGCTCTCGGGATCGGTTAACGTCTGGTCGTTCATCGGGACTCCAGTGCGACGGCGGAGCGTTCCTTCAGGTGACGTATGAGGGTGACCAGCACGTCACGGCTGGAGGCCCGGTCGCGGGCGTCGCAGGCCACGATCGGGATGTGCGGAGGGATGTCGAGGGCGTCCCTGATCTCCTCCACGGGGTACTCCCGGGAGTCGGGGAAGATGTTCAGGGCGACGACGAAGGGCACGTTCTGCCGCTCCATCTCCTCGATCGCCCGGAAGCTGGAGGCGAGCCGGCGGGTGTCCACCAGGACGACCGCGCCGAGCGCGCCCTTGAACAGCCCGTTCCACAGGAACCAGAACCGTTCCTGTCCGGGCGTGCCGAACAGGTACAGCATCAGGCTGTCGTTGAGGCTGATCTTCCCGAAGTCCAGGCTGACGGTGGTCTCCGTCTTCTCGGTGACGCCGATGAGATGGTCGTCGCCGGCGCTGGCCTGGGTCAGCGTCTCCTCGGTGGTGAGCGGCTTGATGTCGCTGACCGAGCGGACCAGGGTGGTCTTCCCGGTGCCGAACCCGCCGGCGATCATCACCTTCACCGAGCGGGTGCCCCCGGTCGCCGGGGCGCCGGGCCGGTCAAAGCCTTTCAAGTCCACTGAGTACCTCCTCCAGGAGCGCGAGGTCGGGCCCGCGACCGGCGTCGTGCGCCGGGATGGGGTCACGGGCTTCGACATGGCCTGCCTGCAGCAGGTCCGCCAGCAGCACCGCGAGAATGTTGAAGGGCAGCCCCAGATGGGCCCCGAGCTCGGCCACCGACAGCGGTTCGCGGCAGCGCCGCAGGATGTCGGCGTACTCGTGCTGCATGCCCGGGGCGGGGGCGGCGCGGGAGACGATGAGGGTCGCCACGTCGAGGCTCGACGCCGAACCGCCCGGTCCGCTGCGTCCCTTGGTGAGGACGTAATAGCGCTCGAGACCTTGGGGGTCCTTCCTGTTCGAGCGAAGCGGAGAGCTTGGGGGAGGATCGGTCGGCCGGCGGGGTCCACTCATCCAGAGTGCTCCTCCAGGCGCGGAGTGGTGCCGAGGAGTTCACCCATTCTGCGGGCCAGGTCCCTCATCTGGTGCCCGAGCAGCCCCTGGTCGAGGCCTTCGCGGGCGAGCACGCCGAGGTACGTCTCCACGCCCGCGCGGACCACGAAGAGGTGGCCGCCGTCGACCTCGATCATCGCCAGGCGCAGATTCCCCGCGTACGTGGGGAACTGCTCGGCGACCGGCTGGGCGAGGGCCTGGAGGCCGGCCACCACGGCCGCGAAGCGGTCCACGTCGTCGGGGTCTTCGGCGCCGTAGGAGGTGATGGCCTTGCCGTCGCTGGAGGCCACGAGGGCGAAACGGATCTCCTGGATGCTCTCCACCAGATCGCGGAGCGCCCAGCTCACGTCGGTTCCCTGTTGCGTCATGTGGACTAGTCGCTCTCTTCAGTGCGGTGCTCTGCGAAGTCGCGTCCGGCGGTGGGGACGCCGTCGGCGGCCGGGCCTTCCCCGGTGCCGGGTGTGCGGCCTTCCTCCGTGCCGGGCGTGCGGCCGGCCGTGGCGAAGGCGGCGAGGCCGGCGAAGGACGCGTCCGGCGGGACGGCGGGGACGGTCGTGTCCTGGGCCGGCTGGAGGCGTTCGGCCGGCTGGTGGCGGGCGCTCTCGCCGCGCTTGCTGCGGCGGCGGGGCAGTCCGCCGGGGGTGGTGTCGACGGCGTCGGCGGCGGGGGCCGCGAAGGGCGCGATGACCGGGGCCGCGGCCGGGGCCGTGACGGCGCCCGTGGCCGTGCCCGTGACCGTGGCCGTGGCGGCCGCCGGGGCGGCGGGGGTGGCCGCCGGCAGCGGGCTGAAGTACTTGTGCGGGACCACGACGACCACCGAGGTGCCCAGCCAGGGCGAGTCGGCGAAGGTGACCCGGATGCCGTAGCGGCGGGCGAGGATGCCGACGACCCGCAGGCCGATGTTGGCGTCCTCGGTGATGCCGCCGAGGCCGGGTCCGGCGGCGGTGCCGGCGAGGGCGTCCGCGGCCTCCCGCTTCTTCTCCTCGCTCAGGCCCTTGCCGGAGTCCTGGATCTCGATGCCGACACCGTTCGGGACCTCCTTGCCGGAGACGATGACCGGCTCGCTGGGCGGCGAGTAGCGGGTGGCGTTGTCCAGGAGGTGGGCGAAGATCAGCGTGAGGTGGTCCACCAGCCCGCCGTCGACGCCGAGTTCCGGCAGATGGCGTACGTCGACGCGGTGGAACTCCTTGATCCGGCCGATGCCGCCGCGGACCACGCTGAGCAGGCGCTGCGGCTCCTGCCACTGGCGTCCCGGGCGGTCGGAGCCGCCGAGCACGCCGATGCTGGCGGCGAGACAGTCAGCGGGGCCGATCGCCTGGTCCAGCTCCATCAGGCCGCGTGCGACGGCAGGGAGACGGCCGTGCTCCCCCTGCATCTCGTGCAGCCGGCCGCGCAGCTTGCTGGTGAGGACGTGGATGCGGTTGCCGATGCCGACGACGGCCTGTTCGGCGGCGGTGGAGCGGTTGAACTCCTCCTCGACACCGATCAGCGCGGTGCGCAGGACCTTGCGGAGGTCGGCCTGGAGTTCGGGAGCGACTTCGGCGCACTGGTTCACCGAGGGCAGCAGGTCGTCGATGGCGTCGCCGGCGCGCAGCCGCTTCAGCGCGTCGGGCAGCTGCTCGTCGGCGAGTCGGGCCACGGCTTGCCGCTGGTGGGCGAGTCGCTCCTGCCAGAGGCCGTTCTGCTCGGCGAGCCGGGCCTCGTGGCTCTCGGCCTGTTCGGCGAGCCGGGTCTCGTAGGTCTCGGCCTGCTCGGCGAGCCGGGCTTCGTAGCCCTCCGACTGCTGGGCGAGGCGGGCCTCGTAGCCCTCGGCCTGATCGGCGAGGCGGGTCTCGTAGGTCTCGGCCTGCTCGGCGAGCCGGGCCTCGTGGGCGGAGCGTTCGGCGGCGTGCTTGCGCTCCAGGCCGGCCACGTGCTGCTGCCACTGCTGGGAGTGCTCGGCCTGGGCGGCGCGGAACGCGCTCTCGGCGCCGCGCAGCCGGGTCTGGGTGCGCAGCAGCAGGCGTACGCAGACCGAGCTCGCGGCCGTCGCCGCGGCACCGGCGACGGCCGCGGTTATGCGCTCGGAGCTCATGAACGTGGCGGCAACCGTCCCGCCGCCTAAGGCCAGTGGCATCAGCCACCAGCTGTACCAGGCGACAGGGGGCCGCGCCGCCGGCGGCGGAGTGGCGAGTTCCATCTGCATCCTTCGAAGCAACACAATCGAACAGGGGGGGTGTGCATGGGGGACCGCACTCATGAGTACGCACCGCGAAGCCGACCCGTCGCATTCGCGTCAACTCGCAGCGCCGGACGGGAGCTTATCTGGTTTCAACGCGAAAGGATCAACCTCACGGGCGCTGCGGAGGTGAGGGTTCCGTCACGCTCCGCCATGTCTGTTCGAGTCGACAAGTGCCCTTGCCCACCTGCGGGGTTGCCGCCGCGGGCGCCGGTGCGGGCGCCGGCGCGGCCGGGGTCAGCGGGTCCGCTGGAAGGTCCTCCGGTAGGCCTGGGGCGAGACGCCGATGGCCGCGTGGAGGTGCTGGCGCAGGGACGCGCCGGTGGCGAATCCGACGCGTCCGGCGATCTGGTCGACGGTGAGGTCGCTGGCCTCCAGCAGCTGCCGGGCGCGGGCGACGCGCTGCTGGACGATCCAGCGGCCGGGGCTGACGCCCACCTCGTCGTGGAAGCGGCGGGCGAAGGTGCGCAGGCTCATCCGGGCGTGCGCGGCGAGGTCTGAGAGGGTCAGCGGGTCGCCGAGGCGTTCCAGGGCCCAGGCGCGGGTGGCGGCGGTGCTCGCGGCGCCGGCCTCGGGGACCGGCTGCTCGATGTACTGGGCCTGGCCGCCGTCGCGGAACGGCGGCACCACGCAGCGCCGGGCGACGGTGTTGGCGAGGTGGCTGCCGTGGTCCTTGCGGATCAGGTGCAGACAGACGTCGACGCCGGAGGCGGCGCCGGCCGAGGTGAGCACCGGGTGGTCGTCGACGAAGAGCACGTCGGGGTCGAGTTCGATGTGCGGGTACCGGCGGCGGAAGTGGTCCGCGAGCTGCCAGTGGGTGGTGGCCCGGTGGCCGTCGAGGAGTCCGGCGGCGGCGAGCACGAAGGCGCCGGTGCAGATGGAGACGGTGCGGGTGCCGGGGCGGATGCGGGCGAGGGCCGCCCGTACCGCGTCGGGGAGGTCGGAGGTCAGTTCGGACGGTGAGACGGGGGCGATGACGACCGTGTCCGCTGCGTCCAGGGCGTCGGGGCCGTGCTGGACACCGATGGTGTAGTCGGCGTTCGTGCGCACCGGACCGCCGTCGGCGGAGCAGGTCAGCACCTCGTACCGGCCGTCGGCCGCGCCGAGGATGCGGCTCGGGATGCCCAGTTCGAAGGGGTAGACGCCGTCGAGGGCCAGGACCACGACGCGTTCGGGCCGCCGCCGTTCATCACGCATGACACGACCCTATGGCACGATCCTATCGAAGGGTGGCAATCTTGCCATTGCCGGGTGGCGAGGGGCCCGGCAGGCTGGTTGACCATGAGCGATGTGAACACGATGCGTGCCGTGAGCCAGGACGACCTCGGCGGTCCCGAGGTCCTGAAGGTCGTCGAGACAAGGCGGCCGTCCCCGCGGCCGAACGAGGTGCTGGTGCGGGTGCGCGCCGCGGGGGTCAACCCGACGGACTGGAAGCACCGGGCCAACGGGGGCTTCCTCGGCAAGCCGCCGTTCGTCCTCGGCTGGGACGTCTCCGGCGTGGTCGAGGCGACCGGGATCGGGGTCGCCGCCTTCCGGCCCGGCGACGAGGTCTTCGGCATGCTGCCGTATCCCTTCGGCCACGGCTCGCACGCCGAGTACGTCACCGTCCCGGCGCGGGCCCTGGCGCCGAAGCCGGCGGGGATCGACCACGTGCGGGCGGGCGCGCTGCCGCTGGTGTCGCTGACCGCGTGGCAGGCGCTGGTGGAGACGGCGGGGCTGCGGGCCGGGCAGCGGGTGCTGATCCACGCGGCGGCCGGCGGGGTCGGCCATGTGGCGGTGCAGATCGCCAAGGCGCGCGGGGCGTATGTGATCGGCACGGCGAGCGCGGGCAAGCACGCTTTCCTGCGGGAGCTGGGCGTGGACGAGGTGATCGACTACCGGGAGAGGGACTTCGCCGAGGCGGTCGAGGACGTCGACGTGGTGCTGGACACGATCGGCGGCGACCACTCCGTGCGCTCGCTGCGCGTGCTGCGCAAGGGCGGGCTGGTGGTGTCGATCCTGCCGGTGGGCTCGGACGAGCTGTACGAGGAGGCCGACCGGCTCGGGGTGCGGGCGGTGCGGATGCTGGTCGACGCCGACCGCGCCGGCATGCTGGAGATCGCGCGCCTGGTCGAGGAGGGGGCGCTGCGGCCGGCGATCGCGGACACGTTCCCGCTGGCCGAGGCCGCCGAGGCGCACCGGCGGGGCGAGACCGGGCGGACCGCCGGGAAGCTGGTGCTGGTCGTCGACTGAGGCCGCGCGACCCCCTTTGTTCAAGACACGAAAAAACTCGGTCGCAATTCACAGACATATGTCAATCGAACATGCTGAAATTCAGTCCGCGAGGGTAACTTGCAAGGCAGAGCGCGCAGTTGTGCGCTGACTCGGGGCTGGTTGGAGGCGATGTCGTCGTGCAGCAGGAGCCTGCACCGCTCTCCCGGTACCTGCGGGTGCGCCAGGACCGTGGCCACACGGTCCTGGAGTTCCGCGGGGAGATCGACATCGTCGCGGCCGAGGAGATCGCCCCGCGTCTGGACGAGGCCACGGCCCCGCCCGCCCCGCGGATCGTGATCGACCTCAGCCCGGTGGAGTTCTTCGACGCCTCCGGGCTGAGGCTGCTGTACCGGGCGCGCAGCCGGGTGCTCGCCCGCGACGGCCGGCTGTCGCTGGTCTGTGCGCACCCGCCGACGTTACGGGTGCTGCGCGTCACGGGCCTGACCCGGCTGCTGCCTCCGCTGCCGACCCTCCAGGCGGCGCTCGACGTCTTCCCGTTCCATCCCGCCCAGCCGCAGTCGCCGCCGCCCCTGCACGGGACGTAGACCTTCAACTCGGCGGTCTGAGAGACGACGTGACGGGCAGTCGGAAGGGGAGGAAGGGCAGGGCCGAAGAAGGAGGGCCGTCGTCGTGGTGGTTTCCCTCGGGCGGGTGCCGGGCTGGGCGAAGGCCCTGGCGGCCGTCGCGCTGGTGCTCGTGCTGCTGCTGGCCGGGCTGCGGCTGAGCGTGCTGCCGGGCCTGAAGGACCTGTTCGGCACGGAGACGCGGGACCGCTCGGGCCCGGCGCTGCTGGAGTCGATCCGGGACATCAGCCGGTACGAGGCGGCCTCGGGCAACTTCCAGGTCGTGGTGGACCTGGAGAAGGACGCCAAGTACCTGCCGGACGCGGTGCGCGGCACCCGTACGCTCTACGTGGGCGCGGGCACCGTCGACGCCTACGTGGACCTCGGCAAGGCGGGCGAGGACGACGTGACGGTGAACGAGGACCGTACGGCTGCCACGCTGAGGCTGCCGCACGCGGCACTCGGCAAGCCGGCCCTCGACCCGGAACGCTCCTACGCGGTCTCCAAGCAGCGCGGACTGCTGGACCGGCTCGGCGACCTGTTCTCGGACAACCCCAACGGTGAACAGGCCGTGCAGCGGCTGGCGGTGCGGCACATCGGTGAGGCGGCCGAGGAGAGCGGGCTGACCGCGCGGGCCGAGAAGAACACCACCGACATGCTCCAAGGGCTCCTCGGATCCCTGGGATTCGAGCGGGTCCGTGTCGTCTACGGCGACTGACCCGCGGGTACGCGTCCCTTCCCCATCTCCAGGACAACAGCTGTCGACAGACGTCGAGGACCGGAGGGCCGGATGGCTTGGGCAGATTTGCGTTCCCTGAGGTCGTTTCTTCCGTCGGACTCCCCGCGCCCGTGGCGAGCGCGCTCCCGCGAGAAGACCGCGGCGCGGATCCGGACGGAGACCCGGCCCGACACGGGGCCGGAGACGGCCCGGCCGGAGACCGGGCCGGAGACGGGGCCGGAGGCCCGTTCGGAGCGGCCCCGGCGGCGGTTTCTTCCCGCCCTGGGCCGGGCGTTGGCCATGGCGTGCGCGTTCGTGCTGATGGTGGCGTTCTCGGTGGTGCTGGCCCGGCTCACGCTGGAACCCTCCCCCGCCTCCGAGGCGCTGACCCACAGCAATCTGCGTCCGGGCGACTCGCTGCGCGCGTATTTCAACGAGTCCACGCCGCGCGACGCCGTCCGGCAGGTCGGTGGGAACCTGCTGCTCGGCGTGCCGTTCGGAGTTCTGGTGCCGGTGCTGGCGCCGCGGGCGCGCGGCATCGTGCGGGTGCTGCTGCTGACCGCGCTGGTCATGCTGATGGTGGAGCTGGCGCAGGGCGCGGTGGTCACGGGCCGCGCGTTCGACATCGACGACGTCATCCTCAACACGACGGGCGCGCTGGTGGGGTATCTGCTGCTGGGGCGGCGGCTGGGCCGCGCGGTGCACGCCCGCCACTGAGGACCGCCCGGCTCGCGGGTCCGACTTCCGGTCTGTACCAATGCATTGACGGGGACTTAGCTCAGCTCTTAAATCAAGGGGATGCCCTTTCCCCCACATCGAAGGGACCCCCATGGCCACCCCACGTCTGCTCCGCAGATGTCTGCTGGGCGCGCTCTCCGCGCTGCTGGTCGCGTCCGCCGCGGTCACCCCCGCCCAGGCGGAGCCCGCCGGCCGGGCGGAGCCCGCCGCCGGGACCGGAGCCCAGGCGGTGACGTTCCTGGACACGTTCGACGGGCCCGCGGGCGCGGCGGTCGACGGCTCCAAGTGGCAGACCGAGACCGGTGACAACGTCAACAACCACGAGCGGCAGTACTACACGGCCGGCACCCGCAACGCCGCCCTGGACGGTCAGGGTCACCTGGTGATCACCGCTCGCCGCGAGAACCCGGCGGGCTACCAGTGCTGGTACGGCACCTGTCAGTACACCTCGGCCCGGCTGAACACCTCGGGCAAGTTCGCCGCCCAGTACGGGCACGTCGAGGCGCGGATGAAGATCCCGCGCGGCCAGGGCATGTGGCCGGCGTTCTGGATGCTCGGCACCGACCTCGGGCAGGTCGGCTGGCCGAACTCGGGCGAGATCGACGTCATGGAGAACGTCGGCTTCGAGCCGTCCACGGTCCACGGCACGATCCACGGCCCCGGCTACTCCGGCTCCGGCGGCATCGGCGCCGCCTACACCCTGCCGAACGGCCAGGCCTTCGCGGACGGATTCCACACCTTCGCCGTGGACTGGGCGCCCGACTCGATCACCTGGTCCGTCGACGGGCAGGTCTACCAGCGGCGCACCCCGGCCGACCTCGGCGGCCGCCAGTGGGTGTTCAACAAGCCGTTCTTCCTGATCCTGAACCTGGCCGTGGGCGGCTACTGGCCCGGCGACCCGGACGGCTCCACCGTCTTCCCGCAGAGCCTGGTCGTGGACCACGTGTCGGTGACGACGAGCGACTCGCCGACCGGGGCGGCCATACGGGGACTGGCCGGCAAGTGCGTGGACGTCGCCGGCGCGAACACCGCCAACGGCACCCCCGTCCAGCTCTACGACTGCAACGGCACCGCCGCCCAGCGGTGGACGGTCGGCGCGGACGGCACCCTCCGGGCCCTCGGCAAGTGCCTCGACGTCGCCTCGGGCGGCACCGCCGACGGCACGCCGGTCCAGCTGTGGGACTGCAACGGCACCGCGGCCCAGCGGTGGGTCGTCACCGCCGCCCGGGACATCGTGAACCCGCAGGCGGACAAGTGCCTGGACGTCACCGGCAACAACTCGGCCAACGGCACCCGGCTGCAGATCTGGACGTGCACCGGGGGCGCCAACCAGAAGTGGACGGTCGGCTGACCGGCGGCGCTACCTGGTGGTCCAGGTGAACTTGTCGCCGCCCACCCAGCGCACCACGTCCGGGTCGTCCAGGTCGTGCACCGTGATGCCGAAGGCGGCGGCGGTCTCCAGGACGTCGGTGACGGTCCGGGCCTCACCGACGACCTGCCCGTCGATCTCCACGATGCGGAACGGCGGCCTGCCCGGCTGCACCCCGAGCACCATGATCCGCGGATGGGATATATGGGGACTCGCGATCTCGGTCATGCCTAAAGGGTAGGACGGTTCACGCCATCGGCATCCGGACACGTCACCCGGTGAGCAGGTCGAGGACCGCCGCCTCGACCGCTCCCTGGGTGGCGGGCCGGCCGAAGTCGCCGTGCTCGCCGAGCCGGCTGAGCGTGGGGGCGATGGTGTGGCCCTCCTCGAACCGTTCGAAGATCTTGGGGTCGATGTACGAGGCCCGGCACACGGCCGGGGTGTTGCCCAGGTAGTGGCTGACCTCGCGGACGGCCCGCGCGATCTGCCGGCGCCGGGAGGCCGCGGTGGCGCGGCCGTCGCGGGCGGTGACGGCGACCGCGACGGCGGCCAGCACGGTGGCGTGCCAGGTGCGGAAGTCCTTGGCGGTGATCTCCGTGCCGGACAGCCGCCGCAGCGCCTCGTTCAGGTCGCTGCCGCGCAGATCGTGCCAGGCCCGCCCCTCCCAGTAGGCGAGCAGCCGTTCACCGCCGCGCCGGGGGCGGCGCAGCAGGGCCCGGACCACGGTGTGCGCCTGATCGTCCACCAGGGCCCGCACCATCTCGACGCCGCCCTTGGCGGGGAAGCAGAAGGCGATCTCGCCGCTCCCGCAGCGCACATGCTCGCGGAGCATCGTGGTCAGGCCGTAGGTCTCGCTCTGCCGGGTGTGCCGGTCGCTGCCGATGCGGAAGAACCCGAGGTCGAGCAGGCGCACCGCGCAGGCGGTGACGCGGGCCCGGCTCAGGCCCCGGCCGGACAGGTCCGCGGTGACCTGCGCGCGCAGCTCGGGCAGCGCGGCGGCGACCTGCCGTACGTGCTCGTGTTTGGCCTGCTCCTGCTGGGCGCGGAACTCCTCGTGGTACAGGTACTGGCGGCGGCCCGCGTCGTCGGTGCCGACGGCCTGGAGGTGGCCGTTGGGCCAGGGGCAGATCCACACGTCCCGCCAGGCCGGCGGGATGGTCAGGGCGCGGATCCGGGCCAGGTGCCGGGGGTCCGTGAGCGGCTTGCCGCGGCTGTCGAGATGGCGGAAGCCGCGGCCGTGCCGGACCCGGGTGAACCCGGGCCGTTCGCAGGAACTGGTACGCAGCCGCACGGTCTCAGGGCCGCCGCCAGTCGTCACCGGTCAGATGCGATCCGGCCTGCGGGCCCATGCGGAGCATGCCGCCGTCGACGGCCCACGAGGCGCCGGTGACGTACGAGGCGTCGGGTCCGGCGAGGAAGGCGATGACGGCGGCGACCTCGCGGGCGTCGCCGGGCCGGCCGAGCGGGACGCCGGGGCGGCGCTCGGTGGTGACGTCGGTGTCCTCCTGGCCGGTCATCGGCGTGGCGATCTCGCCGGGCGCGACGGCGTTGACGGTGATGCCGTGCTCGGCCAGTTCCAGCGCCATGACCTGCGTGAGCAGTCCGAGTCCGCCCTTGGCCGCGCAGTACGGGGCTGCGCCCACCCGCGGCTGGTGCTCGTGCACCGAGGTCACGTTGACGATACGGCCGCCGTCCCCCTGCCGGATCATGTGCCGGGCCGCCCGCTGCCCGCACAGGAAGGGCCCCACCAGGTCGATGTCGAGGACCTGGCGGACGTCGGAGAGGGTCAGGTCGAGGAACGGGGTGGCGGTGCCCGTGCCGGCGTTGTTCACCAGCACGTCGAGGCGGCCCAGCCGGTCGGCCAGCTCGTCGATGATGTCGGCGGCCTCGGGCAGCCGGGTGAGGTCCATGTGCGCCACCTCGGCCCGCCGCCCGTGGGAGCGGACCTCCTCGGCGGTCTCCTCGGCGCCCTCCAGGTCGCCGTGCCAGGTGATGCCGATGTCCATGCCCGCCCGGGCCAGCCGTACGGCGGTGGCCCGGCCGATGCCGGAGTCGGCGCCGGTGATCACGGCGGCCCTGGGGTGCTGGGCGGTGGGGACGGACATCGCGGCCTCCTCGGGTGCGGGGACGTCGGCGCCCTGCGGATCTCGCCAGTACCCGGCGCGGGGGCGGACAAACCGCGCGGCCCGTCGTGCGGGGTCCCCGGTGCTGGGGAACCCTGGAGGCCGAGGAGGTGGCGATGGATCCCGTCGAGGCCCTGGAGCGGATCGCGTTCCTGCTGGAGCGGTCCCTGGCGCCGACGTACCGTGTGCGTGCCTTCCGCACGGCGGCCCGGGTGCTGCGGGAGCTGCCCGGGGACGAGGTGCGGGGGCGCGCCGACGGCGGGTCGCTGGAGTCGCTGAAGGGCATCGGGCCGAAGACCGCCCAGGTGGTGCGGGAGGCGCTGGCCGGGCGGGTGCCGGGATACCTGGAGCAGCTGGAGAGCGAGGCCATGGCCCCGGCGCCGCAGCGCGGCGGCGAGGCGCTGCGCGCCCTGCTGCGCGGGGATTGCCATGTGCACTCGGACTGGTCGGACGGCGGCAGCCCGATCGAGGAGATGGGGCGGGCCGCGATCCGGCTGGGCCACGAGTGGGTGGCCCTCACCGACCACTCGCCGCGGCTGACGGTGGCCCGCGGCCTGTCCGCCGAGCGGCTGCGCGAGCAGCTGGACGTGGTGGCCGCGCTCAATGCGACCTGGGCGCCGTTCCGGCTGCTCACCGGCATCGAGTGCGACATCCTCGAGGACGGTTCGCTGGACCAGGAGCCGGAGCTGCTGGAGCGGCTGGACGTGGTGGTGGTGTCGGTGCACTCCAAGCTGCGCATGGACGCCCGGTCGATGACCCGCCGGATGGTGGCCGCGGTGCGCGATCCGCACGCGGACATCCTCGGGCACTGCACCGGGCGGCTGGTGACCGGGCGGGGGCGGCCGGAGTCGGAGTTCGACGCGGACGCGGTGTTCGCGGCGTGCGCCGAGGCGGGCACGGCGGTGGAGATCAACAGCCGTCCGGAGCGCCTGGACCCGCCCCGCCGGCTGCTGCGCCGGGCCGTCGAGGCGGGCGTGCTGTTCGCGGTCGACACCGACGCACACGCGCCGGGCCAGCTGGACTGGCAGATCAACGGGTGCGCCCGCGCCCAGGAGTGCGGGGTGCCGCCCGAGCGGGTGGTGACCACGTGGTCGGCGAAGGAGCTGCTGGCGTGGACGCGCGAGGGGCGGGTACCGGCGGGCGGGACGGCGTCGTGAGGGGGCGGGCGTACCGACGGACGTCCTGACGAGGCGCTCGCGCACCGGACGCGGAAGGGATGTGAATCATGGAACGTGCGGCGGTGTTCGATGTCGACGGCACTCTCGTCGACACCAACCACCTGCATGTGACGGCCTGGTGGGAGGCGTTCCGGCAGGCCGGGCACCGGGTGCCGATGCACGCCGTGCACCGGTCGGTGGGGCTGCCCTCCGGTGATCTGATCGCCCGGCTGCTCGGCGAGGGGCGCGACAAGGAGCGGGACGGCGAGCTGAGCGCCGCGCACAAGGCGCTGTACGGGCAGTTCTTCGACCGGCTGCCCGCGCTGCCGGACGCCGGGCGGCTGCTGCGGCGGCTGCACGAGGACGGCTGGAAGGTCGTCCTGGCCACCTCGGCGAGCGGCACGGAGCTGTCCGCGCTGCGGCGCGCCCTCGACGCCGACGAGGCGATCACCGCCACCGCGAGCGCGGAGGACGTCGAGTCGGGCAAGCCCTCCCCCGAACCGGTCCGGCACGCGCTGGAACTCGCCGGGGTGCCGGCCGAGCGGGCCGTGTTCGTCGGGGACACCGTGTGGGACATGCGGGCGGGCAGCAGGGCCGGGGTGCGCTGTGTGGGCCTGCTGTGCGGCGGCATCCCGCGCGCGGACCTGGAGGAGGCCGGGGCGCAGGCCGTGTACGACGATCCCGCCGAGTTGCTGGCCTCGCTGACGGACAGTCCGCTGGCGCCCCGGACGTGACGCGGATCACCGCGCGGGCGGCCCGATGGCGTGGAACATCCCCACGTGGTTGACCGTTGAACCGTCTGTGGGTGCGGAGGGGACAGTGTTCCCCGGGCCTCACCTTTCGCCCACGGGGACGATCGTTCGGCTGAAGCCCTGTGGAGCCTTTCGCCGAGAGCCGACCGCCATCCGCGCCCACCACAAGCAAGCCCCGACCGTGATTCCCCCGTCCGGTCGGGGCTTTCTCCTGCCTGGGCGGGGGTACTCGGCCCGCCCGCGGAGCGTACGGCGGAGAGGAGCCGACAGTGAGCAGCACAGCGGGCAGCAGGGTCGTGGTGACGGGCGCCACCGGCAACGTCGGCACCAGCGTGGTGCGTCTGTTGTCGGAGGATCAGCAGACCGGCTCCGTGCTGGGGCTGGCCCGTCGCATCCCCGACTGGGCACCGCCGAAGACGGAGTGGTCCGCGGTCGACCTGGCGTCGGACCGGACCGACCTGACGAGCGCGTTCCGGGGCGCGGACGCGGTGATCCATCTGGCGTGGGCGTTCCAGCCGACACACGATCCCGCGCGCACCTGGCGGACGAACGTGCTCGGCAGCATCCGGGTGTTCGACGCGGCGGCCGCGGCCGGGGTGGGGACGCTGGTGCACGCCTCCTCGGTGGGGGCGTACTCGCCGGGGCCGAAGGACCGCATGGTGGACGAGTCCTGGCCGACGCACGGCTGGCCGGACGCCGCCTACTGCCGCGAGAAGGCCTACCTGGAGCGCACCCTGGACACCTTCGAGCGCGAGCACCCCGAGATCCGCGTGGTGCGGATGCGGCCGGCGTTCCTGTTCAAGCGGGAGTCGGCGAGCGAGCAGCGGCGGATCTTCGGCGGCCGGTTCCTGCCCGGCCCACTGGCACGCCCCGAGCTGCTGCCGTTCCTGCCGGACATCCCGGGCCTGCGCGTGCAGGCACTGCACACCGACGACGCGGCCGAGGCCTACCGGCTGGCGCTGCGCACGGACGTCCGGGGGCCCTTCAACCTGGCCGCCGATCCGCCGGTGGACGCGCAGCTGCTGGGCGGGATGCTGAACACCCGGCCGGTGCGGATGCCGCGCACCGCGGCCCGGTCGGCGATCGCGGCGGCGTGGGGGCTGCGGCTGCTGCCGGCCTCCCCGCACCTGTTCGACGCGGTCCTGCGGCTGCCGCTGCTGGACTGCTCCCGCGCCCACGAGGAACTGCGCTGGCAGCCCACCCGGACGGCGACCGAGGTCCTGGAGGAGTTTCTGGAGGGCCTGCAGCAGGGGGCCGGGGCGGACACCGCGCCGATGCGGGGACGCAAGGTCGGCTGACCGCCGGCGTGTGACACCCCCGCCGGCAGCACGACAACGAAACCGAGAAGGAGCACATCGTGGACGAACACCGGGACGCCGAACCCGGCCGTAACGCCGACCCCGTACCGCGCGACCTGCCGGACCAGCAGGTCCGCGAGGGCGAGGACCCCTGGGACGTGCCCGCCGGACCCTCGGGCCCCGGCGAGCCGCAGCACGCCTCGCCGGACGAGGACGCGGACGAGAGCACCGACGTCCCGGACACCGACGAGGCGGGCACCGCTCGCCGGGACGCGCCACGCTCCGGTGGTACGGGCGAGGGGCCCGGCGTGGAGGAGGGTCCGGCACCCGAGGAGTCGACAGGCTGACCGGCGGACGAGCCCACGGCCCCCGGCTGGCGAGCGGGCCGAGTCCCGCCCCCCGGCCGCCGGACCGCGCCGCGGCGGGCGCACGCCCGGCCGGGGACCGTGCGCGGGTGCCTCGGTCCGAACCGGAGGGTACGAATCGAGGCTGCCTGCGCACCGCACGCCCGGCCGGGGACCGTGGCTCACCACACGCCTCGACGCCCTCATCCAGCCATCCCCGGCGGCGGCGCCGCTCAGCGGCCCGCTCGCTCCTCCAGGACCGTGCGCCAGGCCGGTGCGGGGCCCTCGGGGGTGGTCTCGGGGCGGCGGCCGCCGCGGGCGAAGAAGTCGGCCAGGGGCAGGATCGCCGCGCCGACGGTCACCGCGTCGGGCCCGAGGCGTCCGAGGTCGATGGTGACCTGCTCGGCCGGGTGCCGCAGGGCGTACGCCGCCGCGTGCTCGCGTACGGCGGGCAGGAACCCGGACCCGAGCTGGAGCCCCGCCCAGCCGCCGATCAGGATCCGCTCCGGCTGGAAGAGGTTGATCAGGTCGGACAGGCCCGCGCCCAGATACTCGGCCGTCTCCTCCAGCACGGCGAGCGCGGCGGGATCGGCGGTCCCGCCGCCGGCCGGGTAGGCGGCGGCGAGCATCGCGGTCAGCGCGGTCTCCTCGTCGGCGTCCTCGGGCGGCCGGCCGCCCTCCTCGCGCCAGCGCTCCAGCAGCGACTCGGCACCCGCGTACGCCTCCAGGCAGCCGAGCGCGCCGCAGCGGCACCGGCGCCCCCGGACCCGTACCGTCAGATGCCCCCACTCGACGGCCCGCCCGTGTTCCACCTCGGGGGTGACCAGGCAGGCGCCGACGCCGGAGCCGAAGAGGACGACGACCGCGTTGCGGGCGCCCCGGCCGCCGCCGAACCACATCTCGGCCTGGCCGAGGGTGCGGGCGCCGTTGTCGATGAAGTACCGCACGGTGTCGGGGAGCGGGGAGCCGGCCCGGAGCAGTTCCTCCAGCGGGACGGCGTCCCAGCCGATGGTCTGGCCGTGCACCACGGCCCCGCGCTGCGGGGTGTGCTCGACGATGCCGGGGACTCCGATCCCCACGCCGAGCAGCCGCGCGGGGTCGATGCCGGCGCTCTCGGTGACCTCGGCGACGCCGTCGCGGATGTGGCCGGCGATGACGTCGACGTCGTAGCGCCGCTGGCCGAGCGGGCGTTCGGCGCGGGCGAGTTCGGTGAGGGTGAGGTCGAACAGCTCGATCCGCACCCGGGTCTCGCCGACGTCGACGCCGATCATGTGGCCGCTGCCGGGCGCCACCCGCAGCAGGGTGCGGGGGCGGCCGCCGTCCGAGTCGACGCTGCCGGCCTCCTCGACCAGGCCGTCGGCGACCAGGTCGGCGACCACGTTGCTGACGGAGCCGGAGCTGAGCCCGGTGGCGGGGCCCAGCTCGAACCGGCTGAGCGGCCCGTCGAAGTACAGCCGTTGCAGCACCGCCGTCCGGTTGGCCCGTCTCAGGTCGCGTACCGTGCGCCCGTTCCGCTCCGCCATGTGACTCCTCCCCGCCCGTCCCTGTCCCCGATATTACTCAACCACTTAATTAATGGGATGAGCTAAGCGGGGCGAACCTCCGGGACGGCTCAATTCGCCGCGTACACGTCCTCCACGTAACGGCCCTCGGCGATCAGCGCGTCGAGCCATGCGGCGGCGGCCGCCTCGTCGGCGTCCGGGGTGCGCTCGCGGTACAGGGTACGGAACGCCGCCCGCACGCCCGGCGCCATCCGGGAGCCGTCCCCGCAGACGTACACCGTGGCCCCGGCGTCGAGCAGGGCGCCCACCTCGTCGGCCTCGGCGGCGACGCGGTGCTGGACGAAGGCCATCCCGCGCTCGGGCGCCGCGCTGAAGACGGGGCGCAGCCGGACCGCTCCGGCGGCCTCGGCGGCACGCAGCTCCTCGGCGTGCAGGAAGTCGGCGCCGGGGTCGTCGCAGCCGAAGTACAGCAGCGCGGGCGGGAGTTCGGCGCCCTCGGCGAGGGCGGCCACGCGGTCGGCGACGGCTCCGCGGAAGGGGGCGAGGCCGGTGCCCGCGGCGATCATCACCACGGGTGCGGAGCCGTCGATCCGGAACGCCTCCCGGCACGGCTGGACACGGACGTACAGGGTGTCGCCGGGCCGGACGGAGGCGAGATGACCGGAGCCGGTGCCGCGGTACACGCCCTTGCCGGACCGGGCGGGCGCCTCCAGCAGGGAGACCATCAGGTCGGCGTGGCCGGGGTCGGCTGCGGGCGAGGAGGAGATGGAGTAAGGGCGGGGGCGCATGGGGGTGAGCAGGCCGAGCAGGCGCGGCCAGTCGAGGGCGCCGCGCAGGGCGGGGAAGTCCTCGAACAGCTCGACCAGGGTGCGCGGGTCGTCGGTGAGGGCGGCCAGGGCGGCGCGCTCCGGTGGGCAGGGGTCGGCGGCGGCGAGCGCGGCGAGCCGGTCGGCGCCGGGACGGTCCTGGAGTTCCACGTGGTGCGTCAGCAGGTGACGTACCGTCAGCGGACGGTCGACGGCGAGGCCGTCGCGGCGGGGCCGGGCGGTGCGGATGTCGAGGACGGTGTCGAGGTCGACGCCGAACGCGGTTGCGGCGCGGGAGACGAGGCCCGGCGGGTTGGCGGGCAGCACCGTGAGGTGGTCGGCGGTGCGGTAGGTGACGCCGTCGGGCAGGGCGACGCGGACGAACCGCTTGCGGCGCGGGTGGCCGGGGGCGGTGAGGTCGCGGGCCTCGGTGACGGTGGCCGCGACGAGTCCGTGCCGTTCGGCGAGGGCGTCGAGCGGGCCGCCGGTCAGGGTGCGGACCTGGTAGCCGGTGTCCGGCTCGGCCCCGTCGGCACCGGCCTCGGGATCGCCGTACCGTTCCAGCAGCGCATTGCGCATCCGGGCGGTGAACGCGCGGACGGCGCCGCCGAGATCGCCGGAGGCGTCGGCGGCGGCACGGTCGGTGAGCCGGGTGGCGCCGAGTCCGGCCAGGCGGGCGTCGATCCGGGTGGGGACGTGCTGGTAGGTGGCGGCCCAGTTGCGGTCGCCGACGCCGAGGACGGCGTACTGGACGCCGGCCAGATCGGGGGTGCCCTCCAGCCAGGCGGCGAAGGCGGTGGCGTCGTCGGTGGGGCGGCCGTTGTACGAGGCGGCCGTGATGATCACCGGCCGGTCGGCGGGCAGCGCGCCGGCGTACGCGTCGAGGGCGGCGACCTCGGTGACGCAGCCCAGCGTGGCGGCCTCGTCGGCGAGCTGAGCGGTGACGTCGCGGCAGGTGCCGTAGTTGCTCCCGTGCAGGAAGAGGGCGCGGGTGCCGGGGCGGACGCGGGCCGGAAGGGCGGCCGTCTCGGCCGTCCGGTGCGGCGCGGGCGCGGCGGGCGCTCCCGGCAGCGGGTGGTGGACCCGGTCGGCGGGGGTGCGCGGGGTGAGGGTGAGCGTGAACCCGTCGGGCTTGAGGGTGAGGGTCTCCTTGACGGTGAGGCGGTAGTCCGCGTGGTCGTGCAGCCGGTAGCGGTGGACGAGCATCGCCAGCAGCATGGTCGCCTCGTGCAGCGCGAACTGGCGGCCGATGCAGGCGCGTTCCCCGGTGCCGAACGGCTTGAAGGCGTGCACGGGACGGGCCGCCTCGGCCTCGGGGGTGAACCGGGACGGGTCGAACAGCTCGGGGTTGTCGCCCCAGACGGGCTGCCGGTGCAGCATCGGCGTGACGACGGTGACGGCCTGCCCGGCGCGCAGCGGGACGCGCCCGCCGAGCAAGGTGTCCTCCCGCGCGTGCCGGCTGAAGGCGGCGGCGGTGGGCCACAGCCGCAGCGCCTCGTTGAGGACCTGGCGGGTGCATGCGAGGCGGCCGATGTCATCGTACGCCGGCTCGGGGTCGCCCCGGTCGCCCCACAGCGCGTCGGCCTCGCGGCGCACCAGCTGGAGCGCGGTGGGGTGCTTGGCCAGGTAGTACAGCGCGAACGACATGGCGCCGGAGGTGGTCTCGTGGCCCGCGATCAGGAAGGTGATGACCTGGTTGCGGATGTTGGCCGGGTCGAGGGTGGTGCCGTCGGCGGGGTGTGCGGCGGTGAGCATCAGGCCGAGGAGGTCGTCGGTGCCGGTGCGGGCGGTGCCGGTGCGGGCGGCGATGACCTCGTCGACGACGGCGGCGAGGTAGTCGGCGTCGGCGCGGAACGCCGCGTCGGCCGCCGCGTGGTCCTCGCCCGGGACGCGGCCGAGGCGGGTCATGCTCCACTCCAGGCAGCGGACCATCGCCTCGACGAAGGGGTGGGGTTCGGCGCGTGCGAAGGAGCCGAAGTCGTAGCCGAATCCGGCGAGGCCGATGGTGTCCAGGGTCATCCGGGTCATGTCGTCGGGAACGTTCACCGGACGGCCGTCGGCGGCGGCGCGGTCCCAGGACTCGATGAGCCTGCGGGCCACCTCCAGCATCACGGGGTGGTAGGTGCGCATCGAGCCGAGCGCGAAGGCGGGCATGAGGATGTCGTGCGCCTTGGCCCAGTTGGGTTCGTCGTCGTACGCGGTGAACAGGCCGTCGGCGGTGAACTCGCGGACGTTCTCCAGGGCGGGCCCGATGTGCTTGGCGAACCGCCGCTCGTCGGCGAGGTCGGTGACGAGGTCGAGGTCGCTCACGAAGAGCGTGTCCCGCCCGTGCAAGCGCCGCACCAGGACCGGCCCGTGCTCCCGCATCAGGCCCATGACCTGCTGAAGGGGGGTGCGGCCGGGGCCGGTCGCGGAGATGTCGACGAGGGGGACGCCGGGAAGTCCGGCCGGGGTGCGGGCGGGCGGCGCGATCCGGGCGGACGGCGCGGTGTGGGGGTGCGGCGCGGTGTGAGGGTGCGGCGCGGTGGGGGGCATGACGCGACAATTGCCTTTCACGGTACGGAAGTCCTGCCCTTCCAGCCTGTGCGCCCGCCCTGCCGCGTCCGGCCGGTGGGACTACACGATCGTGCAGTGGAAAGGGCGCGTCCCTCCTTGCGCACCGCCGCTCCCCCGCCCTCTGCCCCGCGGGCACGGCCGTCGGGCTGCCTCTTTATCGTGAGAGGCGGTTGAGCAGTGGCGGGAGGTGCCGGTGGATCCGGAGCGGCGGGAGGCCGTGCTGTGGCGCAATCGCGCGCTGACGCTCTTCGACCGGGTGTCGCTGCCGGTGGCGGTGTGCGATGTGTACGGCGCGGTGCTGCTGGCGAATCCGGCGATGGCCACGGAGTGCGGGACCACACCGGGCGGGCTGCGCGGCCGGGACGTGCTGGAGCTGTTCCGGCCGCAGCAGGCGACCCAGGTGGAGCGGATCGCCCAGGCGCTGCGGCTGCGGCACCGGTCGCGCTACCAGGTGTCCGTGCGCTGGCGGGCGCCCGGCGGTGCGCAGCGGTACGGGGAGCTGACCGCCGACCCGGTCAGCGACACCATCGAGGACACGCCGACGCTGCTGGTGATGCTGCGGGTACTGGGCGAACGCAAGACCGCGCGGGCGGCGGCGGGGGCGAGGGATGCGCGGGAGGCGCGGGTCACCCCGGTCGAGGCCCGGATCCTGGCCCTGCTCGCGGGCGGCGCCACCACGGCCCGCGCCGCCCGCGAGACCGGCCTCAGCACCGACGGCGTCACCTATCACCTGCGGCGCCTGTCGGCCCGCTGGGGCGCGGCGAACCGTACGGAGCTGGTGGCGCGGGCGTACGCCCTCGGGGTGCTCGCGGCGGGGGTGTGGCCGCCCACCCCGGTGTGACCGGGGGGCGGCGCGGCCAGGCGGCCAGGCGGCCAGGCGGCCAGGCGGCCAGGCGATAAATCGATGGCACCTCCATCCATCGGCTGTCTACCCTGAGCCGGACGGAAACCTAGGCCTCCTAGGTTTCTTGCCACCGACCCCCTCGACACATCTCTTCAGGAGGCACCCCCGTGCGCCCGCTGACCGACAAGGACATCCGCGGCTCCTTCGTCAACTGTTCCAAGGGCGAGGCGAGCCGCCTCCCGCTCCCCCGGGATCTCGCCGAACGGCCCTGGGACGACCTCGACTTCCTGGGTTGGCGCGATCCGGGCGCACCGGACCGCAGCTATCTGGTCGTCGAGCGCGACGGCCGCCCGGTCGGCGTCAGCCTGCGCTTCCCGCCGCCGCAGCGCGGCTTCCTCCAGCGCAGCATGTGCGCGCTCTGCCTGACCGGTCACCCGCGCGGCGGCGTCTCCCTGATGACCGCACGCAAGGCCGGCGCGGCGGGCCGCGAGGGCAATTCGGTCGGCCTGTACATGTGCACCGACCTGGCCTGTTCCCTGTATCTGCGCGGCAAGAAGGTGCCCGAGTCCGGCGCCCGCTTCGAGGAGAGCCTGACCCTGGAGGAGCAGATCGCCCGCACGACGGGCAACCTCTTCGCCTTCCTGGACAAGCTGTACGCCTGAACGGACATCCTTAACACGTTCGACGTCCACAGTGACGGGGAACAGCGCAAGGGATGCGAGTTGCACGTGTGAAATGGCCGGAACCTGTCGCCCGATGGGTCAAGCGGCATCGCGAACCGGTGGTCGTCCAGGCCCTGCGGTCGACGTTCGCCGCGACCGTCGCGTACGTCATCGCCCTGCGTCTGAGCCCCGAGGCGGCCCCGCTCACCGCGCCGCTGACCGCCCTGCTGGTCGTCCAGGTCACCCTGTACGCCACCCTCACCAACGGCATCCGCCGGGTGAACGCGGTGGTGGCCGGGGTGCTGGTGGCCATCGCCTTCAGCCTGCTGGTGGGTCTGACCTGGTGGAGCCTCGCGCTGGTGATCATGGTGTCACTGGCGGTGGGCCATCTGGTCCGGGTCGACGAGTACGTGGCCGAGGTGGCGATCAGCGCCATGCTGGTCCTCGGTGTCACGGCCGTCGGGGAGTACGCCTGGGCGCGGGTCCTGGAGACGCTGATCGGCGCGGTCGTCGGGCTCGGCTGCAATCTGCTGCTGCCGCCGCCCGTGTGGGTGGGCGAGGCGGGCGAGTCCATCGAGGGGCTGGCCCGCCGGATGCGGCAGCTGATGCTGCGGGTCGGCGAGGAGGCGGCGGGGCGCACCCCGGCGGAGCGCGCCGCCGAGCGGCTGCACGAGGCCCGCCGCCTGGACCACGACATCGTGCAGGTGGACGCGGCGCTGCGGCAGGCCGAGGACAGTCTCCGGCTCAATCCGCGCGTGCGGGAGGGCCTGCTGCACCGGATCGTGCTGCGCACCGGCCTGGACACCCTGGAGATCTGCACGGTCGTCCTGCGGGTGATCGCGCGCTCCCTGACCGACCTGGCGAAGGAGCGCGAACCGGAGCCGCTGTTCGAGCCGCGGACAGGTGCACTGGTGGAGCGGTTGCTGTCCGAGCTCGCGGACGCGATCGTCAGCTTCGCCGTGCTGGTCACCACGCATGTCAGCAGCAACGCCGAGTCGGCCGAGGAGCGGCTGGCGGCCGAGCTGCAGGCGGCCGCGGCCACCCGCGACAAGCTGGCCGAGACGATGCTGGAGGAGGTGCGCCGCGACCCCCGCCAGTGGCAGCTGCACGGCGCGGTGCTGACCGAGGTGAACCGTATCCTCGACGAGCTGGCCATCGAGCACCGCTCGCGCCGGCTGCTGGAGGAGCTGGACCGCAGCACCCGTGAGCAGCGCGAGCGGCGGCCGTGGCTGACCCGCATGCTGGAGCGGACGCGGATCACCCGCCGCCGGCTGCGGGACCGGCTGTCCGCCATACGCCGTACGGCATGAGAGCCTCGGAACGCATGAACGGACGACCGGACGACCGGGACGACGAGACGGCCGGGCGAGGGATGAACGACGAGCCGGAGTGGGGATCGATGGGCTGGAGCAGGCGCCGTTTCCTGGGCACGCTGGCCGCGCTGCCGGCGGCCGCCGCGTGCGGCGGCTCCCCCGGGGCCGGAGGCGGGACCGCCGGCACCGGAACCGGGAGCGGCAGCGGGACCGGGACCGTGCCGCCCGACCGACGCGGCACCTCGGGGACACCCTCACCCGAGCCGTCCGGCCCCCGCCCGCTCCTCCTCGGCACCTACACCTCCGCCGAGGGCGGCGGCACCGGCATCGGTCTCGCCTCGTACGACCCGGTGACGGGACGGATCACCGGCACCGGCACGCTCACGGGCGTGCCGGACCCGTCGTACCTCGCGGTCCACCCGGACGGGCGGACGGTGTACGCGGTGAGCGAGCGGGACGACGGCGCGGTGAGCGCCGTACGGCTCGCCGACCGGACGGTGCTGGGCAGCCGGAGCACCGGAGGGGCGGCGCCCTGTCATCTGTCCGTGCATCCGGGCGGACGCTGGCTGCTCAGCGCGAACTACGCCTCCGGCAGTGTGGCCGTGCACCCGATCGACGCGTCGGGGGCGCTGGGCGAGCGCACCGGGCTGGTCGAGCACCCGGGCCGGGAACCGCACGCGCACCAGATCGTCACCGCCCCGGACGGCCGGCACGTCCTCGCCGTGGACCTCGGCACGGACACCGTGCACACCTACCGCCTCGACGAGCGGGAGGGCACGCTGACGGAGGTCGCCCGGGCGCGGACCCGGCCGGGCGCGGGGCCGCGGCACCTGACCTTCCACCCCGGCGGCCGGTACGCCTATCTGGCGAACGAACTCGACGACACGGTCGCGGTGTGCGCCTACGACCCGGACACCGGACGCCTCGACATCGGGACGGGCCCCTCGACGGGCGCGCGGGGCGACGTCACCAACTATCCGGCGCAGATCCTCGTGACCGCGGACGGGGCGTACGCCTTCCTCGCCAACCGGGGGCACGACAGTCTCGCCCGGTACGCGGTGGAGGACGACGGGGCCCGGCTGCGGCTGCTCGGCACGGTGCCGGTGGCGGGGGACTTCCCGCGGCAGATCGCCTTCTCGCCCGACGGGCGGCTGCTGTTCGCGGCGAACCAGCGGTCCGGCACCGTGAGCGTCTTCCGTGTGGACCGGGAGACCGGCGGGCTGCGGCGCGCGGGCGAGCCGTTCGCGTCACCCGTCGCCGTCTGTGCGCTGCCGCTGTAGGGCGCGCGGGCAGTGGCCGGCGCTCGCCTGCGAGAGCAGCACGTGCATCCGCTCGGTGAGCTGCGCGACGTCGTCTGCCGGCCGGTGGAAGGCCAGGCGTACGTCGCCGTGGGCGCGGCGGCGTTCGATGCGCAGTGTCAGACCGTGCCGGTCGACGGCGAGCGGCTGGACGCGCACGGCGCCGTGCAGGCTGCCGGGCTCGACCAGGCGGCTGAGCCGCTCGACGGCGTCCGGGTGGGCGTCGGCGAGGTGGGTGAGCAGCCGGGCCTCGGCGGTGGCCAGCGGGTCGGGCCGGGCGGCGGCGAACTCGGCGAGGTCGATCACCTCGGCACCGGCCGGTCGGTGCAGCACCACGCGGGTGGCCTGGAAGGCCAGGCCCCCGCCCTCCTGGACGGTGAGCCGGCCGGCGAGCCACAGCCGGGCGCGGATCCGGTTGCGCAGCGGCACGGGCGCGACGTCGGCGAACTCCAGGACGGCGGAGGGCTCCCCGCGCGGCGCGCAGATGGCGGCGGCGAGCAGGGCGCTGTCGTCGGGGACGTGCAGGATCACCCGGCCGTCCTCGGTCACGGTGTGCGCCCCGACGAGCTCCTCGCGGATGCCCTCCGCGGTCACCGAGCACGACCAGGCGGCGGCCAGCACCGACCGGGCCCGTTCCGCCGTCGCGGGCGTGGCCGCCCAGGTCCGGCCGTCATGCTTCCCGTCACCCATCCGAATCCTCCCTTAGGTTAGCCTCACCTAACTTACCGAAGATCGGGGTGTACGCCAACCACGTCCGGCTTACTCAGGGATCACCGGCGCGCTGACGGCGCGTCGCGGCTCAGCTCGCTCCCGTCCAGTGCGCCGGGCGGCTCACCGAATCCGGCAGCCGGGTGCCCGGTCCCCCGCGGGCGGCGTTCACCTGCGGCTGGGTGAGGAAGAAGGCGCCGGTCAGATCGGCGTCGGTGAGATCGGCGTCCCGCAGGTCGGCGCCGATCAGGTCCGCGCCGCGCAGATCGGCACCGGTCAGATCGGCGGCGATGAGCCAGGCCCCGCGCAGGTCGGCGCCGCGCAGATCGGCGCCCTTGAGCCGGGCGCCCATCAGGTCGGCGCCCCGGCGGTCCTTCCCGCGCCCGCGGATGCCCGCCCGCGCCAGCTCGCTGGTCTTGAGCAGCAGCACGTTGACCTCCTGCCGGTGCGCGGCGACGTCCAGCGCCGCGAGCTCCTCGGCGGTCTGCCGGGTCAGCGCCTCGGTGCGCTCCCGCGCGCGGCGCAGGTCGGCGTGGAGCGGGCGGGCGGCGGGCAGGGTCAGGGCCTCGGTGAGGTACCAGAGCAGTTCGTGCAGCTGCCGCACGACGGGGAAGACATCGAACATCCGGCGCGCGTGCTCCGGCGGCGCGCCCCGCCAGTCCGTGCCGCCGAAAACGACCTGGGAGACCCGCTGTCCGGCGCCGAAGCAGTCGTAGACCGTGCACCCGGTGAACCTCTTGCCGCGCAGCCGGTCGTGAATGCCGCACCGGTGGTCGCCGCCGAGGTGCGGGCAGGGCTTGCCGGCCGGCTTGTCCAGGGCGAAGTCCGCCGAGGCGGCGAAGGGCAGGGCGACACAGCACAACCCGAAACAGCTGCCACAGTCACCGCGCAGCTCGGCCAGGTCACCTTGGTGATCACGCATGCGCTCCACCCTAGACGGGCCGCCGCAGCGAATGCCCACCGAAGCGTTCCCGCCGGTTGTGGGGGTCGTCCCAACCGGCGGGAAGCACCCTGCCGAGGCGGCCGGAGTGCCGGTCGGTCGAGGTAGTGCGCACGCCCCTCGTCGTCGAGCTCGAAGGGCCCTCCGGGATGATGCAGAACTCATTGCCCTCGGGGTCCGCCATCACCAGGAATCCGCCACCGGCGTACTCCTCCAGCCCGCCGAGCTTCTCGACCCGCTGCCGCTCGGTCTGACGTCCGGTCAGCGGGGGAAGAGTTCGAAGGCGACCGCCGGCGCTCCGCCGAACCGCTCCCCCGCCTCCCGGGTGGTCGTGGTCAGGAACTCCCGGACGTAGGTCTCCGGGTCCTGGTCGGTGAGGGCCTCGATGTACGCGCGGTGCTCCAGGAGGGAGCGCACCCCCGCTTCCAGGCCCGCCTCCGTGGCCGTCACGGCGTGGGTGGGGGTGGCGGAACCGGCGACGGCGACCCAGCGCACCCCGTTCCAGGGCTCCAGGCCCTGTTCGACCAGCTCGGGGAAGATCCAGCGGTTGCCGGCGTCGGCGGCGGCGTCGAGGGTGGCGCGGCCGACGGCGACGTGGTCCGGGGTGTTCCAGGCGACGCCGCCCCAGGTGTCCCGGTGGTTGAGGGTGATCACCAGCTCGGGGCGGTGGCGGCGGATCGCCGCGGCGATGTCACGGCGCAGCGCGGTGCCGTACTCGATGACGCCGTCACGGTGGTCCAGGAACTCCACCACCGACACCCCGACGACCGCGGCGCTCGCCCGCTGCTCCCGCTCGCGCAGCGGGGCCGCGTCCGCGGGGTGCAGCGTGTCGATGCCGGCCTCGCCGCGGGTGGCGAGGACGTAGGCGACCTCGCGGCCCGTCTCCGTCCACTGGGCGATGGCCGCGGAGCAGCCGTACTCCAGGTCGTCGGGGTGGGCGACGACCGCGAGGGCGCGGGTCCAGTCGTCGGGCATCGGCTGGAGCCGGGTGATCTCTGTCATGGGTCGCAGCGTAGCGCCGTGCGGCAACTGCCGCCCGGAGGCTGCCGCTTGGGGGCCTACACCTCGTCCCGGGCCAGCGCGAGCAGGCGGTCCAGGACGCGCGGGCCGCCCGCGCGGATCCCGTCGTGCTCGAACTCGTCGGTCACCCAGGTGCGCAGGCCCTTGATCGCGCGGGCCGTCTCCAGGGAGTGCGCGGTGTCGACGTACATGTCGTCGTGGTAGATCGCAGCGGCGGCCGGGACCTCGTTGGCGGCGAGGCGGGCGGGGTCGTACAGGCGCGGCCAGTCGGTGCGGGCGGCGAGGAGTCGGGCGGTCTCGCGCAGCGGGCGCAGCGCCGGGTCGGTGTCGAACATCCACGGGTAGACGCACTCGCCGGTGAACAGCAGCGGCCCGTCGCCCGCGAGCGCCTTGGCGGCGTCGAACTGCGGGAACTCGGCGCGCACCCGCTCGGCGGCCCAGGCGGTGGGGCGCCCGCCCTGGCCGTAGATCGCCTCGTGGACCAGCGCGTACAGGGGGTGTCCGGCGTACGACAGCAGGCCCTGCACCTCCTCCTGGAAGGCGTCGGAGAGCTGCGGGCCCTGCGGGGTGCGGACGAAGGCGTGCTCCAGCAGGTAGTGCAGGCGGTGGCTGCCCTCGCTGCCGCCGAGGAGGATGCCGAGGGACTGGAAGGCCTCGACGGTGAGCCGGTAGCCGTTGGGCAGGACCACGTCGTGGCCGAGCAGGTGGTCGGCGATCCGGCGGGCCCGCTCGACGTCCTGCGGGTAGCGGGCGTAGTGGGCGGCGACCTTGCGTTCGACGCGCGGGTAGGCGGCCCGGTAGACGTCGTCGGCGTGGGCGTCGAGGGAGGGCAGTCCGCCGGTGACGAGGGCGGCGGCGAGGCCCTCGGGGGCGGTGGAGAGATAGGTGACCGTGCAGAAGCCGCCGAAGCTCTGGCCGAGGACGGTCCAGGGGGCACCGCCGGTGACCTGGCCGCGGATCAGCTCGCAGTCCCTGACGATCGCGTCGGCGCGGAAGTGGGCCAGGTAGCCGGCCTGCTCGGCGGGGCCGCCGCGCAGCGGGAGGGTCTGGCGGTTGGCGGGCGTGGAGTGGCCGGTGCCGCGCTGGTCGAGCAGCAGGACGCGGAACTCCTGCAGGGCGCGGCCCAGCCAGGCCTGCCTGCCGACGAACCGGTTGGCGCCGAAACCGGGGCCGCCCTGGAGGTAGAGCAGCCAGGGCAGCTCCTGGTGCGCCTTGTCCGCGGCGACGACCTCGCGCGCGTACAGCTCGATCGTCTCGCCCGCCGGGTCGGCGTGGTCGAGGGGCACGGTGAAGTGGCGGTCGGTGAGGACGACGCCGGGCTGGCGGTAGCTGACGCTCAACAGGGCTCCCGGTGCGTACGGTCGGGTGTGATCGCGTCCCAGTTCAGCACATGCGCGCCGGCCCGGCGGGGGCGGGGATGCTGAACGGCCGTTCAGCAGCGGCGCGGCCGTTCAGCGTCCCGCGAGGCTGGAGCGTCGTACCACCAGCTCCGGCTGGAGGACGACCCGGCGGTGTTCGTGGGCCCGGCGGCTCGTGTCCGTCTCGGTCTCCTCCAGCAGCAGTTCGGCGGCGAGCGCGCCCATGGTGACGGCGGGCTGGCGGACCGAGGTGAGCGGGACGGCCGCGGCGGCGGCGAACTCGATGTCGTCGTAGCCGACGATGGCGAGGTCGTCGGGGACGCTGACCCCGGCCGCGTACATGGCCTGGAGCACGCCGAGGGCGAGCAGGTCGTTGGCGCAGAAGACGGCGGTCGGCCGGTCGGCGAGGCCCAGCAGCCGCGCCCCGGCGTCCCGGCCCGCGGCGACGTCGAGCCGTTCGGTGGGCAGCTCGCGCAGCGCCTCGGGGCCGAGTCCGGCCTCGGCGAGCGCGTTGAGCGCGCCGGTGCGGCGGTCGCGCACCTGGTTCAGGCCGGGCGGGCCGCTGACGTACGCGATGGTCCGGTGCCCGGCGTCGACGAGATGGCGTACGGCCAGCGCGCCGCCCGCCACGTCGTCGACGGAGACCGAGCACTCGGTGGCGCCCTCGGCGACCCGGTCGACGAGCACGAACGGGATGCCGTGGCGGCGGAACGCCTCGATGTTGCGGCCGGTGGCGTCGGCCGGGGTGAGCAGCACGCCGCGCACCCGCTGCTCGGCGAAGAGCGACAGGTACTCGGCCTCCTCGCCGGGGTTCTGGGCGCTGTTGCAGACCATCACGCCGAGCCCGGCGTCCCGCGCGGCGCGCTCGGCGCCGCGCGCCACGTCGACGAAGAACGGGTTGCCCATGTCCAGCACGAGCAGCCCCATGATCCGGCTGCGGCCCGCGCGCAGCTGGCGCGCGGACTCGCTGCGGACGTAGCCGAGCCGGTCGATCGCGGACAGCACGCGCGCCCGGGTCTCGGTGGCGACCGTGTCCGGACGGTTGATGACGTTCGAGACCGTGCCCACGGAGACTCCGGCGGCGCGGGCGACGTCCTTGATACCCACCGACTGGGCCATCAGGCAGGGACCTCCAGAAAGACGAGGGGCGGCGGGAAGGCCTTCACACTACCGTCACGCCGCCCGGCCGCGACCGTACTCACGAGGGCAGGCGGAAGTCGGCGACGCGCAGCGCCGACGGGGTCGTACCGGTGGACTTCTCCTGGTACATCACCGACAGGACGCCGTCCTGGGCGATCCGTGTCTCGTCGACGACGACCTCGCCGAAGGCGTTCAGCCCCGCGCCGTCGTACAGCGGCTTCCAGTCCGTGTGCCCGGAGGCCGCGGAGGCGGCGGCGATCCGGACGTAGGGGAAGACCGCGTACGCGTTGTCGTACCGGTCCAGGACGAGTCTGGTGCGCTGGCTCGAGTGGAGCGGGACCGGGATCTCGGTCTTGCGCCAGGTACCGGCGGGGGTGCGGCGCAGGTGGAAGGCGCGGCCGTGGGCGGTGCGGTCGGCGACGTAGTCCGTGGTGCACTGGCCGAAGCGGCCGGGGACGTAGGAGATGATCGCGTGCGGCCGGCCCGCGGAGTCGGTGAACTGGCTCTCCTGGTTCATCAGGGAATGGTCGGGGCTGAGCGGGTCCACGACCAGACCGGTGTCGGTCACGGAGACCCGGTCGGAGCCGCCGGTGACGCCGACGACCGTGCCGACGTCGTTGCGCCAGGTACGGCCGCGGTCGTCGGAGTACACGTAGCCGGTGTCGTGGTTGGTGAGGCCGCCGCTCGCGCACATCACCGCGGCGTTCTGTTCCCGCCAGGTGAAGAAGGCGTGCAGTCGGCCACGACGGTCGTAGTCGATGCCGTGGAGGTACATGTTGCGGGCGGTGGACGAGCCGTGCGCGCTGGTGTACGTGCCGGTGGAGCCGGTCCACTCCCCCAGCGCCGTCCACGTGGTGCCGTCGTACTCGGCGAGGGCGTTGCGCCCGTTGCCGGAGACTCCGGCGCGGTAGCTGAGCTGGAGCCTGCCCTCCGGGGTGGTGATGAACTGGGGGTAGGTGAACCGGGAGGTGAGGGCGAGCCCGTCGAGCGTGGACTGCGGCGGCCCGAACCGGCCGGCGCTCCAGCCGAGTCCCGCGGGATCGTCCATGAGTCCGGCGACTGACTTGACGTAGGTGAAGCCGTCGCTGTGCGAGTCCATGTTCAGGTGGAGCCGGCCGTCCGCCTTCGAGACGCCCATGGAGATGACGTTGTGGGAGTCGTCGTACCGCAGCGTGTGGCCGACCCGCACGGTCTGCCAGGTGCTCGCGCCCAGGGCGCGGCGGCCGACGACGGCGTTGCGGTCGGCGGTGTACCAGGCGGCGTACTGGTGCCCCTTGTACGTCAGCAGGCCGTTCTTCTGGAAGGAGTTGTTGTTGACCAGGCCGTCGTAGGAGACGAAGTAGATCGCCTGGTGGTCGAGGGTGGTGGTGCCCGCGGGGGTGACCGAGGGGCCGGGGGTGGCGGCCCGCGCGACGCCGGGGGCGGCGGCCGCGGCGGCCGCCAGGGCGGTGGTGAGGACGGTACGTCGTCTCATCGGCACGCTCCGGGTCAGGCGAGGTGGAAGACCTCGGTGAGGGGTTTCATGGCTTCGTCGGGCCGGGCGCCGTCCAGTGACTCGAAGAACGGGGCCATCTCGGCCTGCCAGCGGGCGTTGACGTCCGTGGCCTCCATGCCGGCGAGGGCGGCCTCGAAGTCGTCGGTCTCCAGGTAGCCGACGAGCAGGCCGTCGTCGCGCAGGAAGAGCGAGTAGTTGTGCCAGCCGGTGGCCGAGAGCGCGTCGAGCATCTCCGGCCACACGGCGGCGTGGCGTTCGCGGTACTCGGCGATCTTGTCCTGGCGGACCTTGAGCAGGAAACAGACGCGCTGCATGAAGTACCGCTCCTGTGTCAGAAGTTGTAGTCGTCGATGTTCTTCGCGTCGAACACGGTGGGCTTGCCGAGGCTGATCACGCCGTCCTTGCCGATGGTGTACTCGCCCATGTCGCCGGCGGTGAAGGTCTCGCCCTCCTTGCCGGTGATCTGCCCGGAGGCCAGCGCGACGGCGGTGCGCGCGGCGAGTTCGCCGAGCTTGGCCGGGTCCCACAGCTCGAACGCCTCGACGGTGCCGTTCTTGACGTACTTGCGCATGTCGTTCGGGGTGCCGAGGCCGGTCAGCTTGACCTTGCCCTTGTACTTGGAGCCGGACAGGTACTGGGCGGCGGCCTTGATGCCGACGGTGGTCGGGGAGATGATCCCCTTCAGGTTCGGGTATTCCTGGAGCAGGCCCTGGGTCTGCTGGAAGGACTGCTGGGCGTCGTCGTTGCCGTAGGCGATTTCGACGAGCTTCATGTCCTTGTACTTGGGATCCTCGAGCTCGTCCTTCATGAACTCGATCCAGGTGTTCTGGTTGGTCGCGGTCTGCGCGGCGGACAGGATCGCGAACTCGCCCTTGTAGCCGATCTGTTCGGCGAGCAGCTGCACCTCGGTGCGGCCCAGGTCCTCGGCGGAGGCCTGCGAGACGAAGGCGTTGCGGCAGTCGGGCTTGGTGTCGGAGTCGTACGTCACGACCTTGATGTCGTTGCTCATCGCCTGCTTCAGCGCGGTGCACAGGGCGCCCGGGTCCTGCGCGGACACGGCCATCGCGTCGACCTGCTGCTGGGTGAGGGTGTTGACGTACGACACCTGTCCGGAGGTGTCGGTGGCGCTGGACGGTCCGACCTCCTTGTAGCGGGAGCCCAGTTCCTTCAGGGCCTTCTCGCCGCCCTTGTCGGCGGTGGTGAAGTACGGGTTGTTGACCTGCTTGGGCAGGAAGCCGACGGTGAGGCCCTTCTTCAGCTCGGCGTCGGGGTTCGCCTTGCCGCCGGCGGCGGCCGGGCCTTGCTCGGCGGCCACGTCCTTCTTGGTGGTGCCACCGCAGGCGGTGAGGGCGAGGGCGAGGGAGGTGACGGCGGCGAGGGCGGTACAGGTGCGGCGGAGGGATGACTTACGCATGAGGGGTCCTTTCGACAGGGGGGAGCGGAGGCGCCCTGAAGGGGCGCGGGGCACTGTGCGACCAGCCACGAACAACCGGCTAGCCGGACGACCGCGCACGGACGACGGCGATCTGCCGCGCCACCCGCGGCCCGAGGACGGACAGGACGAGCAGCACACCGGTGACGACGATCTGCGACTGCGCCGAGACGTCCTGCAGACTCATCACGTTCTGCAGCGCACCGAGCAGGAAGACACCGGCGATCGCCCCGCCGAGCGTCCCCTTGCCCCCGTCGAAGTCGATGCCGCCGAGCAGCACCGCGGCCACGACGGAGAGTTCGAGCCCCGTCGCGTTGTCGTACCGCGCGCTCGCGTAGTGCAGGGCCCAGAACACACCGGTGAGCGAGGCCATCAGCCCGGTCAGCGTGAACAGGATCAGCTTCTGCCGCCTGACCCGGATCCCCGCGAACCGCGCCGCCTCCTCACTCGCCCCGATCGCGAACAGCGACCGCCCGAACGGCGTGGCGTGCAGCGCGACGACGGCGATGGCGAGCAGCACCAGGAACGGCAGGAGGGCGTACGGAAGGAACGTGTCACCGATGCGTCCCGCCGCGAAGTCCAGGTACGGCGCCGGAAAATCGGTCACCGCGTCGGAGCCGAGCACGATCTGCGCGATGCCGCGGTAGGCGGCGAGGGTGCCGATGGTGACGGCGAGGGACGGCAGTCCCAGCCTGGTCACGAGCAGCCCGTTGACCAGCCCGCACACCACACCGAGCAGCAGGCACAGCGGAATGATCGCCTCGATGGCCATGCCCTGGTTCCACAGGGCGCCCATCACCGCGCCGGACAGCCCGGCGGTGGAGGCGACGGACAGATCGATCTCGCCGGAGACGACGAGCAGGGTCATCGGCAGCGCGATCAGCGCGATCGGCAGCGCGTTGCCGATCAGGAAGGACAGGTTCAGCGCGTTGCCGAAGCCGTCCACGAACGTGAAGGAGAACAGCAGCAGGACGACCAGCAGCGCGCCGACGACCGTGTCCCAGCGGACCGCGCGCGTCAGGGACTCAGGCATGGCGGGCGTTCCTCTTCTTCAGGGCGTTGGCCACGCGCAGCGCGACGACCCGGTCGACCGCGATGGCGAGGATGAGCAGGATGCCGTTGATCGCGAGCACCCAGACCGAGCTGACGCCGAGCGCGGGCAGCACGCTGTTGACGGAGGTCAGCAGCAGCGCGCCGAGGGCCGCGCCGTAGACGCTGCCGGAGCCGCCGGTGAAGACGACGCCGCCGACGACGACCGCGCTGACGACGGTGAGTTCGTAGCCGTTGCCGGTGCCGGAGTCGACGTTGCCGAACCGGGCCAGGTACATCGCTCCGGCGAGTCCGGCGAGCGCCCCGCACACGGTGTAGGCGGCCAGGATGCGTTTGCGGACGGGGATGCCGGCGAGCCGCGCGGCCTCCGGGTTGGAGCCGAGCGCGTACAGTTCGCGGCCGCTGCCGTAGTGCTTGAGGAAGTAGGCGGTGGTGACGAGGACGGCGAGGGCGATCAGGGCGAGGTAGGGCACCGCGGAGATGCCGCCGGAGCCGAAGTCGACGAAGGAGCCGGGCAGGTCGGCGGCGGTGATCTGCCGGGAGCCGACCCAGATGGAGTCGATGCCGCGGATGATGTAGAGGGTGCCGAGGGTGACGACGAGCGCGGGCACCTGGCCGAGGCTGACGAGCAGGCCGTTGAGCAGGCCGAAGCCGACGCCCATCAGCACCGCCAGCAGTACGGCCGGCACCGGGTGGCCGCCGTCCTGGAGGTACGTCCCGGCGGCGAAGGCGCTGATGCCGAGGGTGGAGCCGACGGACAGGTCGACGTTCCGGGTGATCACCACCAGGGACTGGCCGGTGGCGACGAGGACCAGAATGGTGGCGTTCAGCAGCAGGTCCTTGATGCCCTGCGCGGAGAGGAACTCGCTGTTGCCGGCCTGGGTGACGGCGATCATCACCAGGAAGACGGCGAGGATGGCGAGTTCGCGCATCCGGAAGACGCGGTCGACGAGGCGGGTGCCGCTCGACTCGGGCACGTCCGCTACGGGGGTTTGCTCGGGGGCGGTCACGGTCACGCTGCCGCCCTCCCGGTGGCTGCGGCCATCACGGTTTCCTCGGTGGCGTCGGAGCGCGGGATCTCGGCGGTCAGCCGGCCCTCGTGCATGACGAGCACGCGGTCGGCCATGCCGAGGATCTCGGGCAGGTCGGAGGAGATCATCAGGACGGCCACGCCGTCCGCGGCGAGCCGGGAGAGCAGGCGGTGCACCTCGGCCTTGGTGCCGACGTCGATGCCGCGCGTCGGCTCGTCGACGATCAGCACCTTGGGGCGGGTGGCGAGCCACTTGGCGAGGACGACCTTCTGCTGGTTGCCGCCGGACAGCGTGGAGACGGCGTCGGCGATCCGGGCGTACTTCACCTGGAGCCGCACCGCCCAGTCGAGGGAGCGGCTGCGTTCGGCGCCGCGGTCCATCAGGCCCGCCTTCACCGTCGTACGCAGGCCCGTGAGGCCGATGTTGCGCTCGATGGACATGTCCATCACCAGGCCCTGGGCGCGGCGGTCCTCGGGGACGAGGGCGAGCCCGGCGGCCATGGCGGTCGAGGGGGCGCCGCTGACGAGCGGCTTGCCGTCCACGGTGACCTCGCCGGCGTCCCAGCGGTCGACGCCGAAGACGGCCCGGGCGACCTCGGTGCGGCCGGCGCCGACCAGTCCGGCGAGGCCGACGATCTCGCCGCGCCGCACCTCGAAGGAGACGTCGGTGAAGACGCCCTCGCGGGTCAGGCGGCGCACGCTCAGCGCGACCTCGCCCGGCCGCACGTCCTGCTTGGGGTACAGCTCGTCGAGGTCGCGGCCCACCATGCGGCGGACCAGGTCGTCCTCGGTCATCCCGGCGAGGGGCTCGCTCGCGATCCGGGCGCCGTCGCGCAGGGTGGTCACCTTCTGGCAGATCTCGAAGATCTCCTCCAGCCGGTGGGAGATGAACAGGACGGCGGCGCCCTGTTCCCTGAGGGTGCGGACCACGCCGAAGAGGCGGGCGACCTCGCTGCCGGTGAGCGCGGCGGTCGGCTCGTCCATGATCAGGACGCGGGCGTCGAAGGAGAGCGCCTTGGCGATCTCCACGATCTGCTGGTCCGCGATGGACAGTCCGCGCGCGGGGCGGTCGGGGTCGAGGTCGACGCCGAGGCGCCGCATCAGGGCGGCGGTCGCGGCGCGGGTGGCCTTGTGGTCGATGCGGCCGAGGACACGTCGGGGCTGCCTGCCCATGAAGATGTTCTCGGCGATCGACAGGTCGGGGAAGAGCGTGGGCTCCTGGTAGATCACGGCGATGCCGGCGTCGCGGGCGTCGCCGGGGCCGTGGAAGACGACGGGCCCGCCGTCGAGCAGTACCTGGCCGGTGTCCGGCCGGTGCACTCCGGCGAGCGTCTTGATGAGGGTCGACTTGCCCGCGCCGTTCTCCCCGGCGAGGGCGTGGACCTCGCCGGGGAACAGCTCCAGGGACACGTCCCGCAGGGCGCGGACGGCACCGAAGGACCGGGAGATGCCCTGGAGCGCCAGCACCGGGGTCGGCCCCGTGTCGGACGGGTGGGTCATGGGGGCTCCTCGACGACGCGGCGGGAGGCCTCGGTGACCGGAGGCGGCCCGCACGGCGTCGTGAAAGGTTTCAACTGGGTTGCCGGGACGTTAGGCGGGCCAGCCATGTCACGTCAATGGGTCCGTGTCGAAAAGTTTTCGATAGATAAAGGTCACGGAGGAGTCACGGAGAGCGGGGTTGGTCAGAGTGCTTGACACCCCTTCGGGCGACTCATAGCTTGCCGTTCTGAATCGTTTCATTAAATCGGTAGGAGCCCAGCAGTGACCGATGTCGCCGCGGTGAAGGCCGCGCTGAAGACCCAGGCCGTCGAGACGCCGTCGTGGGCGTACGGGAACTCCGGGACCCGCTTCAAGGTGTTCGCGCAGCTGGGTGTGCCGCGCACCCCGCGGGAGAAACTGCAGGACGCCGCCAAGGTGCACGAGTTCACCGGCGTCGCGCCGACCGTCGCGCTGCACATCCCGTGGGACAGGGTCGACGACTACGCGGCGCTGGCGAAGTTCGCCGAGGAGCACGGGGTGCGGCTCGGCGCCATCAACTCCAACACCTTCCAGGACGACGACTACAAGCTGGGCAGCATCTGCCACCCGGACGCGGCGGTGCGCCGCAAGGCCGTCGGCCATCTGCTGGAGTGCGTCGACATCATGGACGCGACCGGCTCCACCGATCTGAAGCTGTGGTTCGCCGACGGGACGAACTATCCCGGCCAGGACGACATCCGGGCCCGGCAGGACCGGCTCGCCGAAGCACTCGCGGAGGTCTACGCGCGGCTCGGTGAGGGGCAGCGGATGCTGCTGGAGTACAAGTTCTTCGAGCCGGCGTTCTACACGACGGACGTGCCGGACTGGGGGACGGCGTACGCGCACTGTCTGAAGCTCGGTCCGAAGGCGCAGGTCGTGGTGGACACCGGGCACCACGCGCCGGGCACCAACATCGAGTTCATCGTGGCGACGCTGCTGCGCGAGGGGAAGCTCGGCGGGTTCGACTTCAACTCGCGCTTCTACGCGGACGACGACCTGATGGTGGGCGCGGCCGATCCGTTCCAGCTGTTCCGGATCATGTACGAGGTGGTCCGCGGGGGCGGATTCACCCCGGACGTGGCGTTCATGCTCGACCAGTGCCACAACATCGAGGCGAAGATCCCCGCGATCATCCGGTCGGTGATGAACGTCCAGGAGGCGACGGCGAAGGCGCTCCTGGTGGACCGGGACGCTCTTGCCGCCGCGCAGCGGGACGGTGATGTGCTCGGTGCGAACGCCGTGCTGATGGACGCGTTCAACACCGATGTGCGGCCGTTGCTGCGTGAGGTGCGCGAGGAGATGGGGCTGGACCCCGAGCCCCTTGCCGCGTACGCCCGGTCCGGGTGGGCCGAGAAGATCGTGGCCGAGCGGGTCGGTGGGCGGCAGGCCGGGTGGGGGGCGTGAGCGTCTGCCGGGTTCTGTCGTATGCGGGCTGCGGGCCGTCGGTGGTTGATCGCGCAGTTCCCCGCGCCCCTTTCTCCAGGCACCCTCTCTTCTAAGGAACCGATGGTCATGGCTACTCATCCCGAAGCCGCCGCTCTGCTCGCCCGTTCGCATCGGCTGGGATCCGATCCCCGCAACACCAACTACGCCGGCGGGAACGCGTCCGCCAAGGGCACCGACACCGATCCCGTCACGGGGGGTGAGGTGGAGCTGATGTGGGTGAAGGGGTCCGGGGGCGATCTCGGGACGCTGACCGAGGCGGGGCTGGCCGTGCTGCGGCTGGACCGGCTGCGGGCCCTCGTCGACGTGTACCCGGGGGTCGAGCGCGAGGACGAGATGGTCGCCGCGTTCGACTACTGCCTGCACGGCAAGGGCGGGGCGGCGCCGTCGATCGACACCGCCATGCACGGGCTCGTCGACGCCCGGCACGTCGATCATCTGCATCCGGACTCCGGTATCGCGCTGGCGTGCGCGGCGGACGGGGAGAAGCTGACCGCGGAGTGTTTCGGCGACAGCGTGGTGTGGGTGCCGTGGCGGCGGCCCGGGTTCCAGCTCGGGCTGGACATCGCCGCGGTGAAGGAGGCGAACCCGCGGGCCATCGGGTGCATCCTCGGCGGGCACGGGATCACCGCGTGGGGGGACACGGCTGAGGAGTGCGAGCGCAACTCGCTGCACATCATCCGCACCGCGGAAAAGTTCCTGGCGGAGCGGGGCAAGGCGGAGCCGTTCGGGCCCGTCGTCGAGGGCTACGGCGCGCTGCCCGAGGGCGAGCGGCGGGAGCGGGCGGCGGCGCTGGCGCCGTATGTGCGGGCCATCGCCTCGCAGGACCGGCCGCAGGTCGGGCACTTCACCGACACGGACGTGGTGCTGGACTTCCTGGCCCGCGCCGAGCACCCGCGGCTCGCCGCGCTCGGCACCTCCTGCCCCGACCACTTCCTGCGCACGAAGGTCCGCCCGCTGGTCCTCGACCTGCCGCCGGCGGCCCCGCTGGAGGAGGCGGTCGCGCGGCTGCGTGAGCTGCACGCCGCGTACCGCGAGGAGTACGCCGCCTACTACGAGCGGCACGCCGAGCCGGACTCCCCCGCGATGCGCGGCGCCGACCCGGCGATCGTGCTGGTGCCCGGCGTCGGCATGTTCAGCTTCGGCAAGGACAAGCAGACCGCGCGGGTGGCGGGCGAGTTCTACGTCAACGCGATCAACGTGATGCGGGGCGCCGAGGCGGTGTCGGCGTACGCGCCGATCGAGGAGTCGGAGAAGTTCCGCATCGAGTACTGGGCGCTGGAGGAGGCCAAGCTCCGGCGGATGCCGAAGCCGAAGCCGCTCGCCACGCGGGTGGCGCTGGTGACCGGCGCCGGCAGCGGGATCGGCCGGGCCATCGCGCACCGGCTGGTGGCCGAGGGCGCGTGTGTCGTCGTCGCCGATCTGAACGGGGAGAACGCGGCCGCCGTGGCCGAGGAGCTGGGCGGGCCGGACAAGGCGGTCGCCGTGACGGTGGACGTGACCTCCGAGGAGCAGATCACGGAGGCGTTCAAGGCGGCGGTGCTGGCCTTCGGCGGGGTGGACCTGGTGGTCAACAACGCGGGCATCTCCATCTCCAAGCCGCTGCTGGAGACGTCCGCGAGGGACTGGGACCTGCAGCACGACATCATGGCCCGCGGCTCGTTCCTGGTGTCGCGGGAGGCGGCGCGGGTGATGATCGCGCAGGGGCTCGGCGGGGACATCGTCTACATCGCCAGCAAGAACGCCGTGTTCGCCGGCCCGAACAACATCGCTTACTCCGCGACCAAGGCCGACCAGGCGCACCAGGTGCGGCTGCTGGCGGCCGAGCTGGGCGAGCACGGCATCCGGGTCAACGGGGTCAACCCGGACGGGGTGGTGCGCGGCTCGGGTATCTTCGCGGGTGGCTGGGGCGCGCAGCGCGCGGCCGTGTACGGGGTGCCGGAGGAGAAGCTGGGCGAGTTCTACGCCCAGCGGACGCTGCTGAAGCGGGAGGTGCTGCCGGAGCACGTGGCGAACGCGGTGTTCGCGCTGACCGGCGGGGACCTCACGCACACCACCGGTCTGCACGTCCCCGTCGACGCGGGCGTCGCCGCCGCCTTCCTGCGGTGAGCGCGCTCGTGAAGTCGTACGCCGCGGTCGACCTCGGCGCGTCCAGCGGGCGCGTCATGGTCGGCCGCGTGGGCCGGCACGAACTGGAGCTCACCGAGGCGCACCGCTTCCCGAACCGGCCCGTGCGGCTGCCCGAGGGACTGCGCTGGAACATCCTCGGGCTGTACGCGGGGGTGCTGGAGGGGCTGCGGGCGGCCGGTCAGGTGGACTCCGTCGGCATCGACAGCTGGGCGGTGGACTACGGCCTGCTGGACGCGGACGGGGCGCTGCTCGGCAACCCGGCGCACTACCGGGACGCGCGCACCGAGGGCATCGCGGAGTCGGTGTGGGCGACGGTCCCCGCCGCGGAGCTGTACGCGGCCACAGGCATCCAGTACGCGCCGTTCAACACGCTGTACCAGCTGACCGCCGCCCGCTCCTCCGCCCAGTTCGCCCGGGCCGAGCGGCTGCTGCTGATCCCGGATCTGATCACTTACTGGCTGACCGGCGAGCAGGGCACCGAACTGACCAACGCGTCCACGACCCAGCTCGTCGACCCGCGCACCGGGGACTGGTCGTACGACGTGGCGGCGCGGCTGGGCATCGACCTGAGCCTGTTCGCGCCGCTGCGCCGGCCCGGCGATCCGGCGGGCGTGCTGCGCGCCGAGGTGCTGGAGGAGACCGGGCTGACCGGCCCGGTTCCGGTGACGGCGGTCGGCTCGCACGACACCGCGTCCGCGGTGGCGGCCGTACCGGCGACCGGCGAGCGGTTCGCGTACATCTGCACCGGCACCTGGTCGCTGGCCGGGCTGGAGCTGCCCGCCCCGGTGCTGACCGAGGAGAGCCGGGCCGCCAACTTCACCAACGAGCTGGGGCTGGACGGCACGGTCCGCTATCTGCGCAACATCATGGGGCTGTGGCTGCTCCAGGAGTGCGTGCGGGCCTGGGGCGAGCCGGAGCTGGGCGAGCTGCTGCGGGCGGCGGCCGTGGTGCCGGCGCTGCGGTCCGTGGTGGACGCGGGCGACGCGGCGTTCCTCGCGCCGGGCCGGATGCCGGAGCGGATCGCCGGGGCGTGCCGGACGTCGGGGCAGCCGGTGCCCGAGACGCCGGCCGAGGTCACCCGGTGCATCCTCGACTCGCTCGCACTCGCCCACCGGCGGGCCGTCGAGGACGCCCAGCGGCTCGCCGGGACGTCCGTGGACGTGGTGCACGTGGTCGGCGGCGGGGTGCGCAACGCGCTGCTGTGCCAGCTGACCGCCGACGCGTGCGGGCTGCCGGTGGTGGCCGGGCCGACCGAGGCGGCGGCCCTCGGCAACGTCCTGGTGCAGGCGCGCGCCCACGCTCTGGTGGGCGACCGCGCCGACATGCGCCGGCTGCTCACCCGCACCCAGCCGCTGACCCGCTACGAACCGCGGGGGGACACGGCGCGCTGGCGGGCCGCGCAGGACCGCCTCGGCGCGCGCTGACCGCCGGGATCCGGCCCGTCCGTGGAGCGGGCCGGACTTCACGCCCTCCCCGTCGTCCCCGCACTACCCTGCCCCCATCCGATGACCGACCCCGAGGAGCCGCGATGCGTGTCGCCCTGTTCCTGACCTGTGTCAACGACACGCTCTATCCGGGCACCGGGCGTGCCGTGGTGCGGCTGCTGACCAGGCTGGGCGTGGAGGTCGACTTCCCGATGGCGCAGACCTGCTGCGGGCAGGCGCACTACAACACCGGCTACCGGCACGAGGCGGAGCCGCTGGCGCGGCACTTCGCCGAGGTCTTCGGCGCGTACGACGCGATCGTGACGCCGTCCGGGTCGTGCGGGGCGATGGTGCGGGAGCTGTATCCGCGGATGGGTGAGCGGGCGCGGGCGGAGGGCCGCGGCGAGTCGCTGGCCGCGGCGCTGGCGCCGGTGGTGCCGAAGACGTACGAGCTGACGGAGTTCCTGGTGGACGTGCTGGGAGTGACCGATGTCGGCGCGTACTACCCGCACACGGTCACGTACCACCCGACCTGTCACGGGCTGCGCGGCCTGGGTCTGGGCGACCGGCCGCGGCGGCTGCTGGAGGCGGTGAAGGGGCTGGAACTGGTGGAGCTGCCGGGCGCGGAGGAGTGCTGCGGTTTCGGCGGCACGTTCGCGCTGAAGAACGCCGACGTCTCCGCGGCGATGGGCGCGGACAAGGTGCGCAACGCCGAGTCGACCGGCGCCGGGGTGCTGTGCGCGGCCGACAACTCCTGTCTGATGCACATCGGCGGGACCATGGCGCGGCTGCGGTCGGGGATGCGCCCGGTGCACATCGCGGAGATCCTGGCGAGCACGGAAGAGGAGCCCCTGGCATGAGCGGTACGTATCTCGGGATGCCGGCGTTCCCGGCCGCCGCGCACGAGGCGGTGCGCGATGCGACGCTGCGCGGGAACCTGCGGCACGCCACGCACACGATCCGCGCCAAGCGCGCCAAGGCGGTCGCCGAGGTGGAGGACTGGGCGGCGCTGCGCGAGGCGGGCAAGCGGATCAAGGACCATACGCTGCGTCACCTGGACCGCTATCTGGTGCGGTTGGAGGAGTCGGTGACGGCGGCCGGCGGGGTCGTCCACTGGGCCGCGGACGCGGCGGAGGCCAACCGGATCGTCACCGAACTGGTGCGGGCGACCGGCGAGTCGGAGGTCGTCAAGGTCAAGTCGATGGCCACGCAGGAGATCGGCCTGAACGAGGCCCTGGAGGCGGCGGGCATCCGCGCCTACGAGACCGATCTCGCCGAGCTGATCGTGCAGTTGGGCCACGACCGGCCCTCACACATCCTCGTGCCCGCCATCCACCGCAACCGCGGCGAGATCCGCGACATCTTCCGCGAGGAGATGGCCGCGTGGGGCCGCCCGGCCCCCGAGGGCCTGACCGACACGCCCGCCGAACTCGCCGAGGCCGCCCGGCTGCACCTGCGGGAGAAGTTCCTGCGCGCCAAGGTCGGTGTCTCCGGCGCCAACTTCATGGTCGCCGAGACCGGCACGCTGGTGGTCGTGGAGTCCGAGGGCAACGGGCGGATGTGCCTCACCCTGCCCGAGACGCTGATCTCGGTCGTCGGCATCGAGAAGATCGTGCCGACCTGGCGGGACCTGGAGGTCTTCCTCCAGACCCTCCCCCGCTCCTCGACGGCCGAGCGGATGAACCCGTACACCAGCATGTGGACGGGCACCACGGACGAGGACGGCCCGAGGACCTTCCATCTGGTCCTGCTCGACAACGGCCGCACCGACACCCTCGCCGACGAGGTCGGCCGCCAGGCCCTGCGCTGCATCCGCTGTTCGGCCTGCCTCAACGTGTGCCCGGTGTACGAGCGGGCGGGCGGCCACGCCTACGGCTCGGTGTACCCGGGTCCGATCGGCGCGATCCTCAGCCCTCAGCTGCGGGGCACCGGCAGTGAGATCGACGCGTCGCTGCCGTACGCGTCGTCGCTGTGCGGCGCCTGCTACGAGGTGTGCCCGGTCGCCATCGACATCCCCGAGGTGCTGGTGCATCTGCGGGAGCGGGTGGTCCAGGGCGGGCCGGCCGTCCGTGAGGGCAACAAGGTGCTGCTGCGGCCCGCCAAGGGGCACGCGGCGGAGCGGGCGGCGATGCGGGCGGCCCGCTGGGCGCTGAGCCGCCCCGGCGCGCTGCGGGCCGGGCAGCGGCTCGCCTCCCGCACCCGCCGGCTCCACCCGCGCACCCTGCCGGGGCCCGGCCGGGCGTGGAGCGGCGGCCGGGAGCTTCCGCCGGTGCCGGCGGAACCGTTCCGGGACTGGTGGCAGCGGACGCGGGGCGGAAAGGACGGCGCGAAGTGAACAGCAGGGACCGGATCCTGGGCCGGGTGCGGCGGGCACTGGCCGGCGTGGAGCGCGAGGACGCGCCGTACGACGAGGTGGTCGCCCGCGGCTATCTGCGGGAGCACGGGGACCGGTCGGTCACCGAGACGGTGGACCTCCTGGCCGAGAACCTGGCGGACTACCGGGCGCTGGTCCACCGCTGCACGGCCGCAGAACTGCCGCCCGTGATCGCCGGGTTGCTGTCCGCGCGCGGCTCGCGGACCGTCCTGGTGCCGCCCGGCCTCGATCCGGGCTGGCTCGCCCGGTCCTCGGCGGAACTGGTGGCGGACCGGGCGGAGTCGACCCCGCACGAGCTGGACCGCGTGGACAGCGTCGTCACGGCCTGCGCGGTGGCGATCGCCGAGACCGGCACGATCGTCCTGGACGGCGCCCCCGACCAGGGCCGCCGCCGCATCACGCTCATCCCCGACCATCACATCTGCGTCGTCCGCGTGCCCGGCCAGGTCGTCGCCTCCGTCCCCCAGGCCCTCGACCGCCTGACCCCCACCCGCCCGTTGACCTGGATCTCCGGCCCGTCCGCGACCAGCGACATCGAACTGGACCGGGTGGAGGGCGTACACGGCCCGCGCACGCTGGAGGTGGTACTGGTGACCGGGGAGCCGGGCGGTGGGGACGGTGCCGGCGGTGCCGGCGGGGCGGGCGGTGCCGGCGGGGCGGACGCCCTCGTGTAGCGATCCTTCACTGCGGGGTGCCTCGTGAGAGGTCACCCCGCCAGGGGGGCGGCCAGGGCAAGGGCTCGGCTATGCGGGCACCCCGCACGCCGAGGCCGGCGCGGGCCAGCCGGAGGAACTGAAGGCGCGCTTGCCGGAACTCCTCGTAGGCCTGGTCCCAGCCGTCCTGTCCGGCTGTCGGGAGCTCGCGGGCCAGCCACTCCAGATGCCACAGGCAGTGGTTCAGCCGGACGGCGGCGGTGTTCGTCCCGACGTCTCCGAGGAGCCACACCGTCTCGGCGAGCGCCGAACGCCGCACCTCGGCCTCCGCGACCTCGGCGAGGACCTCGTCCGTGGGTTCCAGCGGCGCGGCCCCGCTCGCCGTGATGCCCCGGGCGACGGCTATGCGCCGGTACTGGTGCGCGAGGCTCTTCACCGCGTGCGCGTAGTCGGCGTAGGCGTTCAGGCGGCGCTCGTCCCAGCGGACGGACTGCTCCCGGCGCCACCGGGCCCTTTCCACGACCATGGTCGCCGCCATCGACACAACCGCGCCCAGCACCACGCCGAGCAGCGCCGCCAGTTGACCAGTCAGAGCCATGAGTGGTTCATAACCAGGCACTTGGAGCGTCAAGCGCGCGTGGGCCGCGTCATGGGGAGAGTCCGGTCCGGTGGGTAACCGCACCCCATGGGTGACATTCTCGTGGGCACGTGTTCGTGGACCGACCGGGAGCTGGTCGGCAGTGGCTGGTATCCGCGCGGGCGGCGGGACGCCGAGGGGCGGCTGCGGCACTATGCCGAGCGGTTCCCGGTCGTGGAGGTGGACGCGTCCTACTACGCGCTGCCCGGTGAGCGGAACAGCCGGCTGTGGGCCGAGCGGACGCCGGACGGGTTCGTGTTCGACGTGAAGGCGTTCTCGTTGCTGACGGGGCATCCGACGCGCGGCGCGGTGATGCCGGACGGGCTGCCCGCCGACAGCCGGGATCCGGCGGTGCTGGACGAGGTGTGGGCGCGGTTCCGCGCGGGGATCGCGCCGCTGCGGGAGGCGGGGCGGCTGGGGAGTGTGCTGTTCCAGTTCCCGCCGTGGCTGCGGCCGGGGGCTTGGGCGGAGGAGTTCCTGGCGCAGTGCGCCGAGCGGACGCGGGGGTGGCCCGTCGCCGTGGAGTTCCGGCACCCCGCGTGGTGGCTCGACGAGCGGGCCGAGCACACGCGCGCGCTGCTCGCCGGATACGGCATGGCGGCCGTCGCCGTCGACATGAACCGGTCGCTGCCGTCGTCGATACCGCCGGTCACCCCGGTCACCTCGCCGCGGCTGTCCGTCGTCCGGTTCCACGGGCGCAGCACCGCGTGGGGCACCGGCAGCAAGGAGGACCGGTTCCGCCACGCCTACGACGACGCGGAACTCGTCGAGTGGGTGCCGCGGCTGTGGTCCCTCGCCGAGCGGGTCGAGGAGGTGCACGTGCTGTTCAACAACTGCTGCGGCGACGCGGCCGTCCGGGCCGCCGAGGCCATGCAGCGGCTGCTGGGGCAGTCCCCCGCCCTCGCAGAAGACGTGACACCGTCGGTGAACAAGCGCTTAGATAGGTGACCGGTTCCCGACGCCGCCTGGAGGCCCTCGTGTTCACTTCCGTCGACGACGTCTCCGCCCGCCTCGCCGAGACCGGCTACCTGGCCTCCCCGGCGGTCGCCACCACCGTCTTCCTCGCCGACCGGCTGGGCAAGCCGCTGCTGGTGGAGGGCCTCGCCGGAGTCGGCAAGACGGAGCTGGCCAAGGCCGTGGCCCAGGTCGCGGGGGCGCGGCTGGTGCGGCTGCAGTGCTACGAGGGCGTCGACGAGTCACGGGCGCTGTACGAGTGGAACCACGCCAAGCAGCTGCTGCGGATCAGCGCCGGACGCGACGAGACCTGGGACGAGACCCGCACGGACATCTTCAGCGAGGAGTTCCTGCTGCCGCGCCCGCTGCTCACCGCGATCCGCGGCGACGACCCGAAGGTCCTGCTGATCGACGAGACCGACAAGGCGGACGTCGAGGTGGAGGGCCTGCTGCTGGAGGTGCTCAGCGACTTCCAGGTGACGGTGCCGGAACTGGGCACGGTCACCGCCACCCGGCGGCCCTTCGTGGTGCTCACCTCGAACGCCACCCGCGAGCTGTCCGAGGCGCTGCGCCGGCGCTGTCTGTTCCTGCACATCGGCTTCCCCGAGGAGGAGCTGGAGCGGCGGATCGTCCGGCTGAAGGTGCCGGGGCTCGGCGAGGCGCTGGCCGCGTCCGTGGTGCGGGTGGCCGGGGCGCTGCGCGCGATGGACCTGCGCAAGGCCCCGTCGGTGGCGGAGACGATCGACTGGGCGCGCACCCTGCTCGCGCTGGGTGCCGGCACGCTCGACGAGGGTGTCGTGCGGGACACCCTGGGCGTCCTGCTCAAACACCAGGACGATGTGCTGAAGGCCGCGGCCAAGCTGGACCTGGACGCCGTATGATGGCCGCCGGAACGGACGTCGCGGCACGGCTGACCGCCCTCGTCGCCGCGCTGCGCTCGCACGGCGTGCGCGTCGGCACCGGTGAGACGGTGGACGCGGCGCGGGCGGCACAGGCGCTGGGGCTGGCCGACCGTGAGCTGCTGCGCGAGGGCCTGGCCGCCACGCTGCTGCACACCACCGGGCAGCGGCGGCTGTTCGACCAGGTCTTCGACCTGTACTTCCCGCGCGGTGTCGGCGCGCCGGGCAGTGAACCGGGAGACGGCCGGGGCGGGGAGCCGGCCGGTCGGGAGGACCTGCGCGAGCGGCTGGCCGCGGCGCTCGCCGCGAACGACGTCGCCCTGATGGGCCGGCTGGCGATCGAGGCCGTCGGCGGTCTCGGCGCGTACGGGAGTTCACCCGGGTCGGACGGCTGGTCGGCGTACCAGACCCTGGAGCGGCTGCGCCCGCAGACCCTGCTCGCCCGGGTGCGCGACGACGTCCGCGCGCGAGGCGGCGGCGCGGGGTTCGCGGACCGGCTGCTGGAGGACGAGATCCGGCGGCGCATCGAGGTGTTCCGGGGACAGGTGGCCGCGGAGGCACGGCGCCGGGTGGCGGAACGGCGCGGACGGGACGAGATCGCCCGGCGCGCGGTGGCACCGACCGCGGACCGGGTGGACTTCCTGTACGCCGGGAGGGACCGGCTGGCCGAGCTGCGCCGGACGGTGCGACCGCTGGCCCGCACCCTGGCCACCCGGCTGGCGGCGCGGCGCCGGCGCGCCGCGCGCGGCACGATCGACCTGCGGCGCACCGTGCGCGGCTCGCTGTCGACGGGCGGGGTGCCGATGCGGCCGGTACTGCGCCGACGACGGCCCGCGCGGCCCGAACTGGTGCTGCTGTGCGATGTGTCCGGGTCGGTCGCCGGTTTCTCCGACTTCACGATGCTGCTGGTGCAGGCCCTGCACGACCAGTTCAGCAAGGTACGGGTGTTCGCCTTCGTCAACCGGATCGACGAGGTGACGGGACTGCTGACGCACGGCGCGGCCGACGCCGAAGGCCTGAGCGGACGCATCCGGGAGCACTCCCGGCTGACGGGCTGGCACGACAGCAGCGACTACGGCGCCGCGCTCGGCGAGTTCGCCGAGCGGTACGGCGCCGCGGTGGGGCCGCGGACGACCGTGTTCGTGCTGGGTGACGCGCGGACCAACATGGCCGACCCGAACCTCCCGGCGCTGCGCCGGATCGCCGGGCAGGCGCGCCGCGTGTACTGGCTCAACCCGGAGCCCCGCGCCCAGTGGGGCACGGGGGACTCCGCGGCCCCCGACTACGCCGAGCTGGTCGCGATGTACGAGTGCCGCACCGCGCGCCAACTCGGCGCCCTGGTCAGCCGGTTGCTACCGGTCTGAGCAGATCGTCGGTTCAGCCCTCCTTCGGCTTGGCGTACTCCTTGGCGGTCTGTCCCTCGAAGTCGAAGGCCACGCACGGCTCGTCGCCCACGACCCACGCGTCGTGTCCGGGTGAGCAGACGAAGACCTCGCCCGGGCCGACCTCGGCCTCGGCGCCGTCGTCCATGCGGATGTGCAGATGGCCCTTGACGACATAGCCGTTGTGGTTCATCTGACAGCTCTCCGTGCCCGCGATCGGCCCCACGTCCTGGGACCAGCGCCAGCCCGGCTCGAAGGTCGCCACGGCGAAGTCGCACCCGCTCAGGTGGACGGCCTCCATGTGCCCGTGCGGGAAGTCCCGCCGCTCGTCCGGCTTGTCGAGCATCTTCATCTCCAGCATGATGCTCTCCTCCCTTCCGGCCGCGTCCGCCACGGCCGGGGGCCGGTCCCCGTCTCCCCTGCGGCGCAGGCGGCACCGGCGGCGGCCGGGCCCCTCACGTCCATCGTCCGCCTGGGGGTGGGGGGCCGCCATTCGATGTTCGACCTTCTACCTTTCGATGTGCGATCTTCGATGTGCGACGTTCGATGGCGGACGGTAGACGGCGGAGGGGCGGGCGGCGGGCAGCAGACGGCGGGCCGCGGGCGGCGGAGGCGGACGGCGGGCGGCGGAGGCGG
>NZ_JBFATR010000019.1:0-119948 GCF_040678395.1 Streptomyces sp. NPDC052687 | reverse complement strand
CGGCGCGGAGTCCGCCCGTTGGCGTACCGGTGATGTGGCGGGGGAAGGGGAGATCGCCGTCCGCGGCCCGAGGGTCCGAGAGGGCGGGGGAGCGGCCCCCACTCACAGCCCTGGCTCCGGCCGCAGGCCCGCCCCCGGAACCGAGCCCGGCACCGCCCCTGCGCCCCCTCCCGCGCCGGCCCCTGCGCCTACCCATGCGTCGACCCTCGCGCCCGCCCCTGCGCCGACCCCCGCCCCTGCGCCGACCCCCGCGCCCACCCCCGCCCCCGTCCCTCTCCGCCCCGGTGACGCGCTCGCCCTGCTCAGCAGCAACGCGCTCGTGCTCGGGCAGGCGGCGCTCGCCTCGCACGCGCTCGGTGTCCTGCTGCGGGCCACGCACGCCGTGGCGGCGCTGTCGCTCGCCGCGGTGTCCGGGTCGCCGGAGGCCTACGCCGCGCCGGTGCACGCGCTGCGTCCGTACCCCGGAGCGGCGCACGCCGCCGCCGAGGTGCGGCGGCTGCTGGGGCTGCCGGAGCGGCCGGCCGGCGCGGGGCGCCGTATTCAAGACCCGTACGGTTTCCGGGCGTTCCCCCAGGTGCACGGGGCCACGCTGGACGCGGCGGACGCGCTGCGCCGGATCGTCGAGACGGAGATCAACTGCCCGACGGAGAACCCGCTCATCGCCCCCGACGGCACCGCCGCCTACCACCACGGCGGCTTCTACGCCGCCCCGCTCGCCCTCGCCCTGGACGCGCTGAACCTCGCCCTGCTGCAGACCGCCCAGCTCTCCGCCGCCCGGCTCACCGCGCTCGGCCGCCCGGACCTCACCGGCCTGCCCGCGTTCCTCGCCACCGGCCCGGCGGGCAGCTCCGGCACGATGATCCTCGAGTACACGGCCGGCTCCGCCCTCGCCGAGCTGCGCGCCAGCGCCACCCCCGCCTCCGCCGGACACGCCGTCCTCTCCCACGGCCTGGAGGAGGCCGCGAGCTTCGCCTCCCAGGCCGCCCGTCAGACCCTGCGCGCCGCCGACGCCTACCGCACCGTCCTGGCCTGCGAGCTGGTCACCGCCGTACGAGCCCTCCGGCTCCACCCCTCCCCGCCCCGCCTCCCGGTCCTCACGGTCACCGCCGCGGCCCTGCCCGCCGGCACCGAGGACCGGCCCCTGACGCCCGACCTGGAGCGGGCACAGGAGCTGCTGACGACCTTGGCGGAGCTGTAGCGGTCAAATCCGGTCGCAAGGGGGCAACTCGTGGACGGCGAGGGTGGGATTCCGGCCGGATCGAGGGTTTCCCCTGTATCCCTGTGACCTTCTCTTTGCCTATCGTTCGAGCACAGCTGACCCACAGGTAACCCCTTACACAGCTGACGCACTTCGCGCCTGGCCGGCCACCGCGCTCGCTTTTCGGTAAGCCCCCCTCCGCTTCGACGACGAAGCGCCCGATCGCCGCTCCGAGCTGCCCGGAGTCCGGCACGCGAAAGGCACGCCCTTGCGTACTTCCCCGTCCCTGCGACGCAAGCTGATATCCGCCGCCGCCCTCTCCGCGGCGCTGATCACGGCCGGCACCGCCTCGGTCGCCGCCGCCCAGGAGCCCGCGCCCGCTCCCCAGGTCTCCTCCCCGCAGGCCGCCGCCGACCTCGCCACCCGCACCGAGGCCGCCCCCGGCGTCGTCGCCGAACGCCTCATCGTCGGCTACGAGTCCGGCGCCTCCGAGGCCAAGTCGAACAAGGCCGCCGAGGCCGACGCCGTCGCCAAGGGCAAGGAGGCCGGCGAGAAGCTGGACTTCCAGCGCCGCCTCGGCACCGGCGCCGCCCTCGTCGACCTCGGCGACGACCTGACGAAGGCGGACGTCGCCGACGTCATCGCCGAGTACCAGGCCGACCCGCAGGTCGCCTACGTCGTCCCCGACCGCCTGAACAAGCCGCAGGCCACCCCGAACGACACCGACTACGCCAAGCAGTGGGACCTGTTCGAGACCACCGCCGGCATGAACGTGCCCGGCGCCTGGAACACCACCACCGGCACCGGCGTCACCGTCGCCGTCATCGACACCGGCTACGTCGCCCACTCCGACCTCGCCGCGAACGTCGTCGGCGGCTACGACTTCATCGCCGACACCGCCGTCGCCGTCGACGGCAACGGCCGCGACAGCGACCCCGCCGACCCCGGCGACTGGTACGCCGCGGGCGAGTGCGGCGCCGGCGTCCCCGCCTCCAACTCCTCCTGGCACGGCACCCACGTCGCCGGCACCATCGCCGCGGTGACCAACAACGCCAAGGGCATGGCGGGCATCGCCTACGGCGCGAAGATCTCCCCGATCCGCGTCCTCGGCAAGTGCGGCGGCTACGACTCCGACATCATCGACGCCATCACCTGGGCGTCCGGCGGCACCGTCTCCGGCGTGCCCGCCAACACCAACGTCGCCAAGGTCATCAACATGAGCCTCGGCGGCGACGGCGCCTGCACCAGCGCCACCCAGAACGCCATCAACGCGGCCGTCGGCCGCGGCACCACGGTGGTCGTCGCGTCGGGCAACGACAACGAGAACGTGGCCAACCACTCGCCGGGCAACTGCAACAACGTGATCTCGGTCGCCGCGACCAACCGCACCGGCGCGAAGGCCTCCTACTCCAACTACGGCTCCCTGATCGACATCTCGGCGCCCGGCGGCCAGACCAGCACCGGCACCGCGAACGGCATCTACTCCACGCTGAACTCCGGCACCAAGACGCCGTCGACCGAGTCGTACGCCTTCTACCAGGGCACCAGCATGGCCACCCCGCACGTCGCGGGCCTCGCCGCGCTGATGAAGTCGGCCAACACCGCGCTCACCCCGGCCCAGATCGAGTCGGCGATCAAGGCCAACGCCCGTCCGCTGCCCGGCGCCTGCTCCGGCGGCTGCGGCGCGGGTCTCGCGGACGCCGCCAAGACCGTGCAGGCGGTGACCGGCTCCGGCGGCACGGACGGGTCGACGGGTGGCACCACCTTCACCAGCACCACCGCGGTGAACATCCCGGACGCCGGCTCGGCGGTCGAGTCCCCGATCACCGTCACCGGCCGCAGCGGCAACGCCCCCTCGGCCCTCCAGGTGGGCGTGGACATCACCCACACCTACCGCGGTGACCTGGTCATCGACCTGGTGGCGCCGGACGGCACCGCCTTCCGGCTGAAGTCCTCCAGCTCCTCGGACTCCGCCGACAACGTCCTGACCACCTACACGGTGAACGCCTCCAGCGAGGTCGCCAACGGCACCTGGAAGCTGCGCGTGCAGGATGTGGCCGCGCAGGACACCGGCCGCGTCAACAGCTGGAAGCTGACGTTCTGACCCAGGTCTGAACAACCTCCCCGAGCGGGCGGGCCGGACGGTGCGGATGGGCACCGTCCGGCCCGCCTTTTTTCTTGTTCTCCTCTTTGGTTGCCTTTTGAAAAGAACCGCTCATCCGGTTTTTTCGAGGGCGACTTTGTCATATGCCGATCCGTCGGTTCGGAATGTGCCCGTTCATGCCCTCCTGCATCGCCCCTGGTTGGAGCTACGATGAACTGCGTCAACTCGTCCGTGGGGAGGCGGTGGGGAAACTGACGGTCCGGCACATGCCAGCGGCCTGTGAGTTATCGTGTACACCCCGTAAGTAACAAACGGCGTGGCCCGTTCTTTTCAGCCAGGAGAGTCGAGACGATGGCGAGGCAGTTACGCGCCGAACAGACCCGGGCGACGATTATCGCGGCCGCCGCCGACCTGTTCGACCGGCACGGCTACGAATCGACCAGCCTCAGCGACATCGTCGAGCACGCCCACGTCACCAAGGGCGCCCTCTACTTCCACTTCGCGGCCAAGGAAGACCTGGCCCACGCCATCATGGAGATCCAGTCCCAGGCCTCGCGCCGGCTGGCCCGCGAGGTGGACGAACGCAACTGCTCGTCGCTGGAAGCCCTGATGCGCATCACCTTCGGCATCGCCCGGCTCGCCGTCGAGGGCCCGGTCGCCCGCGCCGGACTGCGCCTGGCCACCGCGGGCGTGGGCGTACGGCCGCCGCTGCCGCACCCGTTCACCGAGTGGCTGGAGATCGCCTCCCGCAAACTCGCGGGCGCGGTCAAGGAGTCCGACGTCCATCCGGACATCGACATAGACGCCGTCGCCCACTCCCTCGTCGGCTTCTTCGTGGGCACCCGCGTCATGGGCCGCTCCCTCGAACCGTACGTACGCCTGCCCCGCCGGGTCGCCGAGATGTGGTACGTCCTGGTCCGCGGCCTGGTCCCGGTGACCCGCCGCCCGCGCTACCTCAGCCTGGTCGCCCAACTGGAGCGCGAGACCAGAACGGTGTGAGACGTACGGCCGGAGCGCGAGACCGGAGCCGTGCGAGCGGCGAGCTCCGTTCGCCCCGGACGCGTCGAGCGAGCGCACACCGCGCCCCCGCACCCCCCGGCACACCGCGCGATACGGTGAGCCGCATGTCCGACACCGCCCCCGCGCCGCCCGTGCTCCGTGCCGACCGGACCGGCTCGTTCCCCCACGGTGTGCTGGCCGAGCGCCACCCCGCGATCATCCGGCAGGTACGTGAGTCCACCCCGTACGACCCCGACCGGCGCCGCGCCCTCGACGCCCTGCTCGCCCAGTGCACCCACGGCGTCGTCGAACCCCTCCCCGCCGACGCCCCGGACTTGAGCCGCTGGCGGGACTGGGGACTCGACACCCACACCGGACAGTCCTGGTTCGACCTCCCCTGGCTGTGGTCCGAGAGCTACTTCTACCGGCTCCTCCTGCAAGCCACCGGCTACTTCACCCCCGGCCCCTGGCACGGCATCGACCCCTTCCGCCCGGCCAAGCTCGCCGAACTCGACGCACCCGGGACCGACGAGGAACTGGCCGCCCTCGATGCCCTCGCCGGCCGCCCCGCCGACGAACGCAGCCACGCCCTGCTCCACGGCTCCCTCTGGGGCAACCGCGCCGACCTCGGCTTCCGCCTCTCCGCCGAGGGCGCCGACACCCGCGACGCCGCCCCCGGCCTGCTCGCCGACGACAGCGACACCTTCTGGTCACTGCTCCCGCCCTCCGGCACGGGTACCCTCTGCCTCGTCGCCGACAACGCGGGCCGCGAACTCATCCCCGACCTCCTGCTCATCGCCGACCTCCTCGACCGCGGCCGCGTCGCCAGGGCCGTCCTGCACGTCAAGCCCTACCCGTACTACGTCTCCGACGCCACCACCGCCGACGTCCTCGACGCCCTGCGCCGGCTGACCTCGGCCCCCGGCGCGGCCGCGGCCTACGGGCGGCGCCTGTGGACGGCGATGACCGACGGCCGGCTCACCGTCCGCGCCCACCCCTTCTCCGCCGCCCCACTGCCCTACGCCGAGATGCCGGACGACCTGCGCGCCGAGTTCGCCGCCGCCACCCTGACCGTGGTCAAGGGCGACCTCAACTACCGCCGCCTGGTGGGCGACCGGCGCTGGCCCCTGACCACCCCCTTCGCCGACCTCACCGCCTACTTCCCCGGCCCCGTCGCCGCTCTGCGCACCCTGAAGTCGGAGGTCGTCTGCGGCCTCGACGCCGCCACCGAGTCCGCGCTGACCGCCGCCGGGGGAGACCACTGGCGCACCGCCGGCACCCACGCGCTGATCCAGGTCAGACGGTGAACGCGGCGGGCGCGACCGGCAGGGGACGATCCGCACCGGCAGCGATCCGATGCCGTTGACGAAGTCCGACACCTGGCGGCTCGGCGGCTCGGCGGCTCGGTGGACCGGCAGTCCGGCGGTCCGGCGGTCCGCGGCACCGGCAACGCGCGTATCACCTCCCCGGCGACGGTCGGGCGGAGTGAGGTAGGCGTCGCGGGGCACGGTGGCGGCGTACTGCCGGGGGCGGGGGCCGAAGACGCCGGGCGCGGGCGGCACGGGGGTGGCGCGTCGGACGGGGTCATGCGGGGCCGCCGCCGGAGCCGGTGCCGTCCGCCCGCAGGAAGTCCTCCACCACCCGGATCAGCTCCAGCGGCGTCTCGTCCATCGCGTAGTGCCCCGCACAGGGCAGTTCCCGCACTTCGGCGCGCGGATACCAGGCCGGCCAGGTCTGCCGGAGCAGGTCCGCCGACAGTGCCGGGTCGAGCGCCCCGGCGATCGCGAGCGCCGGGACGGTCGCGCCCTCGACACGGTTGTGGAAGTCGTCCCGCGCCCAGGAGTCCAGCCAGGCGCGGAACGCCTTGGGGTCGCTGCACGCCAGCGAGCGTGCGACCATCCGGTCCAGCCAGGCGGCGGGGCGGCGTCCGCCCGTGGTGATGTCGATGATGGCCCGCCGGTTCTCCGGCCGGTGCGCGGCGTCGGCGAACAGCTCCCACTGCTCCGGCGGCAGCGCCAGCCCCGAGGCCGGCACCGGTGAGACGCCCACGATCCGGTGTATCCGGTGCGGGGCGACGGCCAGCAGCCGCTGGGCGACCGCGCCGCCCATCGAGTGCCCCACCACCGAGAACCGCTCCCAGCCCAGCCGGCCGGCCAGCTCCACCAGGTCCAGGGCGGCCTCCCGGGTCGTGTACTCGCCCGGGGCGTCGCGGGCCTCGCCGTAGCCGCGCAGGTCGACCAGCGCGTACTGGAACGCCGTGCGGTCCAGGTCCGGCAGCACCGGCGCGTACGCGGAGCGGTCGGCGAACCAGCCGTGCACGGCGAACACTTTGTGGGCGCCGTCACCGTGCAGTTCGTGGGGGAGTGCGAAGGACGTCATGGGCACCACCGTGGCGGGAGGTCGAAGGGGCGGCAAGGGTGTGCACGAGCGAGGAACACGAGTGCGTACACGGGAGGAACGGACCCGCTCCCGCCCACGCTCCCCGACCGGCCGCGATTCACGCGATGGTGTGATCATGTGCGGCCACGCGGATGCCCCGCCGGGAGCGGGGGTAGGGCCCGGCCATGACGCAGCCCTTCGAACTCCCGCACTTCTACATGCCGTACCCCGCGCGGCTGAACCCGCATCTCGACGAGGCGCGCGCCCACTCGACGGTGTGGGCGCGTGAGATGGGCATGCTGGAGGGCTCCGGGATCTGGGAGCAGGCCGACCTCGACGCACACGACTACGGACTGCTCTGCGCCTACACCCACCCCGACTGCGACGCGGACGCCCTCTCGCTCATCACCGACTGGTACGTGTGGGTGTTCTTCTTCGACGACCACTTCCTGGAGACGTTCAAGCGCAGCCAGGACCGCGCCGGCGGCAAGGCCTACCTGGACCGGCTTCCGCTGTTCATGCCACTGGACCCGGCCGCGCCCGTGCCCGCGCCGCAGAACCCGGTCGAGGCGGGCCTCGCCGACCTGTGGGCCCGCACGGTGCCGTCCATGTCGGCCGACTGGCGGCGCCGGTTCGCCGTCGCCACCGAGCATCTGCTCAACGAGTCCCTGTGGGAGCTGTCCAACATCAACGAGGGGCGGATCGCCAACCCCGTCGAGTACATCGAGATGCGCCGCAAGGTCGGCGGCGCCCCCTGGTCGGCCGGTCTGGTGGAGTACGCGACCGCCGAGGTACCCGCCTCCGTCGCCGGATCCCGCCCGCTGCGGGTGCTGATGGAGACCTTCTCGGACGCCGTGCACCTGCGCAACGACCTGTTCTCCTACCAGCGGGAGGTCGAGGACGAGGGCGAGAACAGCAACGGCGTGCTCGTCCTGGAGACCTTCTTCGGCTGCACCACCCAGGAGGCCGCCGACACCGTCAACGACGTCCTCACCTCACGGCTCCACCAGTTCGAGCACACCGCGCTCACCGAGGTCCCCGCGCTGGCCCTGGAGAAGGGGCTCACCCCGGCCGAGGTCGCCGCGGTGGCCGCGTACACCAAGGGACTCCAGGACTGGCAGTCCGGCGGCCACGAGTGGCACATGCGCTCCAGCCGCTACATGAACGAGAACGCCACCGCGACCGGCCCCGGGCAGGTCCTCGGCGTGCTCGGCACCTCCGGCACCGACATCCGCGGCCTGCTCGCCTCGGCCGGGGCGGAGCGGCTGCGCGCCTACACCCACCGGCCGTACCAGAAGGTCGGCCCGTCCCGCATCCCCGACATCCGCATGCCGTTCCCGCTGCGCCTCAACCCCGGCCTCGACGGCGCCCGCGCGCGCCTGCTGCCCTGGGCGCACCGGATGGGCATCCTCAGCGAGGGCGTCTGGGACGAGGACAAGCTGCACGCCTACGACCTGCCGCTGTGCTCCGCCGGCCTCGACCCGGACGGCTCCGACGAGGCGCTCGACCTCAGCGCCCAGTGGCTGGCCTGGGGCACCTACGGCGACGACTACTACCCGCTGGTCTTCGGGCACCGCCGCGACCTCGCCGCCGCGCGCCTGACCACCGAACGCCTGGCGGCCTGCATGCCGCTGGCCGGCGAGACGCCGGTCGTCCCGGTGAACGGCATGGAGCGCGCCCTGAGCGACCTGTGGCGGCGCACCACCGCGGGGATGGACGAGGACGCCCGCCGCGTCCTGAAGGACTCCGTGAACGTGATGACGGAGAGCTGGCTGTGGGAGCTGGCGAACCAGATCCAGAACCGCATCCCCGACCCCGTCGACTACCTGGAGATGCGCCGCGCCACCTTCGGCTCCGACATGACGATGAACCTGTGCCGCATGGGCCACGGTCCCTCGGTCCCGCCGGAGGTCTACCGCAGCGGCCCGGTGCGCTCCATGGAGAACGCGGCCGTCGACTTCGCCTGCCTCCTCAACGACGTCTTCTCGTACCAGAAGGAGATCGAGTACGAGGGGGAGATCCACAACGCGATCCTGGTCGTGCAGAACTTCTTCGGCATCGACTACCCGACCGCCCTCGGTATCGTCGCCGACCTGATGAACCAGCGCATGGAGCAGTTCGAGCACGTGGTCGCGACGGAACTGCCCGTCGTCCACGAGGACTTCGACCTGTCCGACGAGGCCCGCGCCGGGCTGGAGAGCTATGTGAACGCGCTCCGGAACTGGATGGCCGGCATCCTGAACTGGCATCGCGCGGTGGACCGCTACAAAGCCGACTGGCTGGCCGGCCGTGCCCACGGCTTCCTCCCGGACCGCGCGCCGGCGGTGCCCGTCCCCGCGTGGGTCAGCTGATCGCCCGAACTCTTGAACGCCAGCCGGGCAGGCCGATCAGGATCTCCAGCGCCTCGTCGGCGCTCGACGAAGGCGGCCAGGGCGGCCGGCCGGCGGTCCTGCCGCAGCTGCCGCAGCGCGTGATCGGTCATGTCGCAGAACGTGACAGTCGCCACCGACAACGGCTCCGGTGGTACAGAGGAACGGACTTCCAGCTCCTGGGCCGCGACGCCTACGACGTCTCGGGCTTCGACCCGGAGATCGGCGGCACCCGCAGCCCGATCCGCTACGACGCGCGCACCCGCATCCCCCTCGCCCCCAACGAGCGCGGCCACAAGGACACGTTCCGGGTGCCGGGGAACCAGATGCTGCGCGTCATGGGCCGTTCGACGGGGCGTACGGCCGCTTCATGTACCACTGCCACCTCCTCGAACACGAGGACATGGGCATGATGCGGCCCTTCGTGGTCATGCCGCCCGAGGCGCTGAGGTTCGACCACGGCGGGGCCCACGGCGGCCACGGCGAGGGCCACACGGGCTGAGGCCACGGGCGACCGCGTGCCGCCCCGCGGACGGCCACTGGGGCGGCACGCGGGTGGGGCGCGCGGGTGGGGCGCGCGGGTCAGACCGGCTGACGTGCCTCCCGCGCGGCGGCGTGCCCGACCGCGGCGCGCGCCAGCGCCCGGATCACAGGGTGCGGCTGCGAGCCGTCGCCGGACAGCTCCGGCTGGAACAGCGTGGCGACGAAGAAGGGGTGCCCCGGAAGTTCGGCGATGCGGACGGCGCCGTCGTCGTCCCGGCCGGAGAACCGCAGCCCGTGCGCGCGCAGCGTGTCCAGGTGCCGGGAGGGGCCGTAGTTGCAGGAGTAGCGCTCGACCGTGCGCTCCGAGCCGAGGAGGGAGTGGATCAGGGAGCCCGGCTCCAGCCGTACGGCGGCCTCGTGGCCGGCCAGCGAGCAGGCCAGCGGCTCGATCAGGAAGTCCTGGGCGCCGGGGTCGTTCTCGGCGTGCGCGACCCCGGTCAGGCCGCACACCGCGCGGGCGAACTCCAGCAGCGCGTGCTGGAAGCCGCCGCACGTGCCGAGGAACGGGATGCCCTCCTCCCGCGCGGTGCGGATCGCGGCGAGCACGCCCGCCTCACTGCGGTACGGGCTGCCGGGCACCACCCACACGGCGTCGAACCCGCGCACCGCGCCGTCGGCCTCGGCGTCCTCGGAGGGGATCCAGTACGGGTCGAGGACGAGCCGGTCACGCGCGGCGAGCGCGTCGAGCAGCCGCGGAATGCGGGCGTGCGAGACGACGTTGGGCGTACGGTCGCCGACCAGGGCGACCCGCGCGGGGCGAGCTGCGGTGCGAGCTGAGGTGCGAGACGCGGGATGAGGGGCGGGGGGAGGCGCGAAGTGAGATGCGATGTGTGATGCGGTGCCCGATGCGGGGCGAGCTGCGGTCGGTGTCATGGCGTTCATCCTCCGCACGGCCGCTCGTTCACGTCCAACGATGATCTCTGCACTCTCGATAAGCAACGCTGATGAGAGGGTGACCCCCATGGACCCGCACCTCCTGCGCACCTACGTCACCGTCGCCCGCCTCGCCTCCTTCTCGGAGGCCGCGCGGGAGCTGGGCTACACCCAGTCCGCGGTGTCCCAGCACATCGCCGCCCTCGAACAGGACCTCGGCGCGCCGCTGCTGACCCGCCGCCCCGTGGCCCCTACCGCCGCCGGCGAACGGCTCCTGGAGCACGCGGGCCCGCTGCTGCTCCGCCTCGACGCGGCCCGCGCGGACGTGTCCCGGATCGCGGCGGCGCCCTCGCACGGGCTGAGCCTCGCCGCCACCCCGACCGCGCTCGGCCCCCGCGTCCTCGCCGCCCTCCCGCCCGCCGGCGTCACCCTCCGGGTCCGCACCCGCGAGGAGGTCCCCGCGGCCGTCGCCACCGGCGCCGCGGACCTGGGTCTCGTCGACGGCCTGGCCGCCCCCAGCGACCCGCTGCGGATGCCCGACGTGGCGCCGCTGACCACCGAGGGCGTCGGCGAGGAACCGGTCTGCGTGCTGTTGCCCGCCGGCCATCCGCTGGCCGGCCGCAGCGGACTGCGCCTCGGCGAGCTCGCCGACGCCCGCTGGCTGGACGCCCCCGACGCCGGCCTGCCGCTGGCCCAGCTGCGCGCGGCCGCGGGCGGCCGGGGTTTCCGCCCCGCCCTGCGCTACGAGGGCACGGACCTTCGCGTGCTCACCGCACTGGCCGCCGCCGGCCACGGACTGACCGTGCTGCCCCGCGCGGCGGCCGTCTCGGTCCCGGGCGCGGTCGCCGTCCCCGTCGTCGCCCCGCGCGTCGTCCACCGTACGGAACTGGTGTTCGCGGGGCCGCCGAGGGGAGCGGCGGCGGGCCTCGCGGACGCGCTGCTCGTCCGCGCGTGAGGTGCCCGCGCGGGGAGCCTGCGCGAGGCACCCGCGCGGGGTGCCTGCGCGAAGTACCGAGACCTTCCCGCCCCTGACCACCGGTCAGTCTCACTCGTTCGTGGCACGTCGCGCGCCGGTGCCCCGGGTAGAGCACCAGCCGGAGGCGATCGATGGAACAGAGTGCGCTGCGTCCCAAGCCGATGCCCGGTCAGGAGCCCGGCGGCGGCACAGGCCGCCCCGCCGGCTCCGTCCGGCCCCCGCACACCGTGCGCCGGCGCGGCCGGCGGCTCACGACCCTGCTGCTCGGCCTGTTCGCCGGGACGGCCCTGCTGCTGTCCGGGGTCGGCCTCGGCACGGTCGGTGCCACCGTGATCGGTGTGAGGACCCTCGCGGAACTCCAGCAGCGACCGGGCCAGACGGGCCAGACGGGCCAGACGGGCCAGACGGGCCAGACGGATCAAGCAGGCCAGTCAGGCCAGACGGGCCAGACGGGCCAGACGGATCAAGCAGGCCAGTCAGGCCAGACGGGCCAGAGGGGTGAGCCGGGGCGGCCGATACGGCCGGGCACGCAGTCCGCGCCCGCACGCCCCGGCGCGTCCGCGTCACCCACGCCCGCCCGGTCACCCGCCAGGGCGATCCTCGGCCTGGAGGTCGTGGACGCGGGCACGTCCGGCGCCCAGGTCGTCGGGGTCCACATCCCCGGCCCGGGATACGCGGCGGGCCTGGTCCGCGGCGACGTCCTGCTCACCTTCGACGGCATCCGCGTCGACTCGGCGGCCGACCTGGTCGAGGCCGTGCACCGGGCCCGCCCCGGCGAGCGCGTCACACTGACGGTGCGCCACCGGGGCGGCGGCCACCAGCGGCTCACGATCGTCCCCGGCGTCCTGACCTGACCGCGCGGGGCACCACGCCGGGGAGGAGCCGGTACGGGCCGCGGCGGGGCGCGTCACGCGCCGAAAACCACTGGTCGGCCCCCGCCGCGCGGAGCGACGATGAGCCCCATGCTGAGCACCCTCCTCGTCTTCCTCGGCGCCTGCACCCTGATCGCGGCCTCGCCCGGACCGAGCACCGTGCTGATCATCAAGCAGTCGCTGCGCAGCCGCCGCTCCGGCTTCCTGACCGTGCTCGGCAACGAGACCGGCGTCTTCGTCTGGGGCGTGGCGGCCGCCTTCGGCCTCACCGCCCTGCTGACCGCCTCCGAAGTGGCGTACGACGTGATGCGCGTCGCCGGCGCGGTCGTCCTCGTCTGGTTCGGCGTCCAGGCCCTGCGCCAGGCCCACCGGATGCGGCGCACCGGCGAGGCCACCGAGGTCTGGCAGGACGTCGAGCGCAGCGGCTGGTCCGCCTACCGCGCGGGACTGCTGCTCAACCTCGCCAACCCCAAGGCGGCCGTCTTCGCGCTCTCCTTCCTCCCGCAGTTCGTCCCCGAGGGCGCCCCGCACCTGCCCGCCATGGTCGGCCTCGCCGCCGTCTGGGCCGTCTTCGAGATCGGCTACTACGGCCTGTACGTGTGGTTCGTCGGCCGGATGAAGGCCTTCCTCTCCCGCGCCGGGGTGCGCCGGCGGCTGGAGCAGGTCTCCGGCGGCGTGCTGCTCCTCCTCGGCGTCCGCATGGCCCTCGACAGCTGAGCCACGACCGCGGACGCGCCCGCCGTGACAGCGGCCCCCGCCGTGACCGCGGACCCGCGTCCCGTAGCCGCGCACCCGCCCGCCATGGCCACGGACCCACCCGCCGCAACCGGGCACCCGCCCGCCGCGACCGCGCACCCATCCGCCCCCACCGTGCACCTTCCCACCAAGGCCGGGCACCCTCCCGCCAAGGCCGGGCCCCCCTCCGCCAGCCATGAAAGCGCCGCGCACCGGCTCGCGCGGCCCCCGCTGGCCGGGCAGGATGCTGCCCGTGGTTCCCGCACCCGCCGAGGAGGCCCGGATGACCGGCAGCAGCACACCCGCGGGCAGGGGCGCGGCCGCGCCCTTCACCGCCGACGACTACCGGGCCCGCATGGAGCGCGCCGCGCGGGCCGCCGCCGACGCCGGGCTGGCCGGGCTCCTCGTCGCCCCGGGGCCCGACCTCGCGTGGCTCACCGGTTACGCGCCCACCGCGGTCACCGAACGGCTCACCCTGCTGGTCCTCGCCGCCGGCCGGGACCCCGTCCTCGTCGTCCCCACCCTGGAGGCCCCCGACGCCGAGAAGGCCGCCGGCGCGCCCGCACTGACCCTGCGTGACTGGACCGACGGCAAGGACCCCTACGCCGCCACCGCCGCCCTCCTCGACGCCACCGGCACCTTCGGCGTCAGCGACAACACCTGGGCCATGCACCTGCTCGGCCTGCAGAAGGCGCTGCCCGGCACCTCCTACGCCTCCCTCACCGAGGCCCTGCCCATGCTCCGCGCGGTCAAGGACGAGGCGGAACTGCGTCTCCTGGCGGCTGCGGGGGCCGCCGCCGACGCCACGTTCGAGGAGATCCGGAAGGTTCCCTTCGGCGGGCGCCGGGAGTCCGACGTCGCCGCCGACCTCGCCGGCCTGCTGCGCCGCTCCGGTCACCAGCAGGTCGACTTCACCATCGTCGCCTCCGGCCCGAACGGCGCCAATCCGCACCACGAGGCCGGCGACCGGGTCATCGAACGCGGCGACATGGTCGTCCTCGACTTCGGCGGCCTCAAGGACGGTTACGGCTCCGACACCTCCCGTACGGTCCACGTCGGCGAACCCACCGACGAGGAGCGCCGGGTCCACGACATCGTCCGCGAGGCGCAGGAGGCGGGGTTCCGCGCGGTGCGGCCCGGTGTGGCCTGCCAGGAGGTCGACCGGGCGGCCCGCGCGGTCATCGCCGACGCCGGGTACGGCGAGTACTTCATCCACCGCACCGGCCACGGCATCGGCGTCACCACCCACGAACCGCCGTACATGATCGAGGGCGAGGAGCAGCCCCTGGTGCCCGGCATGTGCTTCTCGGTGGAGCCCGGTGTCTACCTCCCCGGCCGGTTCGGCGTCCGCATCGAGGACATCGTGACCGTCACCGAGGACGGCGGCCGTCGCCTGAACGACACCCCGCGCGAGATGGTGACAGTGGACTGAGACCGACGCGTTCCGCCCTCCCGTCCCCGTACGCCCGCACACGACAACGGCCCCGACCATGACCCAGGCACCGACACCCACCGCGGACACCGTCCGCCGACTCGTCCGTTCCCTGCTCAAGGAGGGCGCGGGCACCGCCGCAGGCCCCGACGTCCGGCCGGTCGCCGACGGCGAGGACGCCGTCACCTGGTGGGTCGGCACCCGCCATGTGCTGCGGCTCGCCCCCGACGCCGACGCGGCCGTCCGGCAGCGCCGCGAACTGCGGTTGCGCGACCTGGTCCGGCCGCACCTCCAGGTCGCCGTGCCGACCAGCGTCGCGCACGGCGAGTGGGCCCCGGGCCTCACCTACACGCTGGACACCAAGGTGCCCGGCGGCTCCGGCGAGCAGCACGAGGTCTCCGCCCTGGGCGAGGCCGACCTCGCCGGGCTCCTCACCGGTCTGCGCGAGGTGCCGCCGCGGCAGGCGGAGGCGCTGGGCGTGCCGCGCACCGCCCCGCGCTCGCTGGAGGCGCTGCGCCGGGCCGCCGTACAGGCTGCCGAACGCCTGGCCGAAGCGGACGAGTTCGACGCGGCGCGGCTGCGGCAGCTCACCCCGCCCGCCGCAGGCCAGCTCACCGTGCAGCCCGGCGGAGCGGTCCTCGTCCACCACGGGCTCACCGGCGCACACCTGGTGGTGAGCGCCGACGGCAGGGTGCGCGCGGTGCTCGGCTGGGCCGACGCGGTCATCGGCGACCCGGCCGAGGACATCGCCGGGCTCGCCCGCGCGGTCGGCGCCCCCGCCGCCGTGCGCGCCGCGACTCTCGCCGGCTACGGCGCCCGCCCCTGCCTGCGCGGCCTGTGGCTGGCCCGCTGCGACTCCGTCCGTCACCTCGCCGAAACCCTCTCCGGCCGCGCCCGCACGCCCCTGCCCCTCCTGCGCGCCGAGCTGCGCCGCGCGTGGGAGCCGATCCTGCTGGAACGGGTGACGGACCTGCGGGAGGACGTCACGGGCGACACCCTCTGAGGGGTGTTTCGCCGATCAGCCGGGCCGAGTACGACCCGTACCCGGCCACCCCCGCTCACGGCTGCGCCAGCACCACGCACGACTCCGCGGGCACCCGCAGCACCCCCTGCGCGTCGGGGCCGTCCACCGGCTCCCACGCGGCGAGGATCTCGGCCGGGCGGGTGCCCAGGGGGATCACCGCGGGCTCCCCGGCCAGGTTCACGGCCACGCACACGTCACCGCGCCGGAAGGCGAGCCAGCGGGCCTCCTCGTCGTAGGCCACCTTGATGTCCGACAGGTCGGGGTCGGTGAGGTCGGGCTGCCGGTGGCGCAGCGCGACGAGGCGGCGGTACCAGGCGAGCACGCGCGCGTGGGGCTCGCGTTCCGGCTCCGACCAGTCCAGGCACGAGCGCTGCCGGGTCGCCGGGTCCTGCGGGTCCGGGACGTCCTCCTCGGCCCACCCGTGCGCGGCGAACTCCCGCCGCCTGCCCCGCCGTACCGCCTCGGCCAGATCGGGGTCGGTGTGGTCGGTGAAGAACTGCCAGGGCGTGCCCGCCGCCCACTCCTCGCCCATGAACAGCATCGGCGTGAACGGCCCGGTCAGCGTCAGCGCGGCGGCGCACGCCAGCAGCCCGGGGGAGACGAGCGAGGCCAGCCGGTCGCCCTGGGCCCGGTTGCCGACCTGGTCGTGCGTCTGGCTGTAGCCGAGCAGCCGGTGCGCGGCCACCCGTGTGCGGTCCAGCGGACGCCCGTGCCGACGGCCGCGGAAGCTGGAGTAGCTACCGTCGTGGAAGTACCCGCCCGTGAGCGTCTTGGCGAGCGCCTTCATGGGGGCGCGCGCGAAGTCCGCGTAGTAGCCCTGCGACTCACCGGTCAGCGCCGCGTGCACGGCGTGGTGGAAGTCGTCGTTCCACTGCGCCTGCAAGCCGAAACCGCCCTCCGCGCGCGCGGTGACCAGCCGGGGATCGTTCAGATCGGACTCCGCGATCAGGAACAGCGGCCGGCCCAGGTCCGCCGCCAGGGCGTCCACCGCCGTGGACAGCTCCTCCAGGAAGTGGCACGCGCGCGTGTCCACCAGCGCGTGCACCGCGTCCAGCCGCAGCCCGTCGATCCGGTAGTCCCGCAGCCACGCCAGCGCGCTTTCGACCAGATACGCGCGCACCTCGTCCGAGCCCGGCGCGTCGAGGTTCACCGCCGCGCCCCACGGCGTCTGGTGCGTCTCGGTGAAGTACGGCCCGAATTGCGGAAGGTAGTTGCCCGACGGGCCCAGATGGTTGTGGACGACGTCCAGCACCACGCCGAGACCCAGCTCATGGGCCCGGTCGACAAAGCGCTTCAGCGCCTCGGGGCCGCCGTACGGCTCGTGCACCGCCCACAGCGACACCCCCTCGTACCCCCAGCCGTGGCGCCCGGGGAACGGGCACAGCGGCATCAACTCGACGTGCGTCACGCCCAGTTCCGCCAGATGTTCCAGCCGTCCGGCCGCCGCGTCCAGCGTGCCCTCGGGGGTGTACGTGCCCACGTGCAGCTCGTACAGGACCGCGCCCGGCAGCGGGCGGCCCGCCCACTCCGTACGCCACGCGTACCGCCCCTGGTCGACGACCGCGCTCAGCCCGTCCGGCCCGTCCGGCTGGCGGCGCGAGCGCGGGTCGGGCAGGACGGGACCGTCGTCCGGCGCGAAGCCGTACCGGGTGCCGTCCCGCGCCTCCGCCTCGGCGATCCACCACCCCGCGCGCTCGGGATCGCGCTCCATCGCGTGCGTGACTCCCTCGCAGTGGAGCGTCACTCGGCCGGCCTGCGGTGCCCACACCTCGAACTGCACGGACGGTTCCCCTTCGTCTGCCCACGGTGACGTAGCCCGTCCATGGTGCGTCAAAAGAGATCAATCCGCTTTTGAATCTTCCCTTTTGCGCCGGGTGTCGTCGGATACGCGCACGGGAGGACCGATTCCATGATTTCTGGACACCTGGGGTTCACTGACCGACAATCACCAGCGTGACGTCGTCTTTCGAGTTCCCGGCCTCCCTGCCGCGCCCCTCGGACGCGGAACGCGATCAGGCGCTGAAGGTCCTGCGTGACGGCGTCGCCATGGGCCGTCTGTCCCACGACACCTTCATCCGGCGGATGGAACTCGCCCTCGCCGCCCGCCGCTCCGACGAGCTGGCCGCGCTCACCGCGGACCTGCCCACCGAGGGCCGGTTCTCCCGGATCGTGTTCGGCACCGTCGAGGCCGTGTCCGGCTTCGGCGAGCGGCTGCGCCGGGCCTGGCAGGCCGAGCGGCTGCCGAAGCTGCTGCTGCCCCACCCGTCGGCGGGCGGCTGCCTGCGCATAGGCCGCGACCCCGCGAGCGGGCTCAGGCTGACCCACGAGACGGTCTCGCGCGCGCACGCCGAACTCAGCCGTCAGGGCGGCATGTGGATCCTCCGCGACCTCGGCTCGACCAACGGCACCACCGTCAACGGCCGCCGCGTCATCGGCGCCACCGTCGTCCGCGAAGGCGACCAGGTGTCCTTCGGGCAGGTCGCGTTCCGGCTCGCCGCGCACTGAGACGACGGTCAAATCACGGCTCCGGTCGCGGTGTTGACGTACACCTGAAGTCGTGACTGACTGTGCCTACACCACATACACCAGGTGAACCGACGGCGCCACGGAGGTGTGCTCTGCCGCCCCTCCGCCGTTACCCGACCGTCGACGAGCTGGGCGCTCGGGCCGCCGCCCTGGTCGCCCGGCACCCGCGCGACGCCCGGCTGCGCCGCGTCGGCACCTCCCGCGCGGGCACGCCCCTGTGGCTGCTCTCGGTCGGCCACGGCGGCCGCCAGGCCCTCGTCGTGGCCGGACCGCACGCCAACGAGCCCGTCGGCGGGGTCACCGTGCTGCGCCTGGCCGAGCGCGCCCTCGCCGATCCGAGCCTGACCGAGGGCGCCGACGCCACCTGGAACCTGCTGCTGTGCCTCGACCCCGACGGGCTGCGCCGCAACGAGGGCTGGCTGAGCGGCCCGTACCACCTCGGGCGCTACTTCCGGCACTTCTTCCGCCCCGGCTTCCTGGAACAACCCGAGTGGCTGCCCGACGGCGCCGCCGCCGCGGCCCTGCCGGAAACGCGTGCCCTGCTCGCTCTCCAGGACGAGCTGAAACCTTTCTTCCAGTGCTCTCTGCACGGCGTCGACGTCGGCGGCGGCTTCGTCGAACTCACCCGTGACCTGCCGGGACTCGCCCAGCGCGTCGCCGACATCGCCACCCGGCTGGGCGTCCCGCGCGAACTCGGCCCCTACGACACCCTGTACTGGCCGAGCCTCGGTCCCGCCGTCTACCGCATCCCACCGCCCCACCCGGGTGACCGGGCCGCGGCCATCACCGAGGCCGCCGTCGAGTCCACCTGGTTCCACCCGCACCGGTACGGCACCGTCACGGCCGTCGTGGAGGCGCCCATGTGGGGCGTGGCCGCCGTGGAGGACGCCTCCGTGCCCGCCGACCCGGAGGCGGTGCTGCGCACCGTCAGCCGCACGCTGCGGCACGACATGCGGCTGCTGCGGGAGCTGCTGGCCCGCCTGGCCCCGTACGCCGCGGGCGCGCCGGACGCGGACCGCCTGCGGCTGCCCGTCGACGACTACCTGCTCGTCTGGCCCGGTCTCGCCGACGCCTGGGACCCGGACAGCGCCCACCGGACCCGGCCCCTGCCACCGCCGGACGCCGGTCACCTGACCGCCCTGCGGATCGCCGGGCGCCGGCTCGCCCTGCGCACGGGCGGACTGCTGCACCAGCTCGTCACCCGGTCCGGCCGTGACCCGGCGGGCGTGCTGCCCGAGCTGGACCGGCTCCTGGACGCCTGGTGCGCCGACTACCGCGACGGCTGCGGCGCCGCGTGGGTCCCGGTGGCCCGCCAGGCCGAGTACCAGTCCCGCGTGGTGCTCGCCGCGTTCGAACTGGCCGCGCGGCAGGCGCCCGCGCGGTTCCGTTCGGGTGAGCCGGACTGGGGTTCCGAGCCCGTCGTGCCGATGCACCGGGAATGACGCACACCATCACAGCGAAGGCCGCCCGCCGCCGGCCGCGGGGTACGGCCGTGACGCCGGCCGTGACGGCGGCCGCCCTGTTCGCCGTCCTCGCCGCCACGGCGGCCCCCGCGCGGGCGATGGCCGAGCCGGCCGCTCACATCGGTCACAGCACCTGGCTCCACCTCACCGTCACCAGGGACGACATCCCCACCCCGGGTCTCGGCTTCTCCCTGCGACCCGGACCGCGACCCGTCGGCGACACGCGCGGCACCCTGCTGCTGTGCGACCCACCGCAGGGTCACACACGGGCCGCCGAGGCCTGCGCCCAGCTCGACGCCGCGGCCGGCGACATCCGCCGCTTCCCGCTGAGGGACGCCGCCTGCCCGATGGTCTACGCACCGGTGACCGCGGAGGCGCGCGGCGAGTGGCAGGGGAACCCCGTCGACTACCGGGAAACCTTCCCGAACGCGTGCGCGATGGAGGCGGTGACGGGGGTGCTGTTCGCCTTCGACGCCTGACGCGGCGCGGCGCGTGTGCCGTCGGGTCTGACTCGGGCGCGGCGTCGGGGTCTGGTGTCTGCGGGCTCTGCAGACACCCGGTTTCGACGGGGTGGTCGGGGCCGGGGGCCCGGTGATGCCGGATGGCGCACGCGTGCGACTCGGGTGCGGCACGCGTGTGCCGTCGGGTCTGACTCGGGCGCGGCGTCGGTGCCCGGTGTCTGCGGGCTCCGCGGGAGCTTGGTTCGGGCGGAGCGGTCGGGGCCGGGGACCCGGTGAGACCGGACGGCCACGCGTTCCGCTCGGGGGAGTCGCCGGTGCGCTACCCGGGCGGGGGCGCGGGCCGACCGGTGGGACCGGGCCGTGGCGGGCCTCGGGCCGGCCTCGGGAGCACATCGAGGGGGATCGGCGCTGGTGCGGCGTCACGGGCGGCTGCGTGGGCACGGGGCGCGTCAAGTCTCGGGAACCGGCATGGGGGCGGACCGGCGCGACTCTGCCGCCGCCCGCGTCACGCCGCGCGTTCGCGTGCGTGCAGGGCCGCCGCGACGACCGTGCGGGACTGGTGCTCGACCTGGTGCCGCAGGGGGATCCAACGAGCGCGGAAGCGGTCCGCGAAGGCCTCGCTCCAGGTGGTCACGAGCCGTTCCAGCCGGGGCACCGCGCGGTCGTCGGCCTCGCGCAGGACCCGCAGCAGCATCGCCGCGGCGCGCAGCGGCAGCCGCCGGGCGAAGGCGTCCACGCTGCCGACGTACGCCATGGTGTGGTCGGCGGGCGGTGTGTGGATCAGGTCCGCGGCCAGGCCCGGCACCAGCTCCAGCACCCATCGGGTGGCCCGCAGCAGGGGCCCGTCGAGGCCGTCCAGGCGGGGCAGCGCCTCGGTGAGGACGTCCTCGACCTCCCGCGCGTCCCGCAGCAGCCGCTCCGCCAGCCGCCGCAGCGCCGCCGCCGGGGCGGGGTGGGGCGCCGGATCGTCCACGAGGTCGCTCGCCCACATCGGCACCTCGACCACCGCGGTCAGACCGCCGTACCGGTGCGCGTGGTACCAGGTGCTGTGCCGGGCGTCGTCCGGCAGGCTCGGGTACGCGATCGAACCGGGCGCCGGCATCACATGCACCCCGGGGCCCGACGCGGGCCAGCCGGCGGCGTCCGACGCGCCCGTCTCCACCGGGATGTGCAGCTCCGCCGCCGACTTGGCGAACGGTTCCGCGAGCCCCGGTATGTCCCGGGTCAACTGCACCCAGCTGCCGCCCAGATCGGTTCCGTGCAGGGTCACCTGGAGGTAGGGGCGCAGCTCGTCGATCACCCCGGTCAGGGCGCGGGTCTCGGGCGGCAGCCGGTCCGGGGGCAGCACGGCCGGCGACCACTCCGGCTGCTCGGGTCCGGCGGGCCGGAAGAAGCCGCGGTGGTAGTCGAGCAGGCTGCGCGGCGCCGGCGTCACATGCAGGCTCGCCCCGTCCGGGTCCGCGCACAGCAGGAAGTGCCAGGACGTCCCCGACCGCAGCGACGGTTCGGCCACCACCCGCTCGGCGAGCGCGAGGAGCGTGGAGCCGCCGGCCGGCTCGTTGGCGTGGGCGCCCGCGACGACGAGCACCGCGCGCCGCGCGCGGCCGACGGACAGCACGTGCAGCGGGCGCCCCGCGCGGGAGGTGCCCACCTCGCGCAGGGTGCACAAACCGGGGTGCGCCGAGGCCAACGCGCGCGTGGAGACGACCAGTTCCGCCACAGTGGGATAGCGCAGCTCCGGCAGGTGACTCACCCCCGTTTGTCCGCCCGGCTCGCACCGGCAGTACCGCACGGTCCAGGGGCGGTGTCAAGGCAACGAGAGGGGAGGCTCCGGGGGGCGCTCAAGTGCACATCCGGCCTGTGCGCGGGGGTGCGCGCCCCGGTGGTCACTGCTGGTGCAGCCCCCGTCCGGCGAGGGTCAGGAACGCCTCGCCGACCGCCTCCGACAGCGTCGGGTGGGCGTGCACGTGCCGGGCGACGTCGGCGGGCTCCGCGTCCCAGCCGACGATCAACTGGCTCTCGGCGATCATCTCGGACACGTGGGGGCCGACCAGGTGCACGCCCAGCACCCGCCCGCCGCCCGCCTCGGCGACGACCTTCACCGTCCCGCCCTGCCCGTGCACCATCCCCTTGGCCACGGCCGTCAGCGGCATCGTGTTCACGGCCACCTCGTGCCCCCGCGCGCGTGCCTCCGCCTCGCTCAGGCCCACCGATGCCGTCTGCGGCGACGAGTACGTCACGCGGGGCACCGCCGCGTAGTCGACCGGCGCGGACGCCACCCCCGCCAGTGTCTCCGCCACCAGCAGGCCCTCGGCGAAGGAGGCGTGGGCCAGCCCGGGGGACGGCGGGGGCAGCAGGTCGCCCACGACGTGCACCCCGGGCACGGCCGTCTCCAGCTGGCCCCAGTCCGCCGGTACGACGAATCCCCGCTCGTCCGCGGCCAGGCCGGCGGCGGCCAGGTCCAGGTGGTCGGTGACCGGGACCCGGCCGACGGCCACCAGCAGCCGCTCGGCCTCCACCGCGCGGACCTCTCCGCGGGCGGTGCGCACACGCGCGCGCACGCCGTCCGCCACCACCTGCGCGTCCAGCAGCCGCGCGCCGGCGCGCACGTCGATGCCGCGCTTCTTCAGACCGCGCGTCACATGCCGTGAGACATCGGCGTCCTCCAGTGGCAGGATCCGGTCGGCGGCTTCCACGAGGGTGACCCGCGCACCCATGGAGCGGTGGAACGAGGCGTACTCGACGCCGATCGCGCCGCCCCCGAGCACCAGCACGGAATCCGGGAGCGCGGGCACGAACAGGGCGTCGTCACTGGTCACCACGCGCCGCCCGTCCGGTGTGAGCCCCGGGAGCGTGCGCGGGCGTGAGCCGGTCGCGAGGACGATCCCACGGCGCGCGGCGAGGTCGCGCACGCCGTCCACCCGGACCGAGCGCGCCCCCGTCAGCCGCGCACTGCCCCGCACCACCCGCACCCCCGCGTGCGCCAAGTGCGCCTCCACGCCCCTGTGGTTGCGGGCCACGATGCCGTCCCGGGTGGCGACCAGTGCCGGCCAGTCCACCGCCTCCAGGGTCGCCTTCACCCCCCACCGCTCGCGTGCCTCCGCGATCCCGTCCACCAGTTCCGCCGCGTGCAGCATCGCCTTGCTGGGGATACAGCCGCGGTGCAGACAGGTCCCGCCCACCTTGTCGCGCTCGACGAGCACGACCTCGAGACCGAGGGCCGCGGCACGCAGGGCGGTGCTGTAACCGCCGGTGCCGCCGCCGATGACGATGACGTCCGCTGTGTCCATGCGCCCAGCCTCCGCCCGCCCCTTGCCATGCGTCCAAGGCAATGTTCTTGTGGATCCGATGAACGACGTTTATGGCAGCGAGCACGCGCACAGCCACGACCACGACCACGACCACGACCACGGGCGCGACTGCGACCCCAACCCCGGCCACGGCCACACACACGGCCAAGGGGAACCGGCATGAGCCTGCGTCAGATGGAGTACTTCCTGACCGTGATCGAGGAAGGATCCTTCACCCGCGCCGCCGAGGTGCTGCACGTGTCACAGCCCGCGCTCTCGCACCAGATCAAGGCCCTGGAACGGTCCGTGGGCGGCGCGCTCCTGGAACGCCTCCCGCGCGGAGTGCGGCTGACGCCGATGGGCCGCGCCTTCCGCCCGCACGCCGAACTCGCGGTCCGCAGCGCCGCCCAGGCCCGCCGCGCGGCCCGCGCGACCGCCGGCGCGGAGGGCGGTGAGCTGCACATCGCGGCCGTCCACGCGCTCGCGGTCGGTGTCCTGCCGGAGGTGTTCGCCCACTGGGGCGCCACCCACCCGGACGTGTTGCTGCGCTTGCACGAGTACGCCGAGACCGCCTCCCTGAGGGATGCCGTCGAACGCGGCACGGCCGATCTCGCCATCGGCCCGTCGCCCGCCGACTGGCCCGGCAGCCTCGTGCCCCTGGGGGAGGAGGAGATCGTCCTCGTCGTGCCGTTCGACGACCGCTTCGCGGGCCGTACGTCGGTGTCGCTGCCCGAACTGGCGGACCGGCCCTGGGTCCGCTGCGCCATGGAACCCCTCGTCCAGGGCGAGCGGGTCCTCGACTGGGCCTGCCGCCGGGCCGGCTTCACGCCCCGTACCGCGGTGTGGACCGAGCACAGCTCCACGGCGGTGCGGATGGCCGCCGCCGGCGCCGGAGTGTGCGCCGTGCCCTCGCACGTCGTCCGCGGCGCCGTCGGCGAGGACTGCGTGGTGCTCTCGCACGAGCCGCCCTGGAAGCGGCCCCTGAGCCTGTTCTCGCGCGTGCCCCCGACCGGCGTCACGGAGACCTTCACCGACCTCCTGCGCGCCCGCCTCCCAGCCGAGGCACCCGTCACCCCCGCCCCCGCCCCCGCCTCGGCCCCCGCTCCCGCTCCGGCCCCGGCGCACCTCCCTCCGGCCGCCCCGGCCCCGGCCTCCCCGCCGTCGATCAGTCCCCGTCGCCCACCCGCTCCAGCAGCGCCACCGGAAGGTGCTCGAACAGCTCCTCCACGCGCGCGTGCCCGGTGAACTCCCGCCCACCCGGGGTCAGCGCGTCGGCCCAGCGGCCCGGCGGCAGGGCGAGCCGGGTGTCCCGCCAGCCGCCCGCCCCGGCCAGGCGGAGTGACAGCCGGGTGACCGCGGTGACGGCCTGCCCGGAACGCGCGTACGCCAGCACGTGGTCCGCCGCGGGCCCCTCGGCGGCCAGCGGCGCGTACGACGCCGCCACCCCGAAGACCTCCGGCCGCCGCGCCCGCAGCCGCAGCGCCGCGGCCGTCACCGCGCCCTTGACGCCGGCATCCTCGGGCGGGAACCGCACGAGCCGCCGGTTGTCCGGGTCGACCAGGCTGCGGCACTCGGCCTCCGTGCCCTGGTACACGTCCGGCACCCCCGGCATCGTCAGATGCACCAGCGCCACCCCCAGCACGTTCGCCCGGATGTGCGGCTCCAGCTCGCGGCGCAGCGCGGCCATCCGCTCGCCCGGCGCCCCGCACGGCCCCGCCGCCACGAACGCCGCCACGGCGTCCTCGTACGGCGGCTCCTGCTCGGTCCAGCTGGTGTGCATCCCGGCCTCGCGCACATGCTTCAGCAGCGCGTCCCGCACCCGCTCCGGGTCCGCCGGGCCCAGCCCGAAGACGGTCTGCCAGGCCGCCCAGGCCAGCTGCCCGTCCGGGGCGCCCGTGTCGGCCCGGCTCACCTCGCCCAGCGCCTCCGACCAGCGCTCCGGGCACTCGGTGAGCACCATCAGCGCCGCCCGCACGTCCGCGCTGCGCTTGGTGTCGTGCGTGGAGACGACGGTCCCCGTGACCGGCCAGTCGCGCTGCAACCGCGCGCAGTACGCGTGGAACTCCCCGGGGGACACCGCCGGCCGCCCCGGATTCCCGCCCACCTCGGTGGCCGACAGCAGCGGCACATAGCGGTAGAACGCCGTGTCCTCCACCGACTTCGCGCGCAGCGCCGACGCCGTCTGCGCGAACCGGGTGCGGAACTCCAGCCGGTCCGGCCCGTCGCCGTACTCCCCGAGCAGCAGCCCGCGCACGACGTCGACCGCCCCGGCCTCCTCCGGCACGGCGAACGCCTGCCGGGCCGCCGCCGCGTGCTCCTCGGTGACGACCAGGGCGGCGTCCTCGGACTCGTAGGGCCGGTACACCTCCAGACGGACCAGGAGCTCGCGCAGCGCCGTGCGCAGCGCCCAGGGGGCCCGGTCGCGCAGCGCCGGATCCGGGGAGGCGGCGCACAGCCGGGTCACCACGCGGGTCAACCGGTCGAGTTCGGTGGCCAGCTCGTGCTCCAGGACCCGGTGGGCCGCCCGCCGCGCGGTGGCCTCCCAGTGCCCGCCCCGGTCCGTCTGCGGGGCCGCGAACCGCCGGTAGCGGGAGAGCAGTTCCGCGGCGCCCGCCGGGTCCGTGAACACGCCGTCCACGTGCCGCAGGGCGTCGTAGCCCGTGGTGCCCGCGACCGGCCAGGCGGCGGGCAGCCGCTCGCCGTCCGACAGGATCTTCTCGACGACCGTCCAGCGGCCTCCGGTCGCCTCGTGCAGCCGCCGCAGGTAGCCGTCGGGGTCGGCGAGCCCGTCGGGGTGGTCCACGCGCAGCCCGTCCACGACCTCCTCGCGCAGCAGCCGCAGCAGGGTCGCGTGCGTGGCGTCGAACACCTCGGGGTCCTCCACGCGGACCCCGATCAGCTCCGAGATGCTGAAGAACCGCCGGTAGTTCAGCTCCGTCCGGGCCAGCCGCCACCACACGGGCCGGTACCACTGGGCGTCCAGCAGCTGCGGCAGCGGCAGGTCCTCGGTGCCCTCCCGCAGCGGGAAGACCTGGTCGTAGTAGCGCAGCACGTCGCCGTCGGCCCTCAGGTGCGTCAGCTCCGCGCCGAGCGGACCGCCCAGCACCGGCAGCAGCACCTGGCCGCCCTGCGCCTCCCAGTCGATGTCAAACCACCGCGCGTACGCCGATTTCGGCCCCTCCCGCAGCACCTCCCACAGGGCCCGGTTGTGCCGCGGCGCCATCGCCATGTGGTTGGGCACGATGTCCACGACCAGGCCGAGACCGTGCTCCCGCGCGGTGCGGGACAGCGCGCGCAGCCCGTCCTCGCCGCCCAGCTCGCCGCGCACGCGCGCGTGGTCCACCACGTCGTAGCCGTGCAGCGAGCCGGGGACGGCCTCCAGGACGGGGGACAGGTGCAGGTGCGAGACGCCGAGCGAGGCCAGGTACGGCACGGCCGCCGCCGCGGCGGCGAACGGGAACTCGGGCGTGAGCTGGAGCCGGTACGTGGCCGTGGGCACCGTGGGGTGAGCTCGCTGAGGGGTCATGCAGAGCTACGTACCCGCCCCGCCGCGTTTCGTGTCATCGTCCCCCGGCCGGGCGGCGGGCACATGGGCCGGACGGGGTACGGCGCGCGCGGGGCGGTGTACCCCGGACGCGCGCCGTACCCGGCCCCTCAGGCGGGCCGCTGCAGCACCGTCAGGCTCCGGTCGACGAGCCGCAGCCGCTCCCCGGCCGCGACCTTCGCGCCCGAGCCCGGCGGCACCCCGTCCGGGCGGGCGGTGTCGACGACGACCTGCCACTGGCGGCCGTGGTTGACCGGCACCAGGAAGTCCAGCGCCTTGGGGGAGGCGTTGAACATCAGCAGGAAGGAGTCGTCGCTGATGCGCTCCCCGCGCGGACCCGGCTCGGAGATGGCGTTGCCGTTGAGGAACACCGTCAGGGCCGAGGCCTGCGCCGACTCCCAGTCCCGCTGGGTCATCTTCCGGCCGTCGGGGGTGAACCAGGCGATGTCGGACAGGTCGTCGTGGGTGCCCTCCACGGGCCGGCCGTGGAAGAAGCGCCGGCGGCGGAAGACGGGGTGGTCCTTGCGCAGCCACACCATCGCCCGGGTGAACTCCAGGATTTCCCGGGGCAGGCCCTCGCCGTCCGGCCATTCCACCCAGGACAGCTCGCTGTCCTGGCAGTAGGCGTTGTTGTTGCCGCGCTGGGTGCGGGCGAACTCGTCGCCGTGGCTGATCATCGGCACGCCCTGGGACAGCATCAGCGTGGCGATGAAGTTGCGCATCTGCCGCGCGCGCAGCTCCAGCACGGCCGGGTCGTCGGTCTCGCCCTCCGCCCCGCAGTTCCAGGAGCGGTTGTGGCTCTCGCCGTCGCGGTTGTCCTCGCCGTTGGCCTCGTTGTGCTTGTGGTTGTACGACACCAGGTCGTGCAAGGTGAAGCCGTCGTGGCAGGTGACGAAGTTGATCGAGGCGAGCGGACGCCGGCCGTCGTCCTGGTAGAGATCGGACGAGCCGGTCAGCCGGGAGGCGAACTCCGCGAGGGTGCGCGGCTCGCCCCGCCACAGGTCCCGCACGGTGTCGCGGTACTTGCCGTTCCACTCGGTCCACAGCGGCGGGAAGTTCCCCACCTGGTAGCCGCCCTCGCCCACGTCCCACGGCTCGGCGATCAGCTTCACCTGGGACACGACCGGGTCCTGCTGCACCAGGTCGAAGAAGGACGACAGCCGGTCCACCTCGTGGAACTGGCGGGCGAGGGTGGCGGCGAGGTCGAAGCGGAAGCCGTCGACGTGCATCTCGGTCACCCAGTACCGCAGCGAGTCCATGATCAGCTGGAGCACGTGCGGGGAGCGCATCAGCAGGGAGTTGCCGGTGCCCGTGGTGTCCATGTAGTAGCGGGGATCGTCCGCGAGCCGGTAGTACTGCGGGTTGTCCAGCCCCCGGAAGGACAGGGTCGGGCCCAGGTGGTTGCCCTCGGCCGTGTGGTTGTAGACCACGTCGAGGATGACCTCGATGCCCGCCTCGTGCAGGGCGCGGACCGCCGACTTGAACTCCAGCACCTGCTGCCCGCGGTCGCCCCAGGAGGCGTACGCGTTGTGCGGGGCGAAGAAGCCGATCGTGTTGTAGCCCCAGTAGTTGTTGAGGCCCATGTCGACCAGCCGGTGATCGTTCACGAACTGGTGCACGGGCATCAGCTCCAGTGCCGTCACGCCCAGTTCGGTGAGGTGTTCGATCAGCGCCGGGTGGGCCAGTGCGGCGTAGGTGCCGCGCAGCTCCTCCGGCAGCCCCGGATGGCGCATGGTGAGGCCCTTCACATGCGCCTCGTAGATCACCGTCTTGTGGTATTCCGTGCGGGGCGGCCGGTCGTCGCCCCAGTCGAAGTACGGGTTCACCACGACCGAGGTCATGGTGTGCGGGGCGGAGTCCAGGTCGTTGCGCCGGTCGGGCGCGCCGAAGTGGTAGCCGTACACCTCCTCGCCCCAGTCGATCGTTCCGCTGATCGCACGCGCGTACGGGTCGAGCAGCAGCTTCGCCGAGTTGCAGCGCAGCCCGCGCTCCGGGGCGTAGGGGCCGTGCACGCGGTAGCCGTACCGCTGCCCCGGCATCACGCCCGGCAGGTACGCGTGCCGTACGAACCCGTCACTCTCCCGTAGTTCCACCGCCGTTTCCGAGCCGTCGTCGTGCAGCAGACACAGCTCTACTCGGTCCGCGGCCTCCGTGAAGACCGCGAAGTTCGTGCCGGCGCCGTCGTAGGTGGCGCCGAGTGGATACGCCTCTCCAGGCCAGACCTGCATGGATACGACTCTTCCAGGTGTGCCGCGCGACGAGGGGTGCCTTGGGTCCGAGTCTCCTTCGAAAGTGAGGGAACCTTCCCTGCCCTCTTTCCCTCTTACCGGGCGACCAGTGCATACGCGTCTGCACGAACAAGCGGGGCACCGACGGACGTACTCCCAGATACAGCGCGGGAGCAGGGGGACGATGTGCGCGAGACAGTGCGCCGCCACCTGGGCAAGGTGGTGGCCGGAACGGGGATCGCGGTCGCGGGGACCGCGCTGATGGTGGGGATCACCCTGCCGGGCACGGCCGGTGCGGAGGACTCGGCCGGGGGGCCGGGGGCCGGCCGCACGGCCGGACAAGCGGTCGCGGGGCGGGCGCCGGGCGGCCCGGGAGGACAGGGCGGCCCGGACGGACAGACCGCGGTCGAGCCGGGCGCCGTCGAGGAGGCGCCGCCCGAGGGCGAGAAGGGCACGGGGCGGGACCCGCTCACCGACGACGAGGCGAAGCGGGTCGAACGGATCGCGCTCAGCCCGCAGCTCGTCCGCTCCAGCGAGGACGTCGACGGGGACCGCGGGCCGCAGCGCGTCGGAATCGAGCTCGCCGATCCGGAGGCCGGCGAACTCGACGACCCGGGCGCGCCCCGGCGCGCCGAGGTGAGCTTCTACGACTACAAGGACGACACCCTCGTCACCCGGACGGTCAACCTGGAGACCGGCAAGGTGGAGCGGACGGACACCCAGCGGGGCGTCCAGCCGCCGCTGAGCCGGGCGGAGGAGACCGAGGCGGCCCGGCTGCTGCTCGCCGATCCGCTGGCCGCGGAGCTGAAGACGGACCACAAGGACGCCACCGGCGAGGAACTGACCTCGCCGGACCAGCTCGTGCTGCACAGCATGATCTACGACGCGGCACCCGGTGCCCAGCCCGCCGCTCTCGACCGGTGCGGTGAGCACCGCTGCGCGCGGCTGTACCCGAAGGTCAAGAACGGCCCGTGGATCGACGCGGGGCACCTGGTGATCGACCTGAGCACGCGCAAGGTCACCGCGCTCGACCGCGACTGAGCCCGTCGAGGGTTCACTCTGCCAACTCACCTCCAGAGGACCTGCTCCTCCCATGAGGGCTTGCTTCTCCTGTAAGGGAGTCAATCTCTGATGTCTGCGAGAAGAATCAGCCGTGCCCGTACGCGGGCCGCCCTAGGACTCACCCTCGCCGCGCTGGCCGCCGGAACCGCGGCCGGCGCGGGGCCGGCCGCGGCCGAGCCCGCCGGCCAGTCCGAGGCCGCCCCCGCGGCGCCCGCCGCCGACTGCAGCGCGGCTTTCCGGATCGAAGAGAAGCTTGTCTCCGGCACCACCTGGCGGATGTGCTGGCGTCCCGAGCCCCGCGAGGGGATCGTCCTGGAGGACATCTCCTATCAGCCGCCGGGCGAGGCCCGCCCGATCAAGGTCCTCAACAGCGCCAAGCTCGCCCAGATCCACGTGCCGTACGACGACGGCCACAGCGAGTTCAACGACCTGACGGACTACTTCTTCGGCAAGGGCTTGCTGGAGATGTCGCCCGGCGAATGCCCCGGCGGCACCATCAAGACCGTCAAGGTGCCCGGCTCCGCCGCGGTCAAGGGCCTGTGCACCACCACCCGCGCCCGCGGCCACGCCTACCGCTACCAGCCGGACACGGGCAAGTCCTATCAGAAGCAGGGCAGGGACCTGCTCGTCTACAGCGTCAACGAGGTCGACTGGTACGAGTACATCACCGAGTGGCGCTTCTCCGACGACGGCACCATCTCCATGAACGTCGGCGCGACCGGCAGCCTCTCGCCCCACGACTACGACGCCGGTGACGGCCGCGGGTGGCCGATCGGCAAGGGCGCCGAGGCCAGGGCGACCAGCCACAGCCACAACGTCTTCTGGAAGCTCGACTTCGCGCTCGACGGCTCCTCCAAGACGAAGATCGAACAGTACGACTCGACGGTCAGCCCGCCCGGCCAGGGCCGCCCGGGGCCGTCCAACAAGACAACCCGCACCAAGGTCGCCAAGGAACTCGCCGGCGATATCAAGAACATGCGCTGGTGGCGCGTGGTGAGCACGGCCGGCAAGAACAAGGACGGGCACCCGCGGTCGTACGAACTGGTTCCCGGCCCCACCGCCAAGTACCCGGGCCGTGCCTTCACCAAGCACGACATCTACTTCACCGAGTACAAGAAGTGCGAGCAGTACGCCAGTGACAACCCGCACGACTGCGGTCCCGGCGGCGGGCGGTCGGTCGACAAGTGGGTCAATGGGCAGACCCTCACCCGGCCCGTGGTCTGGATGAACATCGGCTTCCACCACATCGCCCGCGACGAGGACCAGCAGCCCATGCCGGTCCACTGGCAGGGCTTCTCCATCTCCCCGCGCGACGTCACCGCTATGAATCCGCTCACTCCGAAGGAGCTGGCGGGCGAGAACGGCCAACCCGACTAGGGAGGTTGAGTAAAGGTCCGCGTCCATCAGGCTGCACCGCCGACCGCTCCCGGAGTACCCTTCCTTGATCGTTGACACGGGAGTGGCGGTAAGTGGAAGGCGGTGCGCGGGTGGGCTCGGGAGGGCTGGAGCTGCCCCCTGGTGACGAGGCTGGTCACGAGGGGAACTCCACAGACGTCCCGCCCGGCACGGTGTCCCTGGCCAGACCGATGGAGACGGGCTCCATCGGCCCAGAACTGGACTGGGACGCCGACGCCTGGCGCGAGGTGCGCACCCGCGCCCAGCGGGCGGGCCGGGCGTACATCTGGCTGAACCTGGTGGAACAGCGGCTGCGCGCGGTGGTGGCCGCCGTGCTGCGCCCCATCTACGAACCCGTCCACGGCGACGACTGGGTGGTCGCCGCCGCCGGACCGGCCGGCCAGGAGTGGGTGCAGCGCGCGGTCGCGGTCCGCGAGGTCAGCCGCCGCAAGGGCTATCTGCTCGACCCGGCCGACGACAACGTCCTCAGCTTCCTCACCCTGCCGCAGCTGCGCGAGCTGATGGTGCAGCACTGGCCGTGCTTCGAGCCGTACATCGACGAGCGCCGCGATGTCGAACTCGCGCTCGACGAACTGGAGGTGACCCGCAACGTCGTCTCCCGCAACCGGGCCCTGTCCGAGGCCGTGCTGAGCCAGGCCGAGCGGGCCTCGGCGCGGCTGCTGGAGATCCTGGGCGCGGGCGGCGACGTGCCGTCGGCGCGCCGGCTGCCCGTCGACGCGGTCGAGGACCTGGTCGGCGACCGGTACGCCGACGTGGTCGCCGTCCACCCCGACCGGGTGCGGCTGCTGCGCCAGTTCCCGGCCGAGGACATCTTCGGCCGCGCCCGCCGCCTCGACGCCATCGGCATCGGCCTCAACCTGCTCGTGCAGAACTTCTCCGGGCGGCGCCTGGTCCGCCTCGCCGAGGCCGGCTGCCGGGTCCGGCTGCTGTTCCTCAACCCGGCCTCCAGCGCCGTGAAGCGGCGCGAGCGCGAACTGGGCATCAAACGCGGCGAACTGAGCCGGGCCGTCGAGATGAACATCCTGCACATGCGCCGGGTGCGGGCCCGGCTGCGCGACCCCGGCGCCTTCGAGATCCAGGTCTTCGACGAGACCCCGCGCTTCACCGCCTATCTCGTCGACGGCGACGGCTCCGACGGCATCGCGGTCGTGCAGTCCTATCTGCGCCGGACGCGCGGCATGGAGGCGCCCGTGCTGGTGCTGCGCGGTGGCAGCCGGGTGGTCAGGGCGGACGACCCGGAGGGGGCGCTGGACGGCGGGCTTTTCCCCACCTACCGGGAGGAGTTCGAGCTGGCCTGGGCCGATTCGCGGCCTGTGTCGTGAAATGCGGCCTGTGGTGGGGAACGCGGCTCTTGGCGCACCGCTAAGCGGAAGGCGGTCCGCCGATTGTCAGTGGCGCATGCGAGGGTGGAGACCACTGGGGGAGAGCACCACCGAGGAGGGGGACCGCCCATGGGCTGGCACCGGGAGCTGCTGACCGGCTTCGACCTGGAGACGACGGGGACGGATCCGCACACCGCACGCATCGTCACGGCCGCCGTGATCGAGGTCAGGGACGGGCAGCCCCTGGGCCGCAGGGAATGGCTCGCGGACCCGGGGGTCGAGATCCCGGCGGACGCGGTCGCCGTGCACGGCATCAGCAACGAACGCGCGGCGGCCGAGGGCCGGCCCGCCGACCGGGTCGCGGACGCCGTCGCGGACGTCCTCACGGGGTACTGGAAGACGGGCGTCCCGGTCGTCGTCTACAACGCCTCCTTCGACCTGACCCTGCTCTCCGCCGAACTGCGGCGGTACGGCCTGCCGTCCCTGCGCGACCGCCTCGGCGGCCAGGCCCCCGCCCCGGTCATCGACCCGTACACCATCGACCGCCGCGCCGACCGCTACCGCCGCGGCAAGCGCACCCTCGAAGCCGTCTGCACCGAGTACGGCGTGCCGCTCGACTCCGCCCACGACGCCACCGCCGACGCCCTCGCCGCCGCCCGGCTGGCCCGCGCGATAGCCGGCCGCCACCCCAAGATCGCGGCCCTCGGCCCGGCTGAGCTGCACCGCCGCCAGATCGAGTGGTACGCCGAGTGGGCGGCGGACTTCCAGAACTTCCTGCGCCGCAAGGGCGACGCGGCGGCCGTGGTGGACGGCGCCTGGCCGGTGCGGGAGCCGACCACTGCGGCTACCGGCTGACCGGCCGGCCACCGCGACGACCGGCTGACCGGGCGACCACCGCGGAGAACCATCTCCCCGGCCGACCGGCCGGCCGCCGCGGGGAACCACCTCGCCTCAGAACGGATACCAGCGCACCGCCGGGTCCCCGTCCCGCAGCGACGCCACCCGCCGCTCGAACTCGGCCAGCGCCTTCGGGTTCCCCGGCGCCTGCTGGGCCACCCAGGCGCAGCTCGCCGTCTCCCGGGCGCCGCGCAGCACCGCACAGCCCTCCCACTCGCGCACGTCCCAGCCGTAGGCCGCGGTGAAGGAGTCGTAGGCCTCGGCCGGCAGGCCGTAGCGGTCGCGGGAGAGGGCCATCACCACCAGGTCGTGCTCGCGCAGATCGGCGGAGAAGGTCTCCAGGTCCACCAGGACCGGCCCGTCGGGACCGATGTGCACGTTGCGGGGCAGCGCGTCGCCGTGGATGGGCCCCCGCGGCAGCCGTGGGGTGAGCGCGGCCGCGGCCGCCGCGAAACCGTCCCGCCGCTCGCGCAGATACGCCGCGTCCGCGGGGTCGATCGCCTCGCCGGCCAGACGCAGCCAGCGTTCCACCCCGCCCAGCAGATCGCGGGGCGGCAGCTCGAAGGGGGGAGAGGGCAGTGCGTGGACGATCCGCAGCAGCGCGGCCAGATCACGCGGCTCCGCGGGGCGTACGGGGTCGGGCAGCCGGTGCCACACCGTCACCGGGTGGCCTTCGACGAGCAGCGGCTCCGGCTCGGCCGCCCGCACCGCGGGGACACCGGCCTCTTCCAGCCACCCCGCGACGGCCAGCTCACGGCGGGCCCGGCCCAGCAACTCGGCGTCGCGGCCCACCTTCACGACCAGGCCGCCGGAGGCGAACACGGCGTTCTCGCCCAGGGCGAGCAGCCGGGCGTCCCGCGCCGGGCCGGGCAGCACTCTCGCCCTGGCCAGTACGTCCCGCGCCTGTGCCTCGTCCATCGCCCGCCTCCGTCTTCGTCTTCGTCTTCGTCGCTGTCGTCCGTCGTGCCCTCGCACCGGGGTGGCCGGTTTCCGCCGCCCCGCGGTCAGTCTCGCATCCGCACAGGTCGGACCGTGTGCGCGGTGCCTTGACGGCGCATCCCCCCTTCACGACCATGACGGAGGCCCGCCGGGCCCGGACCGTCACGAGCCGCCAAAGGAGCCGATACGTGACCGTGGTGACCGAGGCCGGGCGCGCGTCACAGAGCCCGCCGAGCCCGGGCCGCCGAAGGCGTGGCGGCGGCGCCGGCCCCGGTGCCTGGTTCCTGGTGCTGCCCGCGCTGATCCCCATCCTGCTGCTGAGCGTCGGCCCGCTGCTCTACGGCGTCTCGCTGGCCTTCACCGACGCCCAGTCGGGCCGCACCGAGCCGACGCAGTGGATCGGCGGGCTCAACTTCACCGACCTCGCCCGCGACACCCTGTTCTGGGAGTCCTTCCGCATCGGCCTGGTCTGGGCGGTCGGGGTGACGGTGCCGCAGTTCCTGCTGGCGCTCGGCCTCGCGCTGCTGCTGAATCAGAACCTGCGGCTGAGATGGCTCGCCCGCGCGCTGGCGATCGTGCCGTGGGCGATGCCGGAGGTGGTCGTCGGCATCATGTGGCGGCTGGTCTACAACCCGGACGCCGGCATCCTCAACGAGACCCTGCGCGACCTCGGCCTCGGCGACGGCCGCGACTGGCTCAGCGGCCTCGGCACCGCGCTCCCGGCGGTGATCCTCGTCGGTGTCTGGGCCGGGATGCCGCAGACCACGGTCGCCCTGCTCGCCGGACTGCAGAACATCCCGCGCGAACTGCACGAGGCGGCGGCCGTCGACGGCGCGGGCGCCTGGCGCCGCTTCCGCACGGTGACCTGGCCCGCCCTGCGCCCCGTCGCGCTCGCCGTCACCGCCCTGAACTTCATCTGGAACTTCAATGCGTTCGCCTTGGTCTACGTCCTGACCAACGGCGGCCCCGGCGGCCGCACCCGCCTTCCCATGCTCTTCGCCTACGAGGAGGCCTTCCGGTACGGCCAGTTCGGGTACGCGGCGGCGATGGGCTGCGTCATGGTGGCGGTGATCTCGGTCCTGCTCGCCGTGTTCCTGGCCGGCCGGCTCAAGGGAGGTGACGACGCGTGAGGACCCGTACGGGAGCCCGGATCGGACAGTACGCGGCGCTGCTCGCGTATCTGCTCTTCCTCGCCTTCCCCTTCCTCTGGCTGCTCTCCACGGCCTTCAAGCCGCCGCGCGAGCTGGGCAGCCCGCACCCCGCCTGGATCCCCGACCACCCCACCCTGGCCAACTTCCGGCAGGCCTTCGACGAGCAGCCACTGCTCCAGGCGGCGCTCAACTCGCTGCTCGCCGCGGCCGGGGCCGCCCTCGTCGCCGTGCTGATCGCCACGCCGATGGCCTACGTCATGGCCCGCCACCGCACCCGGCTGGCGCGGGCCGCGACCGGGTGGGTCGTGGTCAGCCAGGCGTTCCCGTTCGTGCTCGTGATCATTCCGCTGTTCCTGCTCCTGAAGAACCTGCGGCTGATCGACTCCCTGGCGGGGCTGGTGCTGGTGTACGTGGTGTGGGCGCTGCCGTTCGCGCTGTGGATGCTCGTCGGATACGTCCGCGCGGTGCCCACCGAGCTGGAGGAGGCCGCCGCGGTCGACGGGGCCGGGCGGCTGCGGACCCTGGTGTCGGTGACCGCGCCGCTGCTCGCGCCGGGCATCGTGGCGACGGCGCTGTTCGCCTTCATCACCGCGTGGAACGAGTTCTTCTTCGCGCTGGTCCTGCTCAAGTCCCCGGAGAAACAGACCCTGCCCGTGATCCTCACCCACTTCATCGGCGCGGAGGGCGTCGCCGACCTCGGCCCCCTCGCCGCCGCCGCGTTCCTCGCCACCCTGCCCTCGCTGGTCGTCTTCGCTGTCATCCAGCGGCGGATCACGGGCGGCATGCTCGCCGGGGCGGTGAAAGGCTGATGCGCACCCGGTTCACGGCCGCGCTCGTCGCGGTCCTCGTACTGCTCGCGGGCTGCTCCGGCGGCGGGGACGACCGGCGCGGCGACGGCCGGATCACCCTGCGGTTCCAGTCCCTGGCCTGGCAGCAGGAATCCGTCGAGGCCAACAAGGAGCTGGTGGCCGAGTGGAACGCGGCCCACCCGGACGTCCGCGTGGAGTACGTCCAGGGCAGCTGGGACAGCGTCCACGACCAGCTCCTCACCTCCTTCGAGGGCGGCGAGGCCCCGGACATCATCCACGACGCCTCCGACGACCTCGCGGACTTCGCGTACGGCGGCTACCTCGCCGATCTGACGGACCTGCTGTCCGAGCGGCTCAAGGCCGGCATCCCGCGGCGCACCTGGTCCACGGTGACCTTCGGCGACGGCGTCTACGGCGTGCCGTTCCTCCAGGAGCCCAGAGTCCTCATCGCCAACGCGACCTGGCTGCGGGAGGCGGGGGTGCGCATCCCGACGCCCGAGGACCCGTGGACGTGGGCGGAGTTCCGCGAGGTCACGCGGCAGTTGTCGGGGGACGGGAAGTACGGCGTGGCCTGGCCGCTGAAGGAGCCCGTCTCCGCCACGCTCAACCTCTCGCTGTCGGCGGGCGGCCGGCTGTTCCACCGGGGCGCGGACGGAAAGGTCACCGTCCGTTTCGAGGAGGCCGACGCGGTGCTGCCGCGCACGATCCACGACCAGGTCACCACCGACCGCAGCGCCTCGCCCACCACCCTGGGCAGCGGCGGCTCGGACACCCTGCCCGGCTTCTTCGGCGGCAGGTACGCGATGGTCCCGCTGGGCTTCTCCTACCGTCAGCAGATCGTCCAGCAGGCCCCGGAGGGCTTCGACTGGCAGGTGCTGCCCGCCCCGGCCGGCGCGGACGGACTCGCCCAGGGCGTCAGCCCGCAGACGCTGTCCATCGCCGAGGACAGCCCGCACAAGAAGGAGGCCGCCGCGTTCGTCGACTTCCTGCTCCGACCGGAGAACATGGTGCGGCTCGCCCTCGGCGACTGGATGCTGCCGACCGGCACCGAGGCGCTGAAGGACCCGGCCCTGCACACCGCCGAGCACGGCTGGGCGACCGGCACCGCCCTCGCCGCCCACCTGCGCTCGGCACCCGCCCAGGCGGTCCGGGGCTATCCCGAGTGGAAGGACAAGGTGGCCACCCCGGCGTTCCAGGAGTACTACAGCGGCGCGATCGGCCTGGAGGAGCTGCGCGACCGCCTGGAGGACGACGGCAACCTGGTGCTGGCCCGCTACCAGCGCTGAGCACTTCAATCGATTGGACGATACGTATCGTCTCGCCTAGGGTGATGGGCATGACCTCACGCGCCCACATCGCCATGTTCTCCATCGCCGCCCACGGCCATGTGAACCCCAGCCTGGAGGTGATCCGGGAACTCGTCGCGCGCGGCCACCGGGTCACCTACGCCATCCCGCCCGTCTTCGCGGACAAGATCGCGCAGACCGGCGCCGAACCGAAGCTCTGGAACTCCACGCTGCCCGGCCCCGACGCCGACCCGTCGGACTGGGGCAGCACCCTGCTGGACAACGTCGAACCCTTCCTCGACGACGCCATCCAGGCCCTGCCGCAGCTCGCCGCGGCCTACGAGGGAGACGAACCCGACCTCGTCCTGTACGACACCACCGCCTACCCGGCCCGGGTCCTCGCCCACCGCTGGGGTGTCTCCGCCATCTCCCTGTCGACCCACCTCGTCGCCTGGGAGGGGTACGAGGAGGAGGTCGCCGCCCCGATGTGGGAGGAGCCGAAGAAGACCGAGCGCGGCAAGGCGTACTACGCCCGCTTCCAGGCCTGGCTGGAGGAGAACGGGATCGGCCTGCATCCCGACGACTTCGTCACCCGCCCCGCCCGCTCGCTCGTGCTCATCCCCAAGGCGCTCCAGTGGAAGGCCGACCAGGTCGACGAGAACGTGTACACGTTCGTCGGCGCCTGCCAGGGCGACCGCACCTCCGAGGGTGACTGGCAGCGGCCCGCCGGCGCCGAGAAGGTGGTCCTCGTCTCGCTGGGCTCCGCCTTCACCAAGCAGCCGGAGTTCTACCGCAACTGCGTGCGGGCCTTCGGCGACCTCCCCGGCTGGCACCTGGTGCTCCAGATCGGCCGGCACGTCGACCCGGCCGAGCTGGGCGACGTACCGGCGAACGTGGAGGTCCACTCCTGGGTGCCGCAGCTCGCCGTGCTGAGGAAGGCCGACCTGTTCGTCACCCACGCCGGGGCGGGCGGCAGCCAGGAAGGCCTGGCCACCGCCACGCCGATGATCGCCGTACCGCAGGCCGTCGACCAGTTCGGCAACGCGGACATGCTGCAGAGCCTCGGGGTCGCCCAACGCCTGTCCACCGAGGAGGCCACCCCCGAAGCCCTGCGCACGGCCGCCCTCGCTCTCGTCGACGACCCCGAGGTCGCCCAGCGGCTGAAGGACATCCAGGCGCAGATGGCCCAGGAGGGCGGCACCCGCCGCGCCGCCGACCTCATCGAGGCCGAACTGCCCGCCGGACGACGGCAGTCGTAGCCGTCTGCCACGCCCCAGAGTCAGGCGTACGCCGCGGCCGACGGGCCTGCGCCCCGGCCGTCAGGCGCACGCCCCGGCCGTCAGGCGCACGCCCCGGCCGTCAGGCGTACGCCGTGGTGTCCAGGCGGGCCTTGTAGATGATCGCGCCCTCCCGTGCCCGCGCCACTCCGCTGACGTTGAAGTGGACGTACTTCGTGCCGAAGACGTTGCCGTTCTCGACCGCGCCCGTCCACATCTGCTCGCCGGAGGAGTGGCGTACGTACGACTTCACGTACCGCCGCTCGTGCAGCGTGGACCTGGTCATCGACGCCGTGTCGACGGCGTACACCCCGTAGGTGTCGGTGACCAGCAGGCGGCCGGGGCGCCGGAAGTCCGGCTGGAGGTCGTGGGCGCGGGTGAAGGCGTCCAGGCGGCGCTCGGTGTCCTCCACCAGCTTCGCCGAGTTCGCCGTCGTCACGATCCGGTAGGCGGTCAGCCGCTTGCCGCCGCTCACCCACAACCGCTCCAGCCGCGGGTCCCACAACAGACCGTGCGCCGGAACGGGACCGGGCTGCCCGCCCGCACCAGCGAACTCGCGTGGCTGTTCGCCGGCCGGAACACATGGAGGCTGCCGCCGGTCGCCGCGCCGCCCCCGCTGCCGTGGCTGCGCCCCGCGACGACGACCACGCCCGTGCCGCGGGCGCGTTCGATGCTGTGCGGGTAGTTCCGCACGTCCGACACCGACCACAGCAGCTTCTTGTCGCGGCGCCGGTAGACGCTCGCCGTGCCGGTGGTGGAGGTGCCGGTCACCGCGAGCAGGATCTCGCCGTCACCGTCGGTGGCGCGGAAGCGGTGCTCCATCGGGTGGCCCGAACCGGCCGGATTCAGCTGCTACTTGACGGTGCGGTCGGTGAACGGCTTGTTACGGTCGAACAGGAGGATCCTCCCGGAGTTCACGTCCCCGATCAGCACGTCGAACGCGGCCGGGGCGGCGCTCGCCTCCCGCGCCGTCAGCAGTCCGGCCGCCGGTGCGGCCACGGTCCCCGCGAGCGCGCCCCTCAACAGGCTCCGTCTGTCCATGAGTCGTCCTCCCCCTGGCCGACATCAGGTCGTCGTCCGGTCAGCCAGACAGCGGCGAGGGCCCGTCGGTTCCCCCGGAACCGACGGGCCCTCGGCCCAGGCGGACGGAATCAGCCCCTCCGCGGGCCCGTGCCCTCCGTCAGACCCGCAGCGGCTCGGGTTCGCCGTCCTCGTCCCGCGCCGGCCGGCTCACGACCGCCTCCGGCGCCTCGTCGTGGGTGAGGTCGGGCAGCCGGTCGAGCCACCGCGGCAGGTACCAGTTGCGCTCGCCCAGCAACGCCATCACCGCGGGCAGCAGCACCCCCCGGATGATCGTCGCGTCGATCAGCACCGCTGCCGCCAGACCCACGCCCATCTGCTTCATGGACTGCATGGACAGCGTGCCGAAGATGGCGAAGACGGCGACCATGATGACCGCGGCGCTGGTGACCACCCCGGCCGTGGTGACCACGCCGTGGGCGATCGCGTCCTTGGTGGACCGGCCGCGCAGCCGCGCCTCGCGGATCCGCGACACCACGAACACGTGGTAGTCCATCGAGAGGCCGAACAGGATCACGAACAGGAACAGCGGCAGCCAGCTGACGATCGCGCCGACACCCTCCGCGCCCACCAGCGAGGCGCCCCAGCCGTGCTGGAAGACGGCGACCAGGATGCCGTAGGCGGCCCCCACCGACAGCAGGTTCAGCACGATCGAGGTGACCGCGACGGTCAGCGACCGGAACGACAGCAGCATCAGCACGAAGGCGAAGACCACCACGAAGACGAAGACCGGCACGACCGAGCCGACGAGCTGGTCGTTGAAGTCCTTCGACCCCGCGACCTGCCCGGTGATCGGCGCCTCGACGCCCTCGACCTTGCCGAGCGTGGCCGGGCGCACCTCGTCGCGCAGCTTGTCCAGGCTGGCCCCCGCCTTGTCCAGGTCGGAGCCGCCGACCAGCGGGACGTAGACGAAGGCGACGTTCCGCTCGTCGTGCAGCTTGATCTCGACCGGGCCGCGCGAGGCGCCCGAACTCACCGCGCGCTCCCGGAACGCGGCGAGCGCGTCGCGCACCTCGGGCGCGTTGATGTCGTCCGCCTTGACGACCACCTCCGCCGGGTCGGAGCCGCCGGGGAAGGCCTCGTTGACCCGGTTGTACGTCTGCACGATCGGCAGCGAGTCGCCGAACTCCTGGTCCAGGGTGAGGTTCTGCGTCTTCATGCCGAGCGCGGGAGCCGCGATCGCCAGCAGCGCACCGCACGCCACCACCACGGACACCACGGGCCGCGCGAGCACGCCCTTCAGCACGGCGGTCCAGAACCGGCTCCCGCCGGCGCCCCCGGAGCCGCTCCCGTCACGGCGCCGGCGGGACAGGAACGGGATACGGCCCTTGTCCACCCGCTCGCCCAGCAGCGACAGCAGCGCCGGCAGCACGGTCACCGACCCGATCATGGCGACGGCCACCACCATCAGCGAGGCCAGGCCCATCGCCTCGAACTCGGCGATGCCGGTGAACAGCATGCCCGCCATCGCCACACAGACCGTCACACCGGAGACGACGATCGCGCGGCCACTGGTCGCGGCGGCGATCCGCAGCGCCGTCTGCGCGTCCCGCCCGGCGGCCCGCTCCTCACGCTCACGGCGCAGGTAGAACAGGCAGTAGTCGACCCCGACGGCCATGCCCACCAGCAGCATCACCGAGTTGGCGGTGTCGCTCATCGGCATCACATGGCTGACCAGGCCCATCAGACCCATCGTCGCCATGATCGCGGTGATCGCCAGCAGCACCGGCAGCAGCGCCGCCACCAGCGCGCCGAACGCGATCAGCAGGATGCCGAGGGCGACCGGGACGGCGGAGTACTCGGCCTTCTTGAAGTCGTCGCCGAACGCGTCGTCGAACGTCTTCATCATGCTCGCGCCGCCGATCTGCTCGATCCGCAGCGCCCCGTGGTCCCGCTGGACCTCCTCGACGGCCTTCAGCACGGGCTCGACGCGCTCGCCCGCGGTGTCCGCGTCGCCGCGCATGTCGAACTGCACCAGCGCGCTGCGGCCGTCCGCCGAGATCGTCTTCGTGTCGTACGGCGAGCTGATGTCGGTGACCCGGCCGGTCCCGTCGACCGCCCGCACCACGGCGTCGACGGCGGCCCGGAACTCCGCGTCGGTCGCCTTCAGCCGGCCGTCCTTCGACTGGAGCAGGACCGTCTCACCGGCCGGCTCCTCGATCCCCGCGTCCTCGACGATCTTCGCCGCGGTGCGCGTCTCGCCCTTGATCTGGTCGCTGTCCTTGACGTCGACCCGGCCCGCCGCCGAGCCGAGCCCCATCGCCAGGACGACGAACAGCACCCAGATGCCGATCGCCGCCCAGCGGTGCCGGGCGCTCCAGCCGCCGGCCCGGGCGGCGAACCCCCGTACCCGTGTCTCTCTGTCGGACATCAAGGTCCCCCTGCCGGTCTTCATGCCGGACTGCCCCTCCTGCGCGGCGGCGGCCCCCTGCCGCCACCTGTCGCTACTGAAGGTAGGGGCCGGGCAAGGCCATCTCGTCGTGCTGCCCGGTGAAGCGGAGCACCCCCGGCTACTCCCCTCGGTCCCCCTCCCCTCCCCACTGAGGAGGACGCGGGCCCCTTACATCTATCGGGACATCCCCCACATCCACCGGGACATCCGCAGGCCGGACGGGCGGGCGACGCACCGCTGTTGTGCATGACGCACCCTTGTCGAACACGTCACAGACACGTGCGGCTGTTGATCCACACCCCCTGCCTCGGCCAGAGTTCCGCGCAACCCCCCACCCCGGGCCGGCGGTCGTCGTGCCCGCCCCCACGGGGCACGACGGCCGCCTAGGGTGGGGCCCGTGACGACGTATGCGGCGCTGCTGCGCGGGATCAACGTGGGCGGCAGCAAGAAGATCCCGATGGCCGACCTGCGCACCCTCATGGAAGGCCTCGGTTACGACGGCGTGCGCACCTACCTCCAGAGCGGCCAGGCCGCGTTCACCTCCGCCCACGGCGACGAGGAGTCCCTGGCCGCCGAACTCACCCGGGCGATCGAGCAGCGCTACGGCTTCCGGGTGGACGTCATCGTGCGCGACCACGCCTATCTGAAGGCGGTCGCCGACGCCTGCCCGTTCCCCGCCGCCGACCTGGAGCCCAAGCAGCTCCACGTCACCTACTTCTCCGCCCCGGTCGACGAGGACCGCTTCGCCGCCGTCGACCGCGAGGCCCACCTGCCGGAGGAGTTCCGCCTCGGCGACCGCGCCCTCTACCTCTACGCCCCGGACGGCCTCGGCCGCTCCAGACTCGCCGACGTCCTCTCCCGCCCTCGCCTGACCAAGGGCATCATCGCCACCACCCGCAACTGGAACACCGTGCTCAAGCTGGTCGAACTGACCGCTCCTCGGTGAGGGAACCCCACGGCGCGCCTGTTCGTCCTCACAGACGAGGCCGGACCTCCGGACGACGCGACGGAATCGAGGGGCCATGAGCACGAACGACCCGAAGCTGCAGACGACTTTGGCCGACGGACGGCGGCTCACCCTGTCGCTCCCGCCGACGGACGCGCCCTGGGCCGCAGACGGCGTCGCGGGCCTGCGCCCCGTCCCGCCCACCCACACCGGCCGCGGCGACGAACCCCAGCCGCTGCCGTCCCGTCCCGCGCTGCCGCTGGAGGTCGCCCTGCTCGGCCTGGGGGCCTGAGCCGGCTCTTTCCCGGGCGCTGAGCCGGCCCGTTCCCGGGCGCTGAGCCGGCCCGTTCCCGGGCGCCCTACGCGCCGACCGCCGCCAGCATCGGCGCACGCGCCCCGTCGTAGCGCTCCACCAGCAGCCGGGCCACCTCCGGTGCCGGGCCCAGGACATCGGCGAGGACGTCCGCCCCGGCGGCGCCGCGGGCGATGCGGTCCGGGAGGAAGCCGGGGGCCAGGACGTACGGGGCGACGGCGACGCGGGCGCAGCCCAGCGCACGCAGTTCGCGGACCGCCTCCTCGGTGCGCGGAAGGGATGCGGAGGCGAACGCAGGCCGCACGGCGCACCAACCGGTGTGCCGCCACTCCCGCGCGATTTCTGCGATCACTGCGATCGCCTCCGGGTCGGTGGACCCCGCCGAGGCCAGCACGACCCCGGTCGAGGACTTGTCGGCGGGGGTGAGCCCCGCCTCGTACAGCCGCCGTTCCAGGGCGGCGAGCAGCAGCGGCGACGGGCCGAGCACGTCCGCCTGGCGGATCCGCAGCCGGCGCGGCGCCTCCCGCAGCACCGCGGGGATGTCCGCCTTGGCGTGGAACGCGCGGGTCAGCAGCAGCGGCAGCGCGACCACGTCCCGCACGCCCTCCGCCGCCAGGGACTCCAGCACCGCCGGCACGGACGGGATGGTGAAGTCCAGGAAGCCGGTCTCCACCCGCAGGCCCGGACGCTCGGCGCGCACCCGCTCCACGAGGGCGTGCACGGTCGCGGCGTGCCGCGGGTCGCGGCTGCCGTGGGCGATGACGACAAGCACCGGCCGCATGGGAATCAGCCCTTCACCAGCAGACCGCGGCTGCGCAGCACCCGCCGCTCCAGCGGACTGAAGATCAGCAGGTCGATCGCGATACCGACGATCAGGATGAGCAGGATGGCGAGGAACACCATCGACATGGAGCTGGTGTTGCGGCCGTTCTCCAGCAGCTGGCCGAGACCGACGCCGAGGTCGGGGGAGGAGGCGATGATCTCGGCGGCCATCAGGGACCGCCAGGAGAACGCCCAGCCCTGCTTCAGGCCCGCGAGGTAGCCGGGCAGCGCGGCCGGCATGACGATGTGCCAGGTGCCCTTCAGTCCCGTCGCGCCCAGCGTGCGGCCCGCGCGCAGATACAGCGGCGGCACCTGGTCCACGCCCGACACCAGTCCGTTGGCGATGGACGGGACCGCGCCGAGCAGGATGACGGCGTACATCATCGAGTTGTTCAGGCCCAGCCAGATCACGGCCGGCGGCACCCAGGCCACCGACGGCAGCGACTGGAGGCCGGACAGGATGGGGCCGATCGCCGCCCGCACGAACTTCACCCGCGCCACCAGCAGCCCCAGCGGGGTGCCGATGGCGAGCGCGAGCAGGAAGCCGAGCAGGCCGCGCGAGACGGACGTCCAGATGTAGTCCAGGAGGGTGCCCTGCAGCCAGGCGGTGCGGACCTCGGCCCACACGTCGGCGGGGGCGGGCAGCTTCGTCGGGTCGTCGACGATCCCGAAGGCGACCAGCGCCTGCCACACCACCAGCACCAGCGCGATCGCGGTGACCGGCGGCAGCACCTTGCGCAGCAGCGTCTCGCGCAGCGGGGTGCGGCCCGACTCGACCGTCTCCAGGGCGTCCAGACCGGCCTCCAGGCCGGCCAGATCGCTCCCGTCCTTGACGGGCGCGCCGGCGGACGTGTCAGTGCTGGCCATGACGGCGGATCTCCCCACGCAGTTCTTCGGTGATCTCCCGGGACAGCTCGGCGACCTCGCTGTCCTCGATACGGCGCGGCTGCGGGATGCCCACCGTCCACTGGCGCGCGATGCGGCCCGGCCGGGACGACAGCAGCACCACGCGCTGCGCGAGCCGTACCGCCTCGCGCACGTTGTGCGTCACGAACAGCACCGACAGGCCGGTCTCGCGCCAGATGCGGGTCAGCTCGTCGTGCAGCACGTCCCGTGTGATGGCGTCCAGCGCCGCGAACGGCTCGTCCATCAGCAGCAGCCTGCTGTCCTGGGCGAGGGCACGCGCCATCGCCACCCGCTGGCGCATTCCGCCGGACAGCTCGTGCACCCGCTTGCCGTACGCGCCCTTCAGGCGGACCAGTTCGAGCAGTTCCTCGGCCCGTTCGCGGCGCTCGGCCTTGGCGGCGACGCCGCGCAGCTTCAGCGCCAGCTCGATGTTCTTGCCCGCGGTCAGCCACGGGAACAGGGCGTGCTCCTGGAACATCAGCGCCGGCCGGCCGTCGGTCGCGATCGACCCGGCGGACGGCCTGTCCAGTCCGGCCACCAGGTTGAGCAGGGTGGACTTGCCGCATCCCGAGGCGCCCAGGAGGGTGACGAACTCGCCCGGCGCGACATCGAGGCTGATGTCGTCCAGCACGAGCTGCTGCCCGGTGGGGCCCGGGAACGACTTCGAGACGTGCTCGATGCGGGCGGCGTGCCCGGCGGCCGAGGTCTCGGTACCGTCGGCGGCCTTGGCGAGTGTCGTGGCCATGGTCGTCACCTCCTGGATCTCTCGGGATTCGCTTACCGGACGCCGAGGCCGGCGTCGTCGACGGTGGCCTCGCCCCTGGCCGCCAGGACCTTGTTGAGCAGGGTGAGGTCGTAGATCCCGGTCAGGTCCGGCTGCTCCAGCAGACCGGCCTTGACCGCGTGGGCGGCCTGGGCGTCGAGGGTGGCGGCCAGCGGGTCGTCCAGGAAGGCGATCGACTTCCAGGCCGGGTCGATGACGTCCGCGGGCAGCGGCTTGCCGGTGTCGGCCGCCAGCTGCTCGTTCGCGGCCGCCTTGGCCTGCTCCGGGTGGGCGTTGATCCACTCGTTGGCCGCGACCGACGCCCGCAGCACGGCCTCGACGACGTCCGGGTGCTCCTTCAGGAAGTCCTGCCGCACGATGATGTTCGTGATGACGAACTTCTCGTCCGGCCACAGGTGGGACTCGTCCAGCAGCACCTTCGCGCCCTCGGCGACCAGTTTCGAGGCGGTCGGCTCGGGCACCCACGCGCCGTCGACGGAACCGGACCTGTAGGCGTCCGGCGCGATCTTGTTGTCGGTGCGCACGACGGAGACGTCGCCCTTGCCGCTCTGCGCGTCGACCGTCCAGCCCTGCCCGGCGGCCCAGTTGAGGAACGCGACGTCCTGGGTGTTGCCGAGCTGGGGGGTGGCGATCCGCTTGCCCTTGACGTCCTTCAGGGACGTGATCTTCTCCGGGTTCACCACCAGCTTCACACCGCCGGACGCCGAACCGCCGATGATCCGCAGGTTCTTCCCGTTCGCCTTCACATAGCCGTTGATGGCGGGGGAGGGGCCGATCCAGCCGATGTCGATGGACTTCGAGTTCAGCGCCTCGATCTCCGAGGGACCCGCGTTGAAGGTGGCGTACTGCGCGACGGTGGCGCCCAGTTCCTTCTGGAAGAAGCCCTGCTGCCGGCCGACCAGCGCGGTCGCGTGCGTGAGGTTGCCGAAGTAGCCGATCCGGACGGAGTCCAGACCGTCGATCTTCTTCGCCCCGGCGGCGATCCGCACGGTGTCGTCGTCCTTGGCCTGGGAGCCGTACCCGCACGCGGCGAGCGCGAGCAGCGGGAGGGCGGCGATCACCGCGAGGGCGCGGCGCGGGACGGGGGTGGCAGGCACGGGGTGTTCCTCTCGGGGACCCGGCGGTCACGGAGCCGGTTCAGTCCGTGGCCGGGAGGTCGGCGGGTTCTCGGCGGCGGCGTACGGGGTCCGCGGGTGTCATCGCGGACGGCGCCGTACACCACGGCTGAAGCGGGAGTTCACGCTCAGAAGTCCCACCCGTCGTCCTCGGCCCCGTCCTTGACGGGCTCGGGGGAGGCGAACGACTCGCCGACCATGCCGGCGGTGAGGGTCGTGCCGTCGTTAGGGTCGATCAGGATGAACGAGCCCGTGCGCCGCGAGTCGGCGTAGGAGTCGACCGGCAGCGGCTCCGCGGTACGGATCTTCACCCGGCCGATGTCGTTGGCGGCGAGCCTGCCCGGGTGCGGGTGCAGGGACAGGTCGTCCAGCGTCAGCCGGGACGGGATGTCCTTCACGATCGCCTTGACCGTGCGGGTGCCGTGCTTGAGCAGCACCCGGTGGCCGACGGTCAGCGGGGCGTCGGCGACGTGGCAGACGGTCGCCTCGACGTCCTGGGTGGTCGGCGGGGCGTCCTTGCTCGGCACGATCAGGTCGCCGCGCGAGATGTCGATGTCGTCGGCGAGCAGCAGCGTCACCGACTGCGGCGTCCAGGCCACGTCGACCGGCTTGCCCAGCAGGTCGATGCCGGTGATCGTGGTCGCCCGGCCGGACGGCAGCACGGTGACCTGCTCGCCGACGCGGAAGGTGCCCGCCGCGATCTGTCCCGCGTAGCCGCGGTAGTCGGGGTGCTCGGCGGTCTGCGGGCGGATGACGTACTGCACGGGCAGCCGCGCGTGGCAGTGCGCCAGGTCGTGGCTGACCGGGACCGTCTCCAGGTGCTCCAGGACGGTCGGGCCGCCGTACCAGTCCATGTTCGCCGACGGCTCCACGACGTTGTCGCCGGCGAGCGCGGAGATCGGGATCGCGGTGACCTCGGGGACGCCCAGCTCGGTGGCGTACGCGGTGAACTCCTCGGCGATGGCCGCGAACACCTTCTCCCGGTAGCCGACGAGGTCCATCTTGTTGACGGCCAGCACCACGTGCGGCACCCGCAGCAGCGCGGCGATCGCGGCGTGCCGGCGGGTCTGCTCGACGACGCCGTTGCGGGCGTCGACGAGGATCACGGTCAGCTCGGCCGTCGAGGCGCCGGTGACCATGTTCCGCGTGTACTGCACGTGGCCGGGCGTGTCGGCGAGGATGAACCGGCGCCGGGGCGTGGCGAAGTAACGGTACGCCACGTCGATGGTGATGCCCTGCTCGCGCTCGGCGCGCAGACCGTCGGTCAGCAGCGCGAGGTCCGGTGCGTCCTGGCCGCGGCTGCGGGAGGCGTGCTCGACGGCCTCCAGCTGGTCGGCGAGGACCGACTTGGAGTCGTGCAGCAGCCGTCCGACCAGGGTGGACTTGCCGTCGTCGACGGAGCCCGCGGTGGCGAACCGCAGCAGGGTGGTGGCCGAGAGCTCCTCGGTCGTGGTCGTGCTCATGCTTAGAAGTACCCCTCGCGCTTGCGGTCTTCCATCGCGGCCTCGGACAGCTTGTCGTCGGCGCGGGTCGCGCCCCGCTCGGTCAGCCGGGAGGCGGCGATCTCGGCGATCACGGCGTCCAGCGTGGTCGCGTCGGAGTCGACGGCTCCCGTGCAGGACATGTCACCGACGGTCCGGTAGCGCACCCGCCGCTTCTCGACCACCTCGTTCTCGCGGGGCCCGCCCCACTCGCCGGCGGTCAGCCACATGCCGCCCCGCAGGAACACCTCGCGCTCGTGGGCGAAGTAGATCTGCGGCAGCTCGATGCCCTCGCGGGCGATGTACTGCCAGACGTCCAGCTCGGTCCAGTTCGACAGCGGGAAGACCCGGACGTGCTCACCGGGCGCGTGGCGGCCGTTGTACAGGTTCCACAGCTCCGGGCGCTGGCGGCGCGGGTCCCACTGGGAGAACTCGTCGCGCAGCGAGAACACCCGTTCCTTGGCGCGGGCCTTCTCCTCGTCGCGGCGCCCGCCGCCGAACACGGCGTCGAACCTCTCGCTCTGGATCTTCTCCGTCAGCGGCAGCGTCTGCAGCGGGTTGCGGGTGCCGTCCGGGCGCTCCTTGAGCACCCCGCGGTCGATGTAGTCCTGCACCGAGGCGACGTGCAGCCGCAGGTTGTGCCGGGCGACCGCGCGGTCCCGGTACTCGATGACCTCGGGGAAGTTGTGCCCGGTGTCCACGTGCAGCAGCGAGAACGGCACCGGCGCGGGCGCGAACGCCTTCAGCGCCAGGTGCAGCATGACGATCGAGTCCTTGCCGCCGGAGAACAGGATCACCGGCCGCTCGAACTCGCCCGCCACCTCGCGGAAGATGTGGACGGCCTCCGACTCCAGCGAGTCCAGGTGGGACAGGGCGTACGGGGTGTCGGTGCCCTCGTCGATGGTGGCGACGGTCGTCATGCCAGTCCCCTCTCGGTGAGCAGCGCGTACACGGACGCGGCGGACTCCTGCACGGTCTGGTTCTGGGACTCGATCCGCAGGTCGGGCGACTCGGGCTCCTCGTACGGGTCGTCGACGCCGGTGAGCCCCTTGAGCTCGCCCGCCGCCTGCTTGGCGTACAGGCCCTTCACATCGCGTACGGAGCACACCTCGACCGGGGTCGCCACGTGCACCTCGACGTACGGCGTCGCGTGGGCCTCGTGCCGCTTGCGCACGGCGTCACGGCTGTCGGCGTACGGCGCGATGACCGGGACGAGGACGAGCACGCCGTTGCGGGCGAGCAGTTCGGCGACGAAGCCGATGCGCTGCACGTTGGTGTGCCGGTCCTCGCGGCTGAAGCCGAGGCCCGCCGAGAGGAACTCGCGGATCTCGTCTCCGTCGAGCACCTCGACGCGGTGGCCCTGCTCGCGGAGCCGTCCCGCCAGTTCGTAGGCGATGGTGGTCTTGCCGGCGCTCGGCAGACCCGTGAGCCAGACGGTGGCTCCGGTCGTCACGTCAGTCTCCTGGATCGTCGTGGTCATCCGTGCAGCCCGCATTCGGTCTTGGCGCGGCCCGCCCAGCGGCCGGCGCGCGCGTCCTCGCCCTCGAGGACCCGGCGGGTGCAGGGGGCGCAGCCGATGGAGGCGTAGCCGTCCATCAGCAGCGGGTTGGTGAGGACGCCGTGCTCGGCGACGTAGGCGTCCACGTCGTCCTGGGTCCAGCGGGCGATGGGGGAGATCTTGACCTTCTGCCGCTTCTCGTCCCAGCCGACGACCGGGGTGTTCGCCCGGGTCGGGGACTCGTCGCGGCGCAGGCCCGTCGCCCAGGCCGTGTAGCCCTTCAGGCCCTCCTCCAGCGGCCGGACCTTGCGGAGCTTGCAGCACAGGTCGGGGTCGCGCTCGTACAGCCTGGGGCCGTACTCGGCGTCCTGCTCGGCGACCGTCTGGCGCGGGGTGAGGGTGATGACGTTGACGTCCATCACGGCGTCCACCGCGTCCCGGGTGCCGATGGTCTCCTCGAAGTGGTAGCCGGTGTCGAGGAACACGACGTCGACGCCGGGCATCACCCGGGACGCGAGGTGGGCGACCACCGCGTCCTCCATCGAGGAGGTCACGCAGAACCGCTTGCCGAAGGTGTCGGCCGCCCACCGGAGGATCTCCGGCGCGGAGGCGTCCTCCAGGTCGCGGCCCGCCTGCTCGGCGAGCGCCTTCAGTTCCTCGGCGGTGTCCTGAGCCGTGGTCATATCTCGTCCCCTCCCGTGGTGTCCTGCCGCACCCCGCGGGCCAGCAGCCCGAGGAAGGTCAGCCGGAACGCGCGATTGCAGGCAGCGCACTCCCAGGCGCCCTGACCCTCCTCGCTGGGGCGCAGGTCCTCGTCGCCGCAGTACGGGCAGTGGAAGGGCACCGCGCGCTCGCTCACGACAGCGCCTCCTCGGAGGCGCGGGCCGCCCAGCTGGCGAACCGCTCGCCGTCCTCGCGCTCCGCCTGGAAGCGCTTCAGGACCCGCTCGACGTAGTCGGGCAGCTCCTCGGAGGTGACCTTCAGGCCGCGCACCTTGCGGCCGAAGCCGGCCTCCAGGCCGAGCGCGCCGCCGAGGTGCACCTGGTAGCCCTCGACCTGCTCGCCCCGGTCGTTGAGGACCAGCTGCCCCTTGAGACCGATGTCCGCCACCTGGATACGGGCGCAGGCGTTCGGGCAGCCGTTGAGGTTGATGGTGAGGGGCTCGTCGAAGTCCGGGATACGGCGCTCCAGCTCGTCGATGAGGGAGGCGCCGCGCTCCTTGGTCTCGACGATGGCCAGCTTGCAGTACTCGATGCCGGTGCAGGCCATGGTGCCGCGCCGGAACGGGGAGGGCCGGGCGGTGAGGTCCAGCGCCTCCAGGGCGTCGACCAGCGAGTCGACTTGGTCCTGCTCGACATCGAGGATGATCATCTTCTGCTCGACGGTGGTGCGGACCCGGCCCGAGCCGTGCGCCTCGGCCAGGTCGGCGATCTTCGTCAGCGTGGTGCCGTCGACGCGGCCGACGCGCGGGGCGAAGCCGACGTAGTAGCGGCCGTCCTTCTGCCGGTGCACACCGACGTGGTCGCGCCAGCGCTCCACCGGCTGCGCGGGGGCGGGGCCGTCGACCAGCTTCCGCTTCAGGTACTCGTCCTCCAGCACCTGGCGGAACTTCTCCGCGCCCCAGTCGGCGACCAGGAACTTCAGGCGGGCGCGGTTGCGCAGCCGCCGGTAGCCGTAGTCGCGGAAGATCGAGATGACGCCCTCGAAGACGTCCGGGACCTCGTCCAGCGGCACCCAGGCGCCGAGCCGCACGCCGATCTTCGGGTTGGTGGACAGGCCGCCGCCGACCCACAGGTCGAAGCCGGGGCCGTGCTCGGGGTGGACGACACCTACGAACGCGACGTCGTTGATCTCGTGCGCCACGTCCAGCAGCGGCGAGCCGGAGATCGCGGACTTGAACTTGCGCGGCAGGTTCGAGAAGGCCTTGTTGCCGATGACCCGCCGGTGGATCTCCTCGATGGCCGGGGAGCCGTCGATGATCTCGTCCTCGGCGATGCCGGCCACCGGCGAGCCGATGATCACGCGGGGCGTGTCACCGCAGGCCTCGGTGGTGGACAGGCCGACGGCCTCCAGGCGGTTCCAGATCTCGGGCACGTCCTCGATCCGGATCCAGTGGTACTGGACGTTCTGCCGGTCGGTGATGTCGGCGGTGCCGCGCGCGAACTCCTGCGAGATCTCGCCGATGACGCGCAGCTGCCGCGTGGTGAGCCGGCCGCCGTCGATGCGGACGCGCAGCATGAAGTACTCGTCGTCCAGCTCCTCGGGCTCCAGGATCGCGGTCTTGCCGCCGTCGATCCCGGGCTTGCGCTGGGTGTACAGACCCCACCAGCGCATCCGGCCGCGCAGGTCGTTGGGGTCGATGGAGTGGAAGCCGCGCTTGGAGTAGATCGTCTCAATGCGTGTCCGCACATTGAGACCGTCGTCGTCCTTCTTGAACTGTTCGTTGCCGTTGAGCGGGGTGAAGTGACCCGCGGCCCACTGACCCTCACCGCGGTGACGGCTCACCTTGCGGCGGGGAGTCGCGGCGGCAGGGTTCTGCGGGTTGGCGGCCATGGTGGATACGTCCTTCGGGACAGGCGGAAGCGGTGCTGACCTGCGCGTACAGGCGCGTTGAGGCATACGTGCGCATCGTCGCGCGAGGGCAGACGGAAGGGAGGGAACCGGGATGCTGGCTTGCTGTCAGCGCGCCGGACAGATGGCGCTGGACATGCGGCCGAGGTCGACGTGCCGTCGACTCACCAAGGCGATTCCAGTTCCAGACATGACGGAAGCGTGTCATGGCGATCTGGACACAGTCCAGCTTCGTCCGGGATGCGGACACCCCTGTCTCGCAGAGCAAGACAGGGGTGTCGTCGGTCACATCGGCCGCAGAGGGCCTTGTCGTCCCAGGTCAGGCGCGGTATGCGGCCCGCCGGACGAGGGTGCGCGCGCGGCTCCGCGGGGCGTACTCCCCGCTCAGGCAGGGTACGCGCCCGGCCAGGGACCGGGCGTGGCGACCTCCGCCTCCTCCTCGACCCTGGTGTCGAACAGCTTGAAGCCCCGGCGCAGGTAGTTCTCCATCGCGAACTCGCCGTCCTTGCTGCACGTGTGCAGCCACACCCGCTTCGTCGGCGGCCGCTGCGGCCAGCGGTCGGCGAGATCCCAGGCGCGCGCGGTGCCGTACGACAGCAGATGTCCGCCGATCCGGCGGCCCCGGAAGGCCGGGAGCAGCCCGAAGTGGAGGATCTCCACCACGCCCTCGTCCTGCGGGTCCAGCTGGACGTACCCGGCCGGCGTGCCCCGGTCGTACGCCACCCAGGTCTCCGCGCCCGGCCGCTCAAGCTCCTCCTGCCACTGGGCGTAGGTCCAGCTCAGCCGGTCCGTCCAGCGGATGTCCCCGCCCACCGCGGTGTAGAGGAAGCGGCTGAACTCGGGCGAGGGCACCTCGGCGCGCACGACGCGGATGTCGCCCTCGGGCTCGGCGGCGGGCAGCAGGTCGCTCGGCGCGGTCTGCTCCAGGGACCAGGTGGTCACGGGGATGTTCGGCATGTCCCTCAGCGAACCATCTACTCCAGCGAGCTGTCGATCGTGTTCAGCCCCAGCGAAAACAGCGTCCGCCCCGACTGCGACCAGACCTCCCCGGTCTCCTCCCAGTAGGACAGGGCCCCGGCCGGTCCGCTCCAGCACTGGTAGGTGCCGTCCGGGCCGCACTGCGCCGACTCCGCGCGGTCCCCGTCCAGCCGGACCAGCGTCCCGTGCCCCTCGAAGGCGCCGTCGCCGCGGGCCAGGTACCAGCGGGAGCGGTGGGCGAGCACGCCGTGCGCACCGGAGGCCGCCTCCGTCTCGTACACCTCGACCGGCGAGGGCTCCGGCAGCCCGGCGCCGGGGCCGGTGGTGTCGGTCTCCAGGGCGTAGCGCCACAGCCGGGCGGGCCGGTCGGCGTCGGCCGGGACCGCCTCGCTCACCGCGAGGCTGTCGGGCGCGGTGCTGCGGTCCAGGGAGAGCGCGCCGATGCGGGCCGCGCCGGTCAGGCGGTACGCGGCGACGGCGGTCAGCGTGAAGCCGTCGGCCTCCCGGCGCAGGCGGTCCATGTCGTAGACGTAGAGGGTCCGGCCGCGGTCCCCGGTGGCCAGCAGCTTGTCCTGGTACCAGACCAGCCCGGACAGCGGTGAGACGAGCGGCCGCACCGAGCGCCCGCCGTCCGCGGGCACCAGGGGACTCACCCAGGCGTAGGTCATGCGCTCGGCGTCGATCACGGCGATCCGGGCCCGGCCCCGCGCGTCGCTCCAGCCCGAGAGCAGCACCCGGTGCTCGCCCCAGTGGCCGTCGTCGTCGGCGTCCCCGGAGCCGGTGAGCGCCCCCGCCCGCGCCTCGCGGGTGTCGGCCTCGGCCCAGCACCAGGCGCGGCCGGCCGCCGGCGTCACCGGCAGCGCGGCGCGCTCGGCGGCGGCGCAGTCGGCGGCGGGGCGCAGCGCGCGGTCGGCGTCCGCGACGACGTCCGCGATCCGGACGGCCGGTCCGGGAGCCGCCGGATAGGTCTCCTCGTGCAGACGCAGCTCGTTCACCTCGGCAGCCGAGGTGAGCGGCTGCAGCGGGCCCGGACGGGCGCCGTCGGTCGCCTGGGAGGCACTGATCATGGTCGCGGCGGCGGTCAGGGCGAGCGCGGTCCCGGCCAGGGCCGCACGCAGCGCCCTGCCCTGTTTGCGTCTGCGGTGTCGGCCGCGGTGCTTCATCAGTCCTCCCGAGGGGCCAACTGCGCCGCGCGTTCCGCACGTTCAGCATGGCGCAGGTGGGGTGGCCGGTAGGGGGATGCTACGGCAGGGCTGCGGGGCCGCGGACGAAGACCCCGTAATTGCCCCCGAGCGGGGCAACGTCCGCGGGGGCCGGCCCCGCGAACGATCTTCGACGGTCCGGGGCGCGGTCCGTCCGACCGGCTCAGGGGCGGGCGGCCGAAGCCGGTCGGTGAGTAGGCCGTCGCGACGCGCACGGCGCTTCAGGGCACCGCGGCCGCCTGCCGGGCCCTGATCACCGCCGGGGCCGTCGAGTGGGGCAGCAGGTCGCGCGGATCGGCGGGCGGCACCACGGTCACGTCGACGTCCTCAGCGAAACGATATGGCCGGTGCTCCAGCAACCCCCCGAGGTAGCGCCGCACCCGCGACAGCTCGGCGCGCACCGTCACCGTGCGCGCGGCGTCGCCGAACATGTCCTCGGCCAGCCCCGCCGCGCTGCGCCCCGAGCGGCGCACGGCCAGCAGATACAGCAACTCCGCGTGCCGGGGGCTCAGTTCGTGCGTCCACGCGCCCAGGCTGCCGGAGACGGTCACCGTCCAGCGGCGCGGCTGTGCCAGGTTCAGCACGACGCGGGTGGTGCCGCTCCGGGGCGGCGGCCCGTCCTCGCCGGCCCGCACCAGCCACCCCCCGGCCAGCGGCTCGACCGTGCACGCCCCGAGGCCCGGCAGCCAACGGCGGCCCCCCGTCAGCGACTTGGGCAACGCGATCCGGTTGGTGTACGGCATTCCCGTCACCGCCGCGGTCCAGCCGTCCCGGTCCACCACCAGCGCCCGCCCGGCGAGCCGGGACAGCGCCGGCGCGGCCACCGCGCGCAGCCGTTCCAGGGCCGTCAGATGCAGCTCGCGCAGCCGGGCCTCGGCGAGCTTGGCCACCGAGTCCACCCAGGCGAGGGTGGCCGGGTGCATGGTCTCCAGCGGGCCGCTGACATCCACCACGCCGATCAGCCGCCCGTCCCGCGGGTCGGTGATCGGCGCGCCGGCGCACGTCCAGGTGGCGTGCGACCGTACGAAGTGCTCGGCGGCGAACACCTGCACGGGCCGCCGGACGACCGCGGGGGTGCCCACCCCGTTGGTGCCGACCGTGGTCTCCCGCCAGTCGGCGCCCAGCAGGAACCCCAGCGCGTCCGCCTTGCGCAGCACCGCCGCGCTGCCCTCCCGCCACAGCACCCGGCCGTCCGCGTCGGCGACCACCATGATGTGGTGCGCGGCGTCGGCCACCGTCACCAGTCCCTCACGCAACACCGGCATCACATGCCGCAGTGGTGACTCCTCACGCCGGCGCCGGACCTCCTCCGCGGTGAGCAGGCGCGACCGGAAATCGTGCTCGGGATCCACGCCGCTGCGCAGCATGCGCCCCCAGGACTCCTCGATGACCGGTCGGGGAGTGAAGGGCGCGCGTTGTCCGGAAAGGGTGGCGTCGCGCACCTCGCTGAGCATTCGCGCCGCGCGGGCGGCGTCGGTGGCGGCGAGTCGCGTCATGTGTAACGGCGAGTTCGCCACAGTCGTCCTCCGGGGAATTGCCTCTCGGGCAACCGGTGTCAAGCCCTCCGGCCGACGGTTTCCGGTCGCATGGTGATGGGGGTCCCATACTGCCGTTCGCCGGGGGACGGAGGGGCACAGTCCGGTCACCGAGCCCTTATAAGTTGCAACCCCTTGCAACCCTGGTGAACCCGTATACGTTGATTGAAACTTGAGCGACGTCGCCCGTGCGGCGCTCGTGGCCTCAACGGGCCAGCGGGCAGGGGTGGTGCCGTGTCGGCGCAGCACCACCCCTGTCGACGTGTCCGGCCTGCTCAGGGGACGACGGGGCGCGCCCGCTCCACCACCGACGCCAGATCCAGCGTGTGCGGCAGCGTCCCGAAGGACGCGCCCCAGTCCCCGCCCAGCCGCGAGGCGCAGAACGCGTCCGCGACCTCCGGCGGCGCGAACCGCACCAGCAGCGAACCCTGCAGCACCAGCGCGAGGCGCTCCACCACGCGCCGGGCGCGCGCCTCCACGCCCTCCAGATCGGCGAGTTCCGTCAGCAGGTTCTTGATCGCCCCGTCCAGCCGGTGATCGGCGCCGCGCGCCAGGCCGATCTCCGTCAGCGTGGCGTTCAGCGCGTCCGGCTCCCGCCGCAGCGCCCGCAGCACGTCCAGCGCCTGGATGTTGCCCGCGCCCTCCCAGATCGAGTTCAGCGGCGACTCGCGCACCAGCCGGGGCAGCCCGGACTCCTCGACGTACCCGTTGCCGCCCAGGCACTCGGCGGCCTCCACCGCCACCGCCGGGCAGCGCTTGGTCACCCAGTACTTCGCGGCGGGCACCGCGAGCCGCAGGAAGGCACGTTCCTGCTCGCCGCCGTCGTCCCAGGCCGCCGCCAGCCGCAGCGCCAGCGTCGTCGCCGCCTCCGATTCCAGCGCGAGATCGGCCAGCACGTTGCGCATCAGCGGCTTGTCGACGAGCTTCCCGCCGAACGCCTCCCGGTGCGCGCAGTGGTGCACCGCCTGCGCGACGGCCTGCCGCATCAGCCCCGCCGAGCCCAGCACACAGTCCAGGCGGGTCGCCGCGACCATCTCGATGATGGTCCGCACCCCGCGGCCCTCCTCGCCGACCCGGCGCGCCCAGGTCCCGTCGAACTCGACCTCCGCGGAGGCGTTCGACCGGTTGCCCAGCTTGTCCTTCAGCCGCTGGACGCGGAACACGTTGCGGCTGCCGTCCTCCAGCACGCGCGGCACCAGGAAGCACGTCAGCCCGTCCGGGGCCTGCGCGAGCACCAGGAACCCGTCCGACATGGGCGCCGAGCAGAACCACTTGTGCCCGGTCAGCTCGTACGTCCCGGCCTCGGCCAGCGGCGTCGCCGCCGTCGTGTTCGCGCGGACGTCGCTGCCGCCCTGCTTCTCGGTCATCCCCATGCCGAACAGCGCGCCCGCCTTGCGCGCCGCGGGCCGCAGGTCACGGTCGTACACCGTGGACGTCAGCCGGGGCTCCCACTCGGCGGCCAGCCCCGGATCGGCGCGCAGCGCGGGCACCGCCGCGTGGGTCATCGACAGCGGACAGCAGTTGCCCGCCTCGACCTGCGTCCACACCAGGAAGGCCGCCGCCCGCCGCACATGCCCGCCGGGCCGGTTCCAGGCCGCGGTCAGCCCCGCCGAGACACCCTTGCCGAGCAGCCGGTGCCACGCCGGGTGGAACTCCACCTCGTCGATCCGGTTGCCGTAGCGGTCGTGGGTGCGCAGCCGGGGCGGATGCTCGTTCGCCAGCACCCCCCACTCCTGCACCTGTGCCGACCCGGAGGTCCGGCCGAGCCCCGACAGCTCCGCGCGCGCCTCGTCGAGCAGCCGCGGATCAAGGTGGCCGAGATGCCGCTCGACGGCCGCCACGAGCGCCCGGTCGGCCGCGTAGACGTCGTAGTCGGCCAGCGGCGGGGGCTGATTGGTCACGGTGTGGGTGCTGCGCGCCATGACTGGGAACCTACCCCGCGGTACGCCCCTGGTCACCCGTGGACCGGCGGCGGCCGCCCGGCGCTCTCGCGCCGCGACCGGCCGCCCCGGGGGTGCGGGCTGCCCACCCGAAGGTGCGGGGGCGGCCGCCGGGGGCGCGCCCGCCGGGCCGTCCGCAGGACCATGGTGAGCGTGACCTCGTACGGCGGATACCGTTGGGTCGTGCAGCCAGCAAGTGACATCCCCCAGCGGCCCTCCGGCCGTCTCCACCGTGCGCGTGCCCTCTACCGGAACGTCTCCAAGCGCAGGACCGCCTGGCTGTTGCTCAAGGACACCGTCAACTCCTGCATCGAGTACCGCATCCTCGGGCTCGCCGCCGAGGCCGCGTTCTTCACGCTGCTCTCCGTGCCGCCGCTGCTGCTCAGCATGATCGGCCTGCTCGGCTACGTCGACGACTGGACCGGCACCGACACCATCAGCAGCCTGGAGACCAACCTCCTGGAGGCCTCCCGGACCGTCCTGTCCGACAAGGGCGTCACCGAGATCGCCCAGCCGATCCTGGACGACGTGATGAACGGGGGCCGGCCCGACGTCATCTCGATAGGGTTCCTGTTCGCCCTGTGGTCGGGCTCGCGCGCGGTGAACGTCTTCATCGACACCATCACCGTCATGTACGGCCTCGACGGGGTGCGCGGCATCGTCAAGACCCGGCTGATGGCGTTCCTGCTGTTCATCGTGGCCCTGCTGATCGGCTCGGTCGCACTGCCGCTGATGGTGGCCGGACCGGACGCGGTCGTGCGCATCCTGCCCTGGTCGACGACGGTCGTCCAGGTCCTGTACTGGCCCGTGGTGATCGTCCTGTCCATCGTCTTCCTGACGACGCTCTACCACGTGTCCGTGCCCGTCCGCTCCCCGTGGATCGAGGACGTGCCCGGCGCCCTGGTCGCCCTCGGCATGTGGGTCCTCGGCAGCTTCCTGCTGCGCATCTACCTCACCAGCACCATCGAGGGCGCGACGATCTACGGCTCGCTGGCCGCCGCCGTCGCCGTCCTGCTGTGGATCGGCGTGTCCGCCTTCGCGGTCCTCGTCGGCGCCGCCATGAACGCCGCCATCGACCGCGTCTGGCCGGCCGCCGCCACCGCCGCGGCCCGCGAGGCCAACGAGCGGATGCGCGAGGCGCAGGTCGCCGAGTACGTCGCCCGTGCCGCCGCGGCCGCCCGCGAGGCCGACCCCGACGACCCCGACATGCCCTCCGAGTTCCCGGAACGCTGGTCCCGCTTCCTGCCCCCGGAGGACGTCACGGCCCGCCTGCGCGCCCACGCCAAGAGCGCGCCGAAGGGCGAGCACCCGCCGCAGGACTGAGGCGGCGGACGGGGGCGGCCGGTCAGTCCGCCACCCAGACGCCCGCCGCCGCGGCCCGCGCCGCGTACGCCGCGAAGTCGCGCGGCTCGCGGCCCAGCACCTCGCGCACCCCGTCCGAGAGGTGCGCGTTCCTGCCGTCCAGCAGGGACGCGAAGAGGTCGACGAGATACGTGACCTCCTCGGGCGGGTATCCGAACGCGGCCAGTCGCTCGCCGTACGCCCGCGCCGCCACCGGCCGGTACGCCAGCTCCCGCCCGGCCGCCCGCGCGACCTCCGCCACCGCCTCCCCGAACGTCAGCAGCCGCGGCCCGGACACCTCCAGCACCCGCCCCGCGTACCGGTCGCCCCCGGTCAGCGCGGCCACCACCACGTCCGCGACATCCCCCAGGTCCACGAAGGGCTCCGCCACCTCGCCGCCGGGAAACACCAGCTCCCCGCGCTGCCGCAGCTCGTCCGCCAGCGGCCCCTCGCTGAAGTTCTGCGCGAACCACGCGGCCCGTACGACCGTCCACCGGGCGCCCGGCACGCGCAGCGCCTCCTCGGTGGCCTTGGCCTGGTCCTCGCCGCGCGCCGACAGCAGCACCAGCCGCCGCACCCCGAGCGCGACCGCCTCCCGCGCCAGCCGCCCGACCGCCTCGGCGGCCGCCGGGGCGCCCACGTCCGCCGGGTGCGCCAGGTACGCCGCGTCCGCGCCCCGCAGCACGTCCGCCCAGCCGGCGGGACGGTCCCAGTCGAAGCCGTGGGCGCGCGAGGCCGGCCGTACGGTCAGCCCGGCCGCCCGCGCCGCCTCGGCGACCCGGCGCCCGCTGCGGCCGGTCGCACCCGTCACCACGACGGTCATCCCCTCGGGCCGCTTCCCGACCGTGATCACCGCGTCGTTCGTGTTCGCCGGGTTCGCCGTGTCTGTCGTCTCCGTGGTCTTCGTCGCATCCGTCAAATCCATCGTGTCCGTCGTCCGCGTCACGCTGTTCGCTGTCATGCCGCCAGTCAACCGCCGCCGTCCGTCCGGTCCCATCGCCGAACGGCTCATCCCCATAAGCGCGCGTCTACGCTGACCGCATGGACGCCCTCGCAGCCCTGCTCGCGGGTCCCCGCGCCCGCGGCGCCTTCATGATCCGGGCCTGCTTCGACCCGCCGTGGGCGGTACGGGTGGCGGACCGGGCGCCGCTGACGGTGATGGTGATGGCCCGCGGCGACGCCTGGATCACCCCGGAGACGGGCGAACCGGTGCGGCTGACCGCCGGTGACCTGGCCATCGCCCGCGGCCCCGACCCGTACACCTGCGCCGACGACCCCGGCACCGCCCCGCAGGCGCTGATCCTGCCGGGCGGCCGGTGCCGGTACCCCGACGGCCGCCCGCTGAACGGCTCCATGGACCTGGGCGTGCGCACCTGGGGCGACCGGGCCGACGGCAGCGCCGTGCTGCTGATCGGCACCTACCAGTGGCCCGGCGAGATCGGCGCCGGCCTGCTGGACACGCTGCCCCCGCTGATCACCCTCACCGCCGGTGTCTGGGACTGCCCGCTGACCCCGCTGCTCGCCGAGGAGATCACCCGCGACGCGCCGGGCCAGGAGGTCGTCCTCGACCGGCTGCTCGACCTGCTGGTGATCGCCGCGCTGCGGGCCTGGTTCGCCCGGCCGGAGGCGGAGCCGCCCGGCTGGTACCGGGCGATGGGGGACCCGGTGGTCGGCCGGGCGCTGCGGCTGCTGCAGGACGACCCGGCGCACCCGTGGACGGTGGCCACGCTCGCCGCCAAGTGCGGGGTCTCCCGCGCCGGGCTGGCCCGCCGCTTCACCGAGCTGGTCGGCGAGCCCCCGATGAGCCACCTCACCGGCCGGCGGCTGGCCCTCGCCGCGGACCGGCTGCGGGAGACCGACGACACCCTGGAGGCCATCGCCCGCCACGTCGGCTACGGCAGCGCCTTCGCCCTGTCCAGCGCGTTCAAACGGGTGTACGGGGTGAGCCCGCAGGAGCACCGGGCACGGACCCGGGCGGGGCAGGAGCGCGCACAAGGGCGCGCACAGGGGCGCGCGTAAGCTGGCCGCGTGTACACGGAACGGGTGTCGTCGCTGGTCGAGGCGACGGTGTGGACGAACACCCCGGCCGGGACCGGGCTCGGGCGGGTGCTGCCGGACGGCTGCATGGACCTGCTGTGGAGCGAGGGCCGGCTGTCGGTCGCCGGGCCCGACACCCGCGCGTACGTCCCCGACGGCCCGCCCGTGCCCTGGGCCGGCGTCCGCTTCCCGCCCGGTGTCGCCCCCGCCCTGCTCGGCGTCCCCGCGCACGAGCTGCGTGACCGCAGGGTCGACCTGGCCGAGCTGCGCCCGGCCACACAGGTACGGCGGCTGCGCGCCCTGATCGAGGCGGCGTCCGACCCGATGAGCGGCCTGGAGGCGGCGGCCGCGCGGCTCGCCGCCACCGCGGAACGGCCCGATCCGCTGCTGCGCCGCCTGGTCGCGGCCCTGGCCGCGGGCCGCCCGGTCGCCGCCACCGCCGACGAGCTGGGCCTCGGCGCCCGCACCCTGCACCGCCGCTCGCTCGCCGCGTTCGGCTACGGCCCCAAGACGCTGGCCCGCGTGCTGCGTCTCCAGCGGGCCCTGGCGCTGGCCCGGGCCGGTCTGCCGTTCGCACAGACGGCGGCCCGGGCGGGCTTCGCGGACCAGGCCCACCTGGCGCGGGACGTCAAGGAGCTGACGGGTCTCCCGCTCGGGCGGCTACTGGGCCGGTAGCGGCGCGAACAGGTCGACGCCGTTGCCGTCCGGGTCGTGCACGACGGCGTACCGCTGCCCCCACACGGCGTCCCACGGCTTCAGCTCGCCGTGGTGACCGGCGCCCACCAGCTCCTCGTACACCGCGTCGACCTCGGCGGGACTGTCGCAGCGCAGCGCCAGCGACGCCCGGGAGGCGGTCCCGGACGGTGGCTGCCAGCCGGGGTGGAAGGACTTCACGGTCTCCTCGACGTCCAGCATCAGCCGCAGCCCGCCGGGCAGTTCGGCCTCCGCGTGCGGCAGCTTCTCGGCTCCCTCGGGGAACGCGAAGCCCAGGCGGCGGTAGAAGGCGACGGAGGCGGCCATGTCGGAGACGACCAGACCGATGGCATCGAAACGTGGACTCATGCGGCCACCATAGGCAGGGCGGTGGCGCGGTGTATTGAAGGAATCGGACAGCCGACAGCCGACAGCCGCCGGCCGGCGACCTCGCGCGACACGGCCGAACGCCAAGAGCCCCCGTCCCTCCGAACGGAGGAACAGGGGCTCTTCTCGGAGCGCCGGGCAGGCCTTGCACCTGCATCTCCCCGCAGGAAGCGGGGCGTCTTTCCTTGGACCACCAACGCCTGACCGGTGACCGGTGTTCTCCGGCGGCCGGGCAAGATCGACTATACCCCAGGGGCGCGGTCGCGTCCAACGCGCTGCGGACGAGCTCCGGTGGTCAGTCGAAGGTGACGGGCGCGCGCGGGGTGCGCGGCGACGCCGTCCGTCAGCCGCCAGGCGAGGAGGGTGCCGTCGGGGGTGCGGCGGCTCATCGCGTGGGCGGGGCCCGGGTCGTAGCCGCGGGCGCGGGCGGTGGTGACGGCCGCGTCCAGGTCGGTGGTGCGCAGCGCCCAGGTGACCGTGCGGGGGCCGGTGAGCGCGTCCACCGCGAACGGGCGGGGGCCGGACGGAACGGACTGCTCCGGGTCGGGGCCGATGATCTCCAGATGGGCGCCGCCGCCCAGGCCGGCCAGATGGTTGCGGGTGCCGAGGCCGGAGTGGGTGCCTCCGGCGGTCGGTGCGACCCCGGTCCGCCGGGTGAACTCGGCCACCGTCGCCGCGAGATCGGGGGTGGCGGCCCCGAGGTGGTCCAGAGGTGCCGGGATCGCGTCCATCGCCGCCGAGAGTACGCCGGGCCCCACCCGGTCGTGGAACACCTGTGCGGAAAGATGAGGGGCATGACCCGTCTGCCGCGTGCCCTGCCGTACGCCTCCTTACTGCTGCCCGCACTGCTCCTGACCGGCTGCGGCGACGAGCGCCGCGCCGCGGACCCGGACGACGTAGCCTCCCGCGCCCGCGCGATGGGGATCGCGCCCGAGCACGTCTACGCCATCGAGGCCGACGGCTTCACCGTGGCCCGGCAGTCCGTCGGCGTGTACGGCGGCGACGGCTACTCGGCGGTCTACGTCTCCCGGTCCACCGGCGGCCAGATCCACCTGCGCGTCGACCGGGGCGAGATGACCGCGGCCACCTGCCCGGAGCTGCCGGCCGGTGATGTCTCCGGCGGGCGGACCGCATGCCGGAAGGACGGCGAGGCCTGGTACCGCAGTTCCGGTGACCAGCGTGAGTACGCCGTCCCGAAGGACGGTCACGTCGTCCGGGTCGGCGCCGGCCCCGAGGTCGGCCGCGACGTGCTGCGCGAGGCCGCCCTCGGTGCCCATCACCCCACCACGGACGAACTCGACGCCCTGCTGCCGGAGGGTCAGGGCGGCGCCGAGCCGCCGGTGGAGCGCGGCGACCTTCCTCCGGAGGGCGACGGGGCGCCGGACAACGACGTGGACGCGGGCGGCTGAGCCGGGCGGGGACACCTGTCCGGGAGGGGCGGGGGGAGTGCGGGAGCGCGGCCGAGGGCGCCAAGCCGCCGAGCCCCCCGGCACACCGCACACGCCGGGCACGTTGAGCCCTCAGCGCGCCGTGTGCGCCGGGAATCTCGCGATCGCCCACTCCCCCCGAGGCCGTGCCCCGCCCCGGCTTAAGGTCGTCACATGGCCCCCAGACTGCTCGTCTTCACCCGCACCACCGACTACCGCCACGACTCCATCCCCGCCGCCGTCGCGGCTGTCCGCGCGCTCGGTGCCTACGGCGTCGACCACACCGAGGACCCGGCGGCCCTGGAGGCGCCGTTGGCCGGATACGCCGCCGTCGTCTTCCTCTCCACCAGCGGCGAGGTGCTGACGCCGGCCGGGCGGGAGCGGCTGGCGGAGTACGTGGAGGCGGGCGGCGGGTTCGTGGGCGTCCACGCCGCCGCCTGCACGGAGTACGAGTGGCCCTACTACGAGCGGCTGCTGGGCGCCCGTTTCGACCGGCACCCCGCCCTCCAGCCCGGCAGGGCCCTCGTGGAGGACCGCGCCCATCCGGCCACCCGGCACCTGCCCGCCGTATGGAAGTTCACCGACGAGTGGTACGACTTCCGCACCAACCCCCGCGGCACGGTCCGCGTCCTGGTCGGCGCCGACGAGTCCTCCTACGAGGGCGGCGGTATGGGCGCCGACCACCCCCTCGCCTGGTGCCACGCCCAGGGCGCCGGCCGTGTCTTCTACACCGCCCTCGGCCACGCCGCCGAGGCGTACGCCGACCCCGCCTTCCGCGAGCATCTGCGCGGCGGCCTCGCCTGGGCGGCCGGGCTGACGGAGTGAGCCGACGGCGGGACGAGGCCCGCCCGCTCGGCCTCAGTCCCGTGGCGCCGCCGTGCTCTCGCGCGCGATCAGACGGGTCGACAGCTCCGTGCGGGTGCTCTCGGGGCGGTCGCCGTCCATCAGGCGGACCAGGAGGCGCAGGGCGGTGGCGGCCATCTCGGAGACGGGCTGGCGGACGGTGGTGAGGGCGGGGGAGGCCCAGCGGGCCTCGGGGAGGTCGTCGAAGCCGACGACGCTCAGGTCGTCGGGCACCCGCAACCCCCGTTCGGCCAGGGCCTCGTAGACACCGAGGGCCATGCGGTCCGAGCAGGCGAAGACGGCCGTCGGCGGCTGCGGCAGGTCGAGCAGTTCCCGCGCCTGCCGCCGGGCGGCGGCCTCGTCGGGCCCGGTGTGCCGGATGTACTCGGGCCGGTGCGGCAGCCCAGCCGAGGCGAGCGCCGACCGGTAGCCCGCCAGCCGCGCCCCGCCGCACAGCGTGCGCCGGGGGCCGGCGAGCACGGCGATCCGCTCATGGCCGAGGGACAGCAGGTGCTCGGTCGCCATCACCCCGCCCTGCCAGTTCGCCGCCCCCACCGACACCACGCCGGGCGGCGGTTCGAGCAGCGGGTCGATCATCACGAACGGGATGCGGTGCTGCTCCAGCCAGGTGTACTGCGCCTCGGTCAGCTCGGGCAGGTCGAACAGCACCCCGGCCGAGCCGCGCGCGGACAGCTTGTCCAGCCAGCCGCGTTCGGGGCGCCCGGCCCGGTTGCGGGAGAGCGCCGCCGAGACGACGACGTCCAGCCCGGCGTCGTGCGCCGCCTCCTCCACGCCGTGCAGCACCGCCCCCGACCAGGAGCTGGCCAGGGAGCGCACGACGAGGTCCACCATGCCCGGGGTGCGCGCCGCGTCGAACCGCGGCCGGCGCACGTAACCGAGGCGGACCAGGGCCTCGGTGACCCGGCGGCGGGTCTCGGGCGCCACGTCCTCGCGGCCGTTGACCACCTTGGACGCGGTCGGCACGGACACCCCCGCCTCCCGGGCCACCACCGCCAGCGTCGGACCGGCCGTCGTGCTCGAACGTGCCGTTCGGCCCATCGGAACCCACCCCTCCGGCCCGCCCGAGGGCCCTCGAACGTCACGACCCGCAGGCGGCTGCGGGGCCGTGACCACGACCGCATAGAAAGCGCTTCCTACCTTAGGTGGGTGCGGGGGAGTCGTGAAGAGAGGGGAATCGGCGGAGTGCGCCCGCGTGAACTCTCGCAACGCCGTGGGGCGAGGGTGCCCGGTGAGGGGCCAGGGGCGTGAGGTGCGGCTGTCAGGCGACCCTGGTCAGGTCCGCGTGGCGTACCTCGTGGGCCGGTGGCAGGCCCCGCGCCAGCCGCTCCAGCTCCTCCACGACGACCCCGCCGAGGCGCGCCAGCTCATTACCGAGCGAGCCCGCGATGTGCGGGGTCAGGAACACGTTGGGCAGCGTGTGGAGCGGCGAGCCGGGCGGCAGCGGCTCGGGGTCGGTCACGTCGAGAACCGCGCTCAGCCGCCCCGACACCAGCTCCCCGACGAGCGCTTCCTGGTCGACCAGGGCGCCCCGCGAGGTGTTGACCAGCACGCCGCCGTCCCGGATCAGGGCGAGTGCGGCCCGGTCCAGCATGTGGCGGGTCTCGGGGATGTCCGGCGCGTGCAGGGTGACGGTGTCACTGCCGCGCAGCAGCTCCTCCAGCGAGACCAGGCGCGCACCCAGCGCGGCGGCCTCGGCGGCGCCCACGTACGGGTCGTACAGCAGCACCTCGAAGTCGAACGGCCGCAGCAGCTCCAGCAGCCGGCGGCCCACCCGCGAGGCGCCGACGACACCGACGCGGCGGCCCAGATTGCCGAGGGCGGCGGTCTCGGCGGGCGACGGAAAGGGGTGCCCGGCGCGGTAGCGCTCGCGGTGCCCGAAGGCGTCCTTCCCGGTCAGCAGGATCATCGCGAGCGTGTACTCGGCGACCGGCAGCGCGTTGGCCGTGACCGCGCTGGAGACGGTCACCCCGCGCCGCCACAGGACGTCGCCCACCAGCGAGCGCACCGAGCCCGCCGCGTGCAGCACCGCCCGCAGCCCGGGGGCGGCGGCCAGGGCGCGCTCGTCGAGCCGGGGGCAGCCCCAGCCGGTGATCAGGACGTCCGCGCCGGCCAGCGCCCCGGCCGCCGCCGGATCGGCGAAGTCCCGTACGACCAGCGCGGGGTCGAGCTCGGCCGTCCCCCGCAGCCGGGCCATCAGCGGATCCGGGAACAGACGCGGGAGATGCACCGGGTCCATCGCGAACACGGCCCTGGGCAACCGGACGCTGGGCATGGGGCTCCTGACATGTGCCGGACGATCAGAACCGGTCGGTGAAAGCGCCTTCTACCGTAGGTGCGGGGGCGGGTGCGGGCAATCACGCAAGCGCCGGAATCGGCCCTCGCCCGGGCCCCGCCGCCGCCCGTGCCGCCCCCCCGTCGTCCTTCCGCGGAATAGATCCACTCGATGCGATGCTCTGACATGAACGGAGCGTCAGCGCGCGAGGAGCTGGTGGCGGATGGCGGCGGCAGACGGGACGGGAGACCGGACAGCAGACGGGACAGGACGCCGGGCAGCCGGCGGAACCGGGGACCGGGCAGCGGACCGGGCCGGCCCTGTGGTGCGCACGCCGTACGGGGCCGTACGCGGCCGGTACGAGCACGGTGTCGCCGTGTTCCGGGGCATCCCGTACGCGGCACCCCCCTTCGGCCCCCGCCGCTTCCGGCCGCCGGTCCCGCCCGAGCCCTGGCACGGGATCCGGGACGCCCTCGCCTTCGGACCCACCCCGCCCAGACCGCCGTACTCCGAGGCCTTCGCGCAGTACCTGTCCGACCCGGTCGTGCCCGGCGACGACTGTCTCAACCTCAACGTGTGGACGCCCGAGCCGGGCCCCGCAGCCCGCCTCCCGGTGCTCGTCTGGCTCCACGGCGGCGCGCTGACCAGGGGCTCCTCCGGTGTGCCGGTGTACGACGGACGCACCTTCGCGCGGGACGGCGTCGTCTGCGTGTCGGTCAACTACCGGCTCGGCGTCGAGGGCTACGGACTGTTCCCGGACGCCCCCGCCAACGCCGGTCTGCGCGACCAGCTCGCCGCCCTGCGCTGGGTGCGCGAGACGATCGAGGCCTTCGGCGGCGACCCGGACCGGATCACCCTGGCCGGGCAGTCCGCCGGCGCCATCAGCACCGGCGCCCTGGTCGCCGCGCCGCAGGCCCAGGGCCTGTTCCGGCGGGCCGTCCTGCAGAGCGGGGCGCCCGAGGCGGCCGACCGGGACAAGGTGCGGCGCATGGTGCGCCGGATGGCCGCCCGGCTGCGGATCCCCGCCACCGCCGAGGCCTTCGCCGCCGTCGACCGCGAGCTGCTGCTGCGCACCCAGGCCGAGGTGGGCCGGCTCGGCGGCCCCGTCCTCGGCGGACCCGCCTTCGGGATCGTCGTCGACGGCGACCTCGTCCCCCGCGACCCGCTCGAAGCGCTGGTCGACGGCGGGGCCGCGGCCGGCGCCGAACTGCTCATGGGCTGGACCCGTGACGAGTACCGGCTGTGGCTGGTCCCCGGCGGCCTGCTGGAGCGCGTCGACCGGCTCGGCGCCGTCGCCCTCGCCGGTGCCATGGCCCGCTGCCACGCCGGCCACGAAGTTCCGCGCGGCTACCGCGCCCTGCGGCCCGACGCCGGCACCGCCGAGATCGTCGGCCAGATGATCACCGACCACCTGCTGCGCCGTCCGCTGCACGGCCTGGCCGACGCCCGCCCCGGCACGTCGTACGTCTACGAGTTCGCCTGGCCCTCCCGGCTGCCCGGCCTCGGCGCCTGCCACGCGCTGGAGCTCGGTTTCGTGTTCGACAGCGGTGACGTGCCGGAGTCGGCGAAGCTGGCCGGCCGGGGCGCCCCGCGGGAACTGGCCGAGCGGATGCACCGGGCCTGGGTGCGGTTCGTCACCGACGGGGACCCGGGCTGGGAGCCGTGGGACTCCGCTCACCCGGTGCGCGTCTTCGGCGAGACGACCGAGCCGGGGGCGGACGGTTCCCCCGCGGTGCGCGCGCCCTACACGGCGTACGGTCCGCGGGACGCCGAGCTGGCGCTGTGGGCCGCGGCCGACGCCCTCGCCCGGGAGTCCACACCCGCGTCGGGCCCGGCCCCGGCTCCCGTGTCACCCACGCGCGGTGCGGAACTGCGGTCGGCGGTACGGCGGTTCCGCCGCTCCTCGGGCGCCCGCCGGTACTGATCACCGTCTCCAGGTCTACTCGGCGGCGGTGAGCAGCTGCGTCAACTCACGCGCTCACGTGCCGAGTCGGGCGTCGCACCGGCCTGTCCGGCCGGCTGCCGGGCCGCCGCCTCAGCGACTGCCTGGCTCCCGCTCCGCGACCGCACGAACCGCGCCTCGCCCCTGACCGGGCTGCCGTGCCCCGTGGGTGCCCGCCCCTGACCGGGCTGCCGTGCCCCGTGGGTGCCCGTCCCTGACCGGGTTGCCGTGCCCTGTGGGGTTACTCGCCCACGACCCCGCTGCCCATACCCCCCGCCCCCGACCGGCCGGGCCGCCGTACCGGTACGCCCGGCGCCAGCCCCGGCCACCCCGCCCCGCCCCGACGGCCGCCCCGCCCCCGCCGCCCGCGGGTCCGCTGCCGCCCGCGGTGGCGGTCCCCCGGAACGCCGGGGTCACGGCGTCAGCGTCGCCGCGATCGACGCGATCGCCTCCGGGCCCACCCGGCAGCAGCCGCCGATCAGCCGGGCCCCGGCGTCGCGCCAGCCGAGGACCTGGTCCGGGGTGAAGGTGGTGCGGCCCCGCCAGGCGCGGGCCTCGGCGTCCCAGGCCTCACCGCTGTTGGGGTAGACGATCACCGGCTTGCCCGTCACCCGCGCCGCGGTCTCCACGGCCGCGTCGACGTCGTGCGGGGCGCAGCAGTTGACGCCGACCGCGATGATCTCGTCCGCGTCGGCGGCCGGCGCGAAGGCCTCCTCCAGCGGCTGCCCCGCTCGGGTGCGGGTGCCGTCCACGGTGTACGACAGCCAGGCCGGCACCCCCAGCCCGCGCACCGCCCGCAGCAGGGCCGCCGCCTCGTCGGCGTCGGGGACCGTCTCCAGCGCCAGCACATCGGGCCCGGCCGCGGCCAGCGTCTCCAGCCGCGGCCGGTGGAAACGTTCCAGCTCGTCGACGCTCAGCCCGTAGCGGCCCCGGTACTCGGAGCCGTCCGCGAGCATCGCCCCGTAGGGGCCGGCCGACGCGGCCACCCACAGCGGCCGTGTCACACCCCGGTCGCGGGCCCGCGCCGCGGCCCGGCGGGCCAGCTCCACGCTCAGCGCGAGCAGCCGGGCCGCCTCCTCGCGGTCGATGCCGCGCTTCGCGAACCCCTCGAAGGTGGCCTGGTAGCTGGCGGTGATGGCGACGTCCGCGCCCGCCTCGAAGTAGGCCAGGTGCGCTTCGGTGACCGCCTCGGGCCGCTCGGCGAGCAGCCGTGCGGACCACAGCTCGTCGCTCAGGTCGTGTCCGGCGGACTCGAGCTGGTTGGACATGCCGCCGTCGAGGACGACGGTTGTGGAGGCGAGCGCATCGGCGAGGGGGAAGGTGCTGGTCATGCCGTCGACGGTAGTCGAGCCGGGGCCGGATCCCCCGCCCGAGTGTGTCCACCTCGTGAACGGATCGACGGGGCGCGGGAGTGCCGCCTCCGTCGGACCCGTTGACCGCCCAGCGGTACGCCCTTACCTTGTCGGCGTTCGGAATGACAGATGACGTTCGACATGTCGATCGACCGTCGAGCTCGTCCCCCTCGGTGCCAAGCTCGTCCCCACGACCGTCAAGCTCCTCCCCACGACTCGTCCCCCACGAGAGGCAGTCCGTATGAGCCGCGAGCACGTCCTGCCCCAAGAGCCCAGCCGACGACTGCTGTTCAAGGGAGCCGCGGCCGCCGGCGCCCTGGCCGCGGTGCCCGGCGTCGTCCAGGCGGCCGGGCCCGCCGCATCCCCCGAGGCGGCCCCGTACGTGAACCCCCTGGTCCGCAACCGCGCCGACCCGCACATCAACCGGCACACCGACGGCTTCTACTACTTCACGGCCACCGCCCCCGAGTACGACCGGATCGTCCTGCGCCGCTCCCGTACCCTCAACGGCCTGTCCACGGCGGCCGAGTCGGTCATCTGGCGGGCCCGCCCCACCGGTGACATGGGCGCGCACATCTGGGCGCCGGAACTGCACCGCGTGGACGGCAAGTGGTACGTCTACTTCGCCGCCGCGCCCGCCGAGGACGTGTGGCGCATCCGCATCTGGGTCCTGGAGAACGCCCACCCCAACCCCTTCCAGGGCACCTGGGTGGAGCGGGGGCAGATCAAGACCGCCTGGGAGACCTTCTCCTTGGACGCCACCACCTTCACCCACCGCGGCACCCGCTACCTCGCCTGGGCCCAGCACGAGCCCGGCATGGACAACAACACCGCCGTCTGGCTGTCGAGGATGGCGAACCCGTGGACCCTGACCGGCCCGCAGATACGCCTCACGACACCCGAGTACGACTGGGAGTGCGTCGGCTTCAAGGTGAACGAGGGCCCGTACGTCCTGCAGCGCAACGGCCGTGTCTTCATGACCTACTCCGCGAGCGCCACCGACCACCACTACTGCGTCGGCCTGCTGACCGCCGACGCCCGCAGCGACCTGATGAACCCGGCGAGCTGGTCGAAGTCCCCGACGCCCGTCTTCACCAGCAACGACGCCACCCGGCAGTACGGCCCCGGCCACAACTGCTTCACCGTCGCCGAGGACGGCCGCACCGACGTCCTCGTCTACCACGCCCGCCAGTACAAGGAGATCACCGGCGATCCGCTGAACGACCCCAACCGGCACACGCGCGTGCAGAAGCTCGGCTGGAAGCCGGACGGCACCCCCGACTTCGGCGTCCCGGTCGCCGACACACCGGCACGGGCGGAGGACTGAGATGAGACGTGCGTACGCGCTCCTCCTCACCCTCTGTCTCACCCTGCTCGGCGCCCTCGCCGCCGCCGGCCCCGCTCAGGCGGCACCGCAGACCGTCGTCAACGGCACCCAGTTCACCGACACCTCGGGCAACCCGGTGCACGCCCACGGCGGCGGGATCATCAAGGCGGGCTCGTACTACTACTGGTTCGGTGAGCACCGCAACGCCGACAACACCTTCCGCTACGTCGACGCCTACCGCTCCACCGACCTGCGGAACTGGGAGTTCAGGAACCACGTCCTGACCCAGGCCACCCACCCCGAACTGGCCGTCGCCAACATCGAGCGGCCGAAGGTGATGTACAACGCGGCCACCGGCACGTTCGTGATGTGGATGCACAAGGAGAACGGCAGCGACTACAGCGAGGCCCGCGCCGCCGTCGCCGTCTCCGACACCGTCGACGGGAACTACACCTGGCGGGGCAGCTTCCGCCCGCTCGGGCAGCACATGTCCCGCGACATCACGGTCTTCACCGACACCGACGGCACCGGCTACATGATCTCCGCCGCCCGCGAGAACTACGACCTGCACATCTACCGGCTCACCGCCGACTACACCGGCGTCGCGAGCCTGGTCGCCAACCCGTGGCCGGGCGGCCACCGCGAGGCGCCCGCCCTGTTCAAGCGCAACGGCGTCTACTTCATGCTGACCTCCGGCGCGACCGGCTGGAACCCCAACCAGCAGCGGTACGCCACCGCGACCAGCCTCGCCGGCCCCTGGTCGGCCATGGCCGATGCGGGCGACGCGACCGGCTACGGCTCCCAGACCGCGTACGTCCTGCCGGTGCAGGGCGCCTCGGCCACCTCCTACCTCTACCTCGGCGACCGCTGGGGCAACTCCTTCGGCGGCACGGTCAACGACTCGCGCTACGTCTGGCTGCCGCTGGCCTTCCCGACCGCGACCACCCTGTCGATGTCCTGGACCCCGGAGGTCACCGTCGACACGGCCGCCGGGACGGTCACCGGCACCAGCGCCGCGTACCACACGCTCATCGCCCGGCACTCCGGCCGGTGCGCGGACGTCACCGGCCAGTCGCAGTGGGCGGGCGCCCAGCTCAAGCAGTACGACTGCAACGGCGGCGGCAACCAGAGGTTCTGGTTCAAGCCCCTCGGCGGCGGCCACCACCAGCTGGTGGCCCGGCACAGCTCCCTGTGCCTGCGGGAGAACGCGAGCACGGTGACGCAGGAGAGGTGCGACACCTCGTCGGCCGCCCAGCAGTGGTCGCTCACCACCACCGGCTCCTACGTCACCGTCACCTCCCGCGCCACGGGCGAGTGCCTGGACGTGAACGGCGCGTCCACCGCCAACTCCGCCGCGATCATCACGTACACCTGCAACGGCGGCACCAACCAGCAGTGGACGCGCGGCACCTGACGGACCGTCGACTCCGGGTGAGCCGGGTCGGGTCAGATCCCGGAAAGGGCTAGAAAGCGCTTGCTGGACGCGGTACGGTCCCCGCCGGACCACGTCGTCGTGATCGAGGAGCGGGAATGAGACGTTTCGGTACGGCCGCGCTGGTGGCGGTCACCCTGGGGACCGCGCTGTCCGCCCTGCCCGCGCACGCCGACAGCGGACCCGGCGGCGGGCCGCGCCCGCTCGGCATCGAGCACTGCGCCGCCGGCACCTGCCACTTCGACGTCCCGCCCGGCACCTACGACGTGAAAGTCGTCCTCGGTGGCGAGACCGCGTCCAGCACCCGCGTCACCGGCGAGACCCGGCGCGCCCTGCTCCCCGAGACCGCGGTTCCCGCCGGTGAACGCGTCGCCCGCAGCTTCACGGTCGACGTCCGTACCCCCGAGGGCGAGCCGACCGGCCCGGCCGGCAGCGCGGGTCTGGACCTCGTCATCGGCGGCTCGGCCCCCGCGCTCGCCGGCATCCGCGTCACCCCGGCCGCCCGGGCCCGCCAGATCTTCCTGATCGGCGACTCCACGGTCTGCGACCAGCCCGGCGACCCCTACGCCGGCTGGGGCCAGCAGCTCCCGCAGTACCTCCGCAAGGGCCTGTCCGTCGCCAACCACGCCGACTCCGGCGAGAGCACGGTCACCTACCGGCAGGACCCGCGGCTGTGGGCCACCGTCCAGCCGCGCGTCCGCCCCGGCGACCTGGTCCTCGTCCAGCTCGCCCACAACGACAAGACGACCGACGGCCCCACCTACCGCGCCAACCTCGAAGCCCTGGTGGACGGCGTCCGCGCCGCGGGCGGCCGGCCCGTCCTCGTCACCCCCGTCGTCCGCCGCTGGTTCAGCCCCGACGGCACCCTGAACAACCCCACCGCCCTCCTGGTCAACGGCCTCGGCGTCGACCACCCGGCGGTCGTCCGCACCCTCGCCGCCGACCGCGACCTCCCGCTGATCGACCTCACGGCGAAGACGAAGGCCGTGGTGGAGGCCCTGGGGACCGAGGCGTCCAAGCCCCTGTACCTCTACAACGAGAAGCGCGACAACACGCACACCTCCGTGCACGGCGCCACGGTCTTCGCGGGACTGGTCCGCGACGAACTCGTCGCCCGGCACCTGGTGCCGCAGGGCCTGGTCCGCACCGGATGAGCCCATGAAGCCTCGGGGCCGCTCCTACACCCCCGTCGTGATCTCGATCGGCTCCGGGCTCTGGAGGGCGCGCAGGGAGAACCGCCACACCTGGCCCTCGTACGTGCTCGATGCCGTTCGCTGCGCCGCGTGGAGGCCGCGGCCACCGCGCGCGGTGTGACGCGTGGTTCGGCCGTGACGTCGACCTCCCGCAGGCTCCCCGTCTGGTCGCTGTTGCCGGTGTACGCCTTGCCCCTCCCGTCCAGGGCCACTGCCGAGGTGGACGTCCCCAGGCCCTCGGCCGGCTTCCTCGGGCTCTCGTCGGTCCGCAGGCCGACCTCGTACAGCAGCCCGTTCACGGTCGTGACGTACGCCTTCTCGCGCGACGGGTCCACCGCGACGTCCGGGGAACTCCCCATCCCGCCGACGACCAGGACCGCGCCCGCGGTGCGGCCGCGCGAAGCGGCAGTCGCCGGGACGGGCCACGGGGAGGGGTGCGCGGAAGCAGGAAGGCGCATCGGTGACCACTCGGGTAGTCATCCGATTGTCGGGATAGCCTCGTGCCCGGAGACGTCGGATGCCGGGGGACGCCGAGGGTGTCCGCTGTGAGGAGGCTGATGGTGCTCAGTCGGGGCGCGGGGTTGCTGGTGGGGGCCTTGGCCGTGGCCTGCCTGGTGCTCTTCGGCCGGAGCGCGCCGAGTGATCAGCCCGCCCGGTCACTGCCCGCGGAGGCGGTCCGGGACGTGGTGGCGAACCGGGTCATGACATGGAACATCTGCAACCCCTGCGAGGAGAGCGACCTCGACCGGGCGGCGGAGATCGCGACGTACGCGCCGCAGGTCGTCGGCTTGCAGGAAGCGTGTGTGCGGGACGTCGAGCGGATCAGGGACCACCTGGAGCGGCACTACGGGCTGGTCTACCACGTGGAGTACGGGGCGGTCCTGCGGAACTGGGGCCGGTGCGGAGGAGTGCCGTGGCGGCCGGGGGAGTACGGTCAGGCCGTCCTGTCCGCGGCTCCCATGACCGACGTGGTCGACGAGGAGTACCCCGACGGCGGGTCGGAGGACCGGGGGTACATGGCGGTCACGACCACGGTGGGCGGCCAGTCCGTCCGGGTCTTCAACACCCACCTCGCCGAACGACGCCAGGAGGCGGTGCGGGCGGAGCAGGCCGGCGTGCTCGCCGCGGAGGTCGCCCGGCACGACCGCGCGATCGTCCTCGGGGACTTCAACGCCGTACCGGGCGCCCCCGAACTGGACGACCTGTGGGCGCTGGCCGAGGACGCGGACCCGCAGTGCCATCCCACGGACCTCGGCGACTGCGAGGTCACCACCGACTGGCACAGCAAGTTCGACTACGTCTTCCTGCGCGGCATCGCCCCGCTCGAACACCGGGTGCGGCCCAGCCGGTTCTCGGACCACCACATGCTGTACACCGACCTGCGCACCGGCCGGGAGCACCGCGCCGCGTGACCGCGCCGCTCGTCACCGCCGAGGAACGAGGCCCCATGCAGCTGCCGCCCGAGGACCGCACCCGCAGCCCGTACACCGGCTGCACCCGCGCCCACTGGGAGGCGGCGGCCGACCAGCTGCTCTGCGCGGTCGAGCCGTACGCCACCGGGGACCGGGCCCTCTACCACCTGCCGGGCGACCGGGTCAGCTGGTCGGGCCGGCTCTCCGACGGCCTGGAGGGATACGCGCGTACGTTCCTGCTGGCCGCCTTCCGCCGGGACGAGACCGCGTTGCAGCGCTACGCCGACGGGCTCGCGGCCGGCACGGCGGGCGTCTGGCCGCGGGTCGAGAGCCGTACGCAGCCGCTGGTGGAGGCGGCGTCGATCGCGCTCGCGCTGCGGCTGACCCGGCCGCTGCTGTGGGACCGGCTGGACGAGCCGGTGCGGCAGCGCGCGGCGGACTGGCTCGCGGACGCGCTCGACGCGCAGGCGTGGCCGTGCAACTGGGAGTTGTTCCCGGTGACCGTCGGCGGGTTCCTCCAGGAGATCGGCCACGAGACGGCGGCGTCCCGGGCGGCGATCGACCGCGGCCTGGAGCGGATCGAGACGTGGTACCTCGGCGACGGCTGGTACACGGACGGCGACGGCCGGAAGTTCGACTACTACAACGGCTGGGCGATGCACCTGTACCCGGTGCTGCACGCGTGGCTGGCCGGCGACCGCGATCTGCTCACCCGGTACGGCAGGCGGTTGTCGCGGCACCTCACCGATTACGCCCGCCTCTTCGGCGCCGACGGCGCCCCCGTCCACCAGGGCCGCTCCCTCACCTACCGCTTCGCCACCACGGCGCCCCTCTGGCTCGGCGCCCTGACCGGCCACACGCCGCTCCCGCCCGGAGAGACCCGCCGGCTCGCCTCCGGCGCGCTGCGGTACTTCCTCGACCGGGGCGCGGTCGACGAGCGCGGACTGCTCACCCTCGGCTGGCACGGCCCCGACCCGTCCGTCCTCCAGGGCTACTCCGGCCCCGCCTCCCCCTACTGGGCGAGCAAGGGCTTCCTCGGCCTGCTCCTGCCGCCCGGCCACCCCGTCTGGACGGCCCGCGAGGAGCCGGGACCGGCCGAACGCGAGGACGCCGTCACCCCCCTCCGGCCGCCCAACTGGTTGCTCCAGTCGACCCGTTCGGACGGCGTCGTCCGCCTCCACAACCACGGCAGCGAGGACGTCCGCTACGACCCGCACTACACCCGCCTCGGCTACTCCACCGTGACGCGCCCCGACCCGTCGTACGACAACAGCGTGATCGTCGGCGGCGACGCGAGCCGCACCGGCATCGTGCCGCTGGGCGTGGGCGACGGCTGGGCCGCCTCGCGGCACACCGCGGGCGGCAAAGCCCGTGTCACCAGCGTCGTCCTCGCGCACGGCGCCACCGAGGTGCGGGCGCACCTGGTGACGGGCGCCGCCCCCGGCACGCCGGTCCGGATCACCGGCTGGCCGGCGGGGGACGGCCTACGCGCCGAACTGCTCCCCGCGCTCGGCCTCTCCGACACCCTCACGGGCGTCACCGCCGACGGCCCCACCCTCTTCGTCGCCCTCGCCCGCCTCACCGCCGAATCCCACCCCGCTCCGCTGCCCACGACCGTCACCGTCCGCACGGCCGGCGACCCGCACACACTGGAGATCCACTGGGCCGAGGGCACCGGGGCACGGGTCCGGCTGACCCCCGAGGAAGCCGACGTCACCCCTCTCTGAGCCCGCGACTCCGAGCCCGCGACCACACGGCCCCGGCCCGTGGACCGGGCCGCGCGCGGACGTTTCGGTGGGGGCCGAACGGAGTGGGGCCTAGCGTGCTTCCATGAACGCCTTCACCGAGCTTCACCGTGCCGGGGAACCGCTTCTCCTGCCCACCGCCTGGGATCACGCGTCGGCGCGGTTGTTCGCCGCGCAGGGGTTTCCCGCCATCGGTACCACGAGCCTCGGCGTCGCGGCGGGTGCCGGGCTGCCGGACGGGGCGGCCGCGACGCGCGACGAGACGCTGCGTCTGGCTCTCGCTCTCGGCGCGGAGCCGTTCCTGCTGTCCGTGGACGCGGAGGGCGGGTTCGGCGACGACCCCGACGAGGTGGCGCAGGCGGCTCGGGAGCTGGCCGACGTGGGCGTCGCCGGGATCAACCTGGAGGACGGCCTCGGGTCGGCGCGGCGGCACGCGGAGAAGATCGCGGCGGTGAAGGCGGCGGCGCCCGGGCTGTTCGTCAACGCCCGTACGGACACGTACTGGCTGGGTGACGGGGAGGACACCCGGCGCCGCCTGGAGACGTACCGGCAGGCCGGCGCCGACGGGCTGTTCGTGCCCGGCCTCACCGACCCGGCCGAGATCGCCGCCCTGGTGCGGGACTTCGACGGCACGCCCCTCAACGTGCTCTACGCGCCCGACGGGCCGGGCGTGACCCGCCTCGCCGACCTCGGGGTGCGCCGGATCAGTCTGGGTTCGCTGCTGTACCGGCGGGCGCTCGGCGCGGCCGTGGACGCGCTCGCGGACATCCGCGCGGGACGGCGGCCCGGCGGGTTCGTGCCCTCGTACGGGGAGGTGCGGGCGCTGAGCGATCAGCGTCGGGCCGGGGACTCGAAGATCTCCGTGAGCCGGTCGGCGAACGCGACCGGGTGCTCCAGCGCTCCGAGGTGACCGCCGGGCAGCTCGGCGAAGCCGCCGCCGGCGCGCCGGGCGAGGAACGCGGCGGTGCGGTGCAGCAGTCCGCCGCGTGAGGTCTCGCCCGCCGCCAGGGTGAGCCGGGTCGCGGTGGACGCCGCCGTCAGGCCGGGGACGTAGGAGGTGAACGGGACCAGGACGTGTGCCAGGAACAGAGCCTGCGGGCTCGAGCGTTCCTCGGCTGGGGAGAGGGGGCGGCCGTCCGGCACGGCGTCCGGTGCCCGCTCCTCCAGGACGGCCGTGAGCCGGGCCGCGGCCGCCGCCGGGCCCGCGGCGCGGTAGGTGCCGTACACCTCCCGGAACGCCGCGCGCTGCCGCGCCCCGTCGGGCAGGACGGCCACGCACGGCGACTCGTGGGCGACGACGTGCCGCAGCCGCCGCGGGTGCCGGGCGAGCAGGTCGAGTGCGGCGACGGCGCCGGAGCTGGTGCCGAGGACGTACGCCGCCTCCCCGTCGGGGAGCACCGCGTCCAGGACCTCCCGGGCGCCGTCGCTCCACGCCTCCACCCGCTGGTCTTCGACGGGTCGGCCGAGCCGTCCGTGGGCGAGGCCGAGCGGGTCGTACGTCACCACCGTGCAGCGTTCGGCGAGCCGCCCGGTCAGCGGGCCCAGACCCATCGGGTGCCCGGCGCCGCCGGGGAGGACGAGCAGGACGGGTCCCTCGCCGCGGACGTCGTGGTCACTCATGGGGCTCGTCGCTCTCCTCGCGGGGCCAGTGGGTCAGGGCCGTGTGCAGGGCGTCGACCGCCCGGTCCCAGGACGCGTTCACATCACGGGGGGCGCCGAAGCCTCCGGCGGCCTCCAGGACGCAGTAGCCGTGGAAGGTCGCGCGCAGCAGGCGGACGGCGTCGGTCAGGGCGGGTTCGTCAAGGCCGTAGGCGCGCAGCATGCCGTAGGTGATCTCGGTGGTGCGGCGCAGGGCGGGGGAGCCGGCGACGAGGGACTGGTCGATGCGGATCTGCGTGGCCGCGTACCGGCCGGGGTGCTCCCGCGCGTACGCCCGGTAGGCGTCGGCGAACGCGGTCAGCGCGTCCTTGCCGGCGCGGCCGGCGACGGCCGCCGCGATGCGGTCGATCAGCTCGCCGCCGGCCCGCAGGGCCATCCGGGCGCGCAGGTCCTGGAGGTTCCTGACGTGCGAGTACAGGCTGGCGTCCTTCACCCCGAAGCGGCGCGCCAGCGCGGACAGGGTCACGTTCTCGAACCCGGTCTCGTCGGCGAGTTCGACCGCAGCCGTGACGAGGCGGTCCGCGGTGAGACCGGCGCGGGGCATACGACCTCCCTGCCTAGGGCTTCTAGGTAACAGCCTAGGGGAGGAAGGCGGGCGTGGGACAGCAAGTTTCAGCCGATCGGCGCGTACAGCACCCCCAGCTTGTCGATCTCGTCGCCCGCGCGGCCGGTGAAGCCGGCGATCTGCCAGCCGGGGGGTGCCGTGAAGGTGGTCGCGTCCGAGGCCGGGGTGCCGGCGGCGAGGGTGCGGCCCCGGTCGGTGGTGAACGCGGCCGAGAAGATCCGCGTACGGCCGTCCCTCTGACCGCGTGTCAGCTTCACCGAGGTCAGGTGCTCGCCCGCCGGCAGCGTCAGCGACGCCGCGGTGCCGCCCGTGCCGCCGTGGGACAGGGTCGTGCCGTCGGCGTGGGTCAGGGCGACGGCGTCCAGGCGGGCCGCGCCGCGCAGGGTGAGGGTGCGCGGGGACGGGCTGTCCGGCAGGTCGTCGGCGTCGTTGAAGGCGGTGCCGTGGGGGCCGCCGAAGAAGTCGCTCGCGCGCAGCGCCGGGGCGAGGGTGTAGGAGAAGGCGGTGGTGTGCGGGAAGTGGTCGGACAGGTGCGTGCCGTCGGACCGCAGGAACCCGGCCCAGTCGTTGTGGTAGCGGGTGGCGGTCAGGGACACCAGGCCGTTGCCGCGGTAGAGGATCTTGTCGACCACCTCGCAGTCGTCGGCGGGCGCGGCCGGGTCGCAGAGCAGCGGCTCGCCGCCCTGTGCCGGGGCCGTGCCGCCCTTCACCAGCCGCACCCAGGCGTCGGTGAGGCCGTTCTCCGCGGCCAGGGCGCGGATGTTGTCGCCGGCGCGGGTGTAGCGGGTGTTGGTGTCGCCCATGACGATCACCGCGTTGCCCGCGGAGTGCGCCTGGACGAAGTCCGACAGCTGCTCGACGTTGGCGCGGCGCGCGGCCAGCGCCGCGTCCGTCACCTCGGCGTTGGTGTGCACGTTGTAGAGGTCCACGAAGACGCCCTCGGCGAGCCGGACGCGGGCGAGCGTGAAGCCCTTCGGGGTGAGGCAGTCGGTGCCGGCGCAGGACTTCCAGCCGACCCGCTGGAAGTCCTCGAAGGGGTGATCGGAGAGGGTGTTGAGCCCGTCGCCGATGCCGGCGCCACCGCTGGTCGCCGTCCGGTACGGATGGGTGTCGTGGGCGTAGAGGGCGGCGTGGTAGTTGAAGTCCTCCTGGACGTTGACGATGTCGTACGCGCCGAGCCGCTGCCCGATGAGCGGGGTGTTGGTCGCGGGGTCGCTGTCGCCGAGGCCGAGGGGGAGGCCCGCGATGTTGTACGTCAGCACGGTGAAGGAGCCGGTGGGGGAGGCGGCGGGGGAGCCGGGCGCCGCCGTGGCGGGGGCGGAACCGGAGGGGGCGAGTGCGGTGGCGGCCAGGGCGGCGGCGGTGAGGGCGCCGCGCAGTCCTCTTCTCATGGGGTCTCCGAGAGGCGGGAGGGAGGTGAGCGGTGTTCAGCTTCTTCAGACAACGTCCCTCACCACAAGGCGAGTCGGAGAAAGCTGTGAGCCGTGGGGCGAGCGGCCGTGTCCGGGACTCCTCATGCTCACCCCCGAGTCGTTCAACATTCATCTTCCGCCTTGATCCTCCTCACGCGGCGCACCAGCGCACCGCGGAAGGCGGCCGCGAGAAGGCAGCGGCATCGAGGAGGCACACCCATGGGCCACGCCCACCACCACGGTCACAGCCACGGCCACGGGCATCACCACCATCACCACGACCACCCGCACGACACCGCGGCCCTGCCCGCCGCCTTCGACACCTCCGTGCCCGACGAGGCCCTGACCCCCGAGCAGCGGTCCCGCCGCTCGCTGCTGCGCCGCGCCGGACTGCTCGGCGCGGGCCTGGCCGCCGCGAGCGTGCTCACCCCGCAGGCGGCGCCCGCGTACGCCGCGTCCGGCGGCCGCAAGCGCGACGGCTTCCTCTGGCTCGCGGGCGACCACCACATCCACACCCAGTACAGCAGCGACGGCAAGTACCGCGTCGTCGACCAGGTCCGCCAGGGCGCCCGGCACGGCATGGACTGGCTGGTCATCACCGACCACGGCAGCGCCACCCACGCCAGGATCGGCGTCGAGAAGGTCAACCCGGACATCCGCGAGGCCCGCGCCGCCCACGAGGACACCCTCGTCTTCCAGGGCCTGGAGTGGAACATCCCGGCCGCCGAGCACGGCACCGTCTTCGTGCACCCGGGCAAGCACGAGGTCGCCGTCCTCAAGCAGTTCGAGACCGACTACGACGGCTCCGTCAAGGGCGCCTCCGACTCCACGCCCGCCAACGAGGCCCTGGCCATCGCCGGCCTGAACTTCCTCTCCGAGCAGGTCCGCCGCCGCAAGGTCAAGGACGCGCTCATGCTCGCCAACCACCCCGCGCGGCGCGGCGTCGACTCCCCGCACGAGATCCGCGCCTGGCGCGACGCGACGCCCGCCGGGCACCGGATAGCCGTCGGCTTCGAGGGCGCCCCCGGCCACCAGGCCGCCGGTCTGCCCGCACCCCTCGGCATGGCCCGCGCCCGCGGCATCTACGACAACAACCCGGGCGCCAACTCCTTCCCGGGCTACCCGCCGGAGTCGTACCGCACCTGGGGCGGCTTCGACTGGATGACCGCCACCGTCGGCGGCCTGTGGGACAGCCTCCTCGCCGAGGGCAAGCCCTGGTGGATCACCGCCAACTCCGACTCCCACCAGGTCTACGGCGACACCGCCGTCCGCGGCCCGGGCGGCGACTTCAACGCCGACGGCCGCTACCAGGACCCCGTCTACGGCGGCAGGATCGACATCACCCAGGGCGACTACTGGCCCGGCCAGTACAGCCGCACCCACGTCGGCGCCGACGGCTTCTCGTACGCCGCCGTCATGGACGGTATCCGCGCGGGCCGGATCTGGGTCGACCACGGGCAGCTGATCAGCGCCCTCGACGTACGGCTCACCGGCGGCGGCCGCTGGGCCACGCTCGGCGGCGCACTGCACGTGAAGAAGGGCACGCGGGTCACGCTGACGGCGGACGTGGCCCTGGCCGGCGGCCCCAACTGGGCGGGATTCGTGCCCACGCTCGCCCGTGTCGACGTCATCCAGGGCGACGTCACCGGCGAGGCGCGGGACAAGGACACCTTCACCGCACCCACCGCCAGGGTCGTCAGGTCGTACGAGGTGAACAAGTCGACCGGCACCGTCCGCCTCACCTACGACCTCGGCCGGGTCGACCGCCCCGTCTACGTCCGGCTGCGCGGCACCGACGGCAACCGCACCGCCGTCGGCCCCATGGGCGCCGCCGTCGACCCGGCGGGCCCGGCGATCGACGTCGTCGGCGACGCCGACCCGTGGCGCGACCTGTGGTTCTACTCCAACCCGGTGTGGGTCCTGCCGTCATGACCCCGCCGCACCCCGCCCCGCCGCACGTCCTCACCGTGGACGCGGACCTGAAGGACCTGCGCGCGGCGGACCACCTGCTGCGGGAGCTGGCCGCCGAACTCGCCCTCCGGGAGGGTGTGTTCGGCTGCACGCACCTGGTGCGGGACGGCCGGCCGCGCGTCGTCCTCTCGCTCGCCACACCGCTCCCGGTGGACCGCGAACGGCTGACCGCGCGCGGCCACGAGGTGACGGACGGCGCGCCCGACGCACAGGGCCGCGCGGTGCTCTATCCGGGCGCCGCGCGGCTCACCGGCACCCTGACGGTCGCCGAACTGCTGGCCCGCTCCGCGATCGACCGGGTGACCGTGCTGGGCGGACCCGGCGACCCCGACCCGCGCACCCCGCTGGTGACCCGGGACCACGTCCGCCCCCAGTGGCAGCGGGGCGAGCTGGTGCTGACCGCCATGCCCGCCGCGGGCGGCCGGCTCACCCCGTTCGAGGTGCCGGATCCGACTCCCTGCTGCGCCGATCACTGAACTCCCGTCAGCCCGGCCCGCGGGGGACACCCGGAGCAGCCGCCCCCGACCCGGGGCACCCGCCCCCACGAGCGGCCGGCCGGTCACCCACCGGGGACCGGCCGGCCGCGCCCGTCAGCCGTCGGCCTCCGACAAGACGAAGGCGAAGGCGGCCGGCTCGGCCCGCAGGTGATATCGCGGCAGCACGCCGGGCCCGCAGGACTGGGAACCGATGCCCATCTGCCCGTGGTCGAGGTTCACCCACACCGTGTCGCCCGCGGTGAGGTCGGTGAGGTGCCCGGCCGCGTCGAGCTGCTCGCTGGTCCAGCGGCGGGCGGTGAACCAGAACACCGGGTCGCCCTCGATCCGCAGCCCGCCCAGCTCCGCCCAGCGCACGTCGGCGCGGGCACCGTTCTCCTGGGGGCGGACGTACGGCGTCTGCAGCTCGTCGACGGTCGAGTGCCAGCGGCCCACCCGCGACGCCGCCCTGGTGTCCGGGTAGGCCTCGCCGGGGCCGCCGCCGAACCACGTCACCGCGTCCGCCCGCGCCAGCCCCAACCGGACGCCGAGCCGGGGCAGCGGCAGCGTCCAGTCGCCCTCGGGGGTCACCGAGACGGCGAGCCGCAGCCGCTCGCCGTCCGAGGTCCACCGGTAGACCGTGCGCAGCCCCAGGTCGGTGCCGGCCGGCGCCACCCGGGTGCGCACGGTCAGCGCCTCGTCCGACAGCTCCACCCCGTCCAGCCGGTGCCGCATCCGGTGCAGGCCCAGCTGCCGCCACAGCAGGCCGTAGCGGGCGTCCGGCTGCCAGGGCGCCCCGTTGTCGTTGTCGGTGGGCGCCCGCCACACGTCCAGCCGCAGACCGGTCACCGCCACGCCGCCGACGGCCCGCAGCGCCCCGGTGCGCGCGTCGAAGGCGGCCGGCCCGAGGCGGATCACCCGCCCGTCCGGCGCGGGCCGGGCACTCGCCGCGACGGACGGCGCGGGCCGCTCGGTGACGGCCCACTGCCCCCACGCCACCACATGGTCCGCCGGCGCCCACGCGGTCGCCTCCGCCGCCAGCGCCCGTACCGTCCACCGGGTCTCCGCGCCGGCCGGAGCGCCGGCGGGCGGGCTCGGCAGCTTCACCTCCGCCGACTCGCCCGGCGCCGCCGCGGGCGCCGGCAGCGGGCCGGACGCCACCGTCTCGCCGTCGACCTCGTACGACCAGGTGAAGGCGAGCCCCGACAGGTCCGCGAAGTCGTAGCGGTTGGTCACCCGGACCGAGCCGCCGCCGTCGCCCTCGATCCGGACCGGCTCGATCACCTTCTTGTACTCGGCCAGCCCCGGCGACGGCGTGCGGTCGGGGAAGAGCAGCCCGTCGCAGACGAAGTTGCCGTCGTGCAGCTCCTCGCCGAAGTCGCCGCCGTAAGCGAAGCCCAGCTCCGGGTGGGTGATCCCGTGGTCGATCCACTCCCAGACGAAGCCGCCCTGGAGCCGGTCGTACGACTCGAACAGCCGCTGGTAGTCGGCGAGTCCGCCGGGCCCGTTGCCCATGGCGTGCGCGTACTCGCACAGGATCAGCGGCAGCCGGCGGCGCTTGGCGGTGCCGCCGTCCAGGCCGCGGCCGATCCGCTCCACCTCGTCGTGGGAGGCGTACATCCGCGAGTACACGTCCGTGTCCCGGCAGTCCGGGTCGCCCTCGTAGTGCACCGGGCGGGAGCCGTCCCGGCCGCGGATCCACTGCGCCATGGCGGTCAGGCCGCGCCCGGTGCCGGCCTCGTTGCCGAGGGACCACACGACGACGGACGGATGGTTCTTGTCCCGCTCGACCATGCGCGCGGCGCGGTCCAGCAGGGCCGGCGTCCAGCGGTCGTCGTCGACGGGGTTGTCCCGCCAGGCCTGCTCCACGAAGCCGTGGGTCTCCAGATCGCACTCGTCGATCACCCACAGCCCGTACTCGTCGCACAGGTCGAGGAAGGCCGGGTGCGGCGGATAGTGCGAGGTGCGCACCGCGTTGACGTTGTGCCGCTTCATCAGCAGCACGTCCTCGCGCATGGTCTCCGGGTCGAGGGCGCGGCCCCGCTCGGGGTGCCACTCGTGCCGGTTGACGCCCTTGAACAGCAGCGGCCTGCCGTTGACCTTGATCAGCCCGTCCTCCAGGACGACCGTGCGGAACCCGATCCGCAGCGGCACCCGCTCGCCCGGCGTGGCCAGCACCCCGTCGTACAGCCGGGGCGTCTCCGCCGTCCACGGCTCCACCGGGACTGTGACCTCCTCACCGGTCGCGATGTCCACGCCCAGCTCGGGGACGGTGACCCGCCCGGCGACCTCGGAGTCGACGCGCAGCGTGCCCTCGCCACCGACATGGTCGTAGGAGGCGTGCACGAAGAAGTCACCGGCGGCTCCCTCGGGGCGGTGCAGCAGGGTGACATCACGGAAGATGCCCGGCAGCCACCACTGGTCCTGGTCCTCCAGGTAGGACCCGGCCGACCACTGGTGGACCCGGACCGCCAGCACGTTGCCGCCGGGGCGCAGCAGAGGGCCGACCGCGAACTCGTGCGGCAGCCGCGAGCCCTTGAACTCGCCCAGCTCCGTGCCGTTCAGCCAGACCCGCGCGCAGGACTCCACGCCGTCGAAGCGCAGCACCGCGCCGCCGTCCGCCGGCCAGTGCGGGGGCAGGTCGAAGACGCGCAGATGGTCACCGGTCGGGTTCTCGGTCGGCACGTGCGGCGGGTCGACCGGGAAGGGATACAGGTGGTTCGTGTAGACCGGCGCGCCGTGGCCCTGGAGGACCCAGTGGCCGGGGACCGCGATCTCCGTCCAGTCCCCGGCGTCGTAGCCGGGCGCGGCGAACGCGTCGTCCTCGGCGTCCGCCGTCGCGGACAGCCGGAAGCGCCAGCGGCCGTTCAGGGACAGGGAGGGCGCGTCGGAGGAGGCGTACCAGGCGCGCGGCGGCAGGGTGCCGCGGCCGGGCGAGACGTCCTCCACGTAGGCGAGGGGGGTGGTGCGCACAGATATCGGTCTCCTAGGTCAGCCCTGGATGTCAGCCCTTGATGCCGGTCTGCGCGATCCCCTGCACCAGCCAGCGCTGGAGGAAGAGGAACACGAACACCAGGGGCAGAAGGGAAATGGCCGTGGCCATGAAGATCAGATGGAAGTTGACGGTCTGGTTCGTCATGTACGAGGAGAGGGCCACCTGCACGGTCCACGCGCTCGGGTCCTGGCCGATGACCAGGGGCCACAGGAAGGCGTTCCAGCCGCTGATGAACGTGATCGTCGCCATCGCCGCGAAGAAGTTCAGCGAGTTCGGCACGACGATCCGCCAGTACGCGCCCCAGTAGCCGAGGCCGTCCACGCGCGCCGCCTCCTCCAGCTCCTTGGGGAACCCCAGGAAGTACTGCCGGAACAGGAAGCAGGTGAAACCGCTGAACAGGCCGGGGATGATCAGTCCGCGGTAGGTGTCCACCCAGCCGAGTGACGACACCAGCACGAAGCTGGGCACGAAGGTGACGGCGGTCGGGACCATCAGGGTCGCCAGCACGGCGTAGAACACCTTGTCGGCGTGCCGGTAGGGGATGCGGGCCAGGCCGTATCCGGCCAGTGAGCACACCAGCAGCGTGCCGGCCGTGTGCAGCACGCCGACGACCAGCGAGTTCCACAGGGAGCGGGCGAAGTCGACGGTGGGGTCGTCGAACGGCTCGGTGATGTTGCCCCACTGGATGTCGGTGGGGAAGAACGCCCACTCCTCGCCCGTGATCTCCGGATCCGTCATCAGGGCGTTGCGGACGATCAGGTAGAAGGGGACGAGGAAGAGGAGGGCGGCGGCCCCGGTGGCGACGTAGAGGCCGGTGGAGGCGAGGACGCTGCCGCGCCGGACCTTGCTCATCGGGAGCCCTCACCCCTTCCGAAGCCCATGAACCTGCCCTGGAGCAGGGTGACGAGGCAGATCAGCAGCGTCAGGATCACGGCGCCCGCGCTGCCGGCGCCGTAGTCCTGGTTCTCGCCGAGGGCGACGTAGTACAGCTCGACCAGCGGCGGGCGGCCCCAGGTGGCGTTCGACAGCAGGTTGAAGAACTCGTCGAAGGCCTGGTACGCCTGCACGAGCAGCAGCAGGATCACGGCGGTCGAGGTGGCCCGCAGCTGGGGCAGGGTGATGTGCCGGAAGGTCTGCAGGCCCGGTTTCGCCCCGTCGATGGCGGCGGCCTCGTACAGCTCCCGCGGGATGTTCTGCAGCGCGGCCAGGAACAGGATCATGAAGAACCCGGCCTGGAGCCACAGCCGGACGGTGACGACGACCAGCCAGTACCACGGCGGGTCGGGGCTGGCCAGCCAGGCGATGTCCTCGGCGCCGAACCAGTCGAGGACGGTGTTCATCAGCCCGAAGCGCACCCCGCTGAAGATCGACATCTTCCAGATCAGCGAGGCGGCGACGTAGCTCACCGCCGTCGGCAGGAAGAACACCGACCGGAAGAACGCCCGCAGGAACCGCAGCCGGTTCACCATCAGCGCGAGCGCCAGCGAGAACGCCCAGGTGGTGGGCACGATGAACGCGGCGAAGACGGTGAAGGTGACGAGCGACCCCATGAAGTCGTCGTGCGTCAGCATGTACCGGTAGTTGTCGAAGCCGATGAACTCGCTCGGCGTGACGGTGAACCGGGCGTCGAAGAAGGACAGCCACAGGCTCCAGCCGATCGGGACGTAGACGAAGACCGCGAGCCCGATGAGGAAGGGGCCGGTGAAGAGCCAGAAGTGGGCGGTGGCGCTGCCCCGCAGGCCGCGCCGCGGCCCGGCCGGGGAGGCCGTGGACGCCGGGGCGGGGCCCTCGACGTCGCGCGTGGTCGTGGTCGGCATGACGTGGTCTCCCTGCCCGCCGGGTTATCCGAAGAGCTTCTTCAGCTCGCGGTTCACCTTGCCGTCGGCCTTGTCCAGCGCGGCCTCCGGGTCCCCGCCGGCGCGGACGCAGTCGCCGACCACGTCCTCGATCGCGTCGATCATGGCCTGGGTGAAGCCGATGTTGTCGAAGTGGCCGTACTCGTCGAACAGGCGCACGCCCTCGGCGGGCAGTCCCGACTTCAGCTTCCCGGCGGACTCGGCGATCGACAGGCGCGGCGGGATGTGGAAGCCGTAGGAGAGCGCCCAGTCCTCCTGGTACTCCTTCCGGTCGATCCACAGCCACTTCACGTACTCCTTGGCCGCGTCGACGTTCCCGCTCCTGGCGTTGACGAACATCGACCAGCCGCCGTTGTACACCGCGGGCCTGCCCGCGTCGGTCACCTTCGGGAAGGGGAAGACGCCGAGGTCGTCGCCGAGGGCCTGCTGCATCTGCGGCATCGCCCACATCCCGCACCACTGGATCGCGGTCAGGCCCTGGTTGAGCGCGGAGGGGTCCCAGAAGTCGGTCGGGGCGCCGAGCAGCAGATGACCGCTGGTGAACAGCTCGCGCAGCTTGACCAGGCCCTCCTTGACCCCGTCGGTGTGGTAGGCGATCCGGTTGTTCTCGTCGAGGGTGTCGGCACCGGCCGCCCAGATCAACGGCCGGACGATCGCGTCCAGTTCGTTGCCGAGGAAGACGCCCTTGACCTTGTCGGTGGTCAGCTTGGCGGCGGCCTCGATCAGCTCGTCCAGCGTGGCCGGCACGCCGACACCGGCCTTCTCGAACATCGACTTGCGGTAGAAGAAGAACTGCGGGTCGTCGATCATCCGGACGCCGTATATCTTCCCGTCGACCGTGTGCGAGGCGATGTCGGCGTGGTGGAAGTCGTCCTTCACCGGCTCGACGAGGTCCGTTAGATCCGCCACCTGACCGCTGCGCACGAGCTGGATCTGCGGGTGGAACTCGAACAGGTCCGGCGCGTTGTCCGTGAGCAGTGCCGAGAACAGCTTGCTCTCGAAGTTCTCCCCGGTGATCCACTGCGTGCGGACGTTCGCCTTCCGGTAGGCCTTCGCGTACCGCTTGACGGCCTGCTCGGTGCCGGGCTCGCCGTAGGCGTGGAAGTACTGCACGAGGTTCTCGCCCGAACCCGCGCCGCCGCCCCGGCCGTTGTTGCCGCCGCACGCGGCCAGCCCGCCGGCGGCGGCCAGGCCCATCGCGGCCCGCAGGACGGAACGGCGGTCCCAGGAGGTGGTGCTGAATGCCGGCATGCGGACGTCCTTGTCTGTCGAGTGCGGCTGCGGTCGGTGCGGGACGCTAACCTTCGGCTAATCCTTCGGCAAGGGGTTGAACGAAGTCTGTTCGAAACGTTGCGTGACGTTCGGGATGCCGAACGTGAGGGGGTGGCGGGAGCCGCATCGACAGCGCCCGCCACCGCCCCGGACGATGAACTACCGCCGGAACCACGCCTGGTTGGCGCCACCGGTGCAGCTGTAGAGGATGACCCGGCTGCCGTCGGCGGTCGCCTCACCGCTGACGTCCAGGCAATTCCCGGACGCCTCACTGACGATCTGCCCGTTCGCGTTGAGCAGCCAGCGCTGCCCCGCCGCCCCCGTGAACCCCGAGCTGGTCGTGAGCCCTGAAGCAGTCGCCGTCAAATACCCGCCGGCGCCCTTCAGCGCGCCCCGCGCGTCGTACGACCACGACTGCTCCGCGCCGCCCGTACAGGTGGCGATCGAGGCCCCCGAGACGTCGGCCGTCAGGCACTTCCCGGACTGCTCGCCCTGCCAGGCACCGGTCAGGGCCGAGGCGCCGGGCCCGCCCCTCCGGTCGAGGACGTACGTCGTGATGGAGCGGGCGGGCAGCGTCGCGGAGACCGTGCCGCCGCTCACGGCCGGCTGGGCCACGGAGGCCCAGTCCTCGGTGGCCGAGGTGCGCACCGCCTTGGTCACGCGGACCGGCGTCTTGCTGTTGAAGTGCAGGTTCAGCGCGGTGTCGGTGGTGTTGTGGTTGTTGACCACGACGACCCACGTGCCCTTCCGGTCGTACGCGCTGACCTCGACGCCCGGCGGCGCGCCGGTCACGTTGTGCAGCACCGCGCCCGGCTTCACGAACTTGCTGTACTGGCCGAGCGCGTAGTACCGCTTGGTGAAGTACAGCGTCTGGTTGCCGTTCTCCGCGTAGTCCGGGTCGTAGTAGATCAGGCCGTCGTTCCAGCCCTGGTCGTTCTTCGCGTACGGGTCGGTGCCGATCATCTCGGACAGGGCGACCCACCAGTGGAACGCCGAGTCGTGGGCGGTCGCGAAGTCCTTGTACACGATCCGCGAGAGGTTCAGGCCGCCGTCGATCGTCGGGTCGTACTCCTGCGCCCAGCCGGTGCCGCCCTTGCCGAAGCAGCAGATCTCCGTGGACCAGGACGTCCTGCCGGCGGACTTCGCCGTCTCGTGCACCTTCGCCCGGTCGCCGTCGGACGGGTTGTCGTAGGTGTGGTGGGCGAGCTTGTCGACGTACCGGGCCGTGTCCGGCTGGGAGATCCAGCGCGGGACCTCGTCGTTGAACTTCACCGTGCTGGTGGACTCGTCCGCGATGATGCCCGTCCGCTGCTTCCGGGCCCGCTGCTCGGCGCCCAGCGCCCGCACGATGTCGTCGCGCTGCCCGACGTCGACGAGCATGCCCTCCTGGCCGCAGGAGTCGAAGCTGTTCGTCGGCTCGTTGAACGGGCTGATGTAGTCGAGCCGGATGCCCCGCTTGGCGAAGTGGTCGGTGACGTCGGCGATGTAGCGCGCGAAGTCCCGCTCGTGCCCGGCCTTCAGATGGCCGCCGCAGCTCTTGCCGTTGGTCTTCCACTCGGCGGGCGCGCTGTTGACGAACCCGATCAGGTCCTCCACGCCGTACTCGGCGGCGTACTTCAGGAACGTACGGCCCGCCTCGTCCCTGCTCCAGTCGTACGTGCCGTCGTCGTCGCGGAAGTCCTCGGGGGCGCGGGGCGCGTACGTCACGCCGGTGCCGCCGCCGCCGATGTTGTAGCGGTAGGCGCTGAGATCCAGGCCCTTCTTGGAGAACAGCAGCCGGGCGACCCGGGCCCGGACCCGCGGGTCGAAGTTCTTCAGGTCGTTGACCCACCAGGCGCCGGACGCGCCGATGTTGTCGATGGTCTGGGCGGGGTGGGGGGACACCTCGGCGGTCGCGGCGGCCGTGCTCGGTGCGGCGGCGGCCGATGGGGGCGCGGGGTCGGCCGGTCGGGGTGCGGCGGCGGTCGATGGGGGCGCGGACATCAGGGCTCCGGTGACGGCCAGCGCGGCCGCGGCCGTCCCGAGGATCGATCTGCTGGTGCGCAACGTGCATCCCTTCCGTCGTCATGAAGGCGGTGCGGTACGGCTCCTCGCAGGGGTGGTGTGACGTCGTACGGCCCTCTGCGCCCCGGCCGGCCGCAGCGCGCCCTCCAGCGCGAACGTCGCCGCGCCCAGGCACACCGGATCGGTGGGGATCGGGGAGAGGACGATCTCGGTGGCGGCCAGCGGACGCCGCAGCGCGTGCCGGGCGACGGCCTCGCGCACCTCGGCGAGCAGCGGCTCGCCCAGCGTGGCCGCGACCCAGCTGCTGAGCACGACCACCTCGGGGTTGAGCAGGTTGACCAGGTCGGAGATCGCGGCGCCGAGATAGCGGGCGGTGTCCCGGACCACCTTGACCGCGACCGGATCGCCCGCGGCGACCCCGCGCGCCAGCGCGTCCACGGTGGCGGTCTGGTCCTCCGGGTGCAGCAGGGCGCTGCCGGGGCTCAGCTCCCGCAGGTTCAGCATGATCCCGGGCGCGCCGACATACGTCTCCACGCAGCCGTGGTTGCCGCAGTGGCACAGCCGGCCGTCCAGCACGAGCGTGGTGTGCCCCCACTCGCCGGCGCTATTGCTGACCCCGCGGTGCAGCCCGCCGCCCAGCACCAGACCGGCGCCGACCCCGGTGCCGAGGTTCACCACCACGGCGTCCCCGCGCCCGCGCGCCGCCCCGAACCACAGCTCGGCCACGGCGCAGGCGCGCAGCGGGTTGTCCAGGTGGACGGGGTAGGCGATGTGCTCGCCGAGCAGGTCGAGCAGCGGCACGTCGTGCCAGTCCCAGTTGGGCGCGTACTCCGCGACCCCGGTCTCCCGGTCCACCTGCCCCGGCACGCTCACCCCGACGCCCAGCACCCGGGCGCCCGCCACCCCGGCCTGCGCGACCACCGAGCCGACCGCCGCCGCGACATGGCCGACGACCTGCTCGGGGCGGCTCTCGCCGGGCCGCATGTCCTCCTCGGCGCGGGCCAGCACGTTCAGCGCCAGGTCGAACAGCTCGACATGGACGTACGTCTCGGCGATGTCCACGCCGATCAGCGCGCCCCCCGACGCGTTGACGGCGACCAGGCCCCGCGGGCGCCCGCCCGCCGAGTCCTCGAACCCGACCTCGGTGATCATTCCGAGGTCGAGCAGCTCGCCGACGAGGGTGGCGACCGTGGCGAGGCTCAGGCCGGTCGCGGCGGCCAGCTCCTGCCGGGAGGTGGGGGACGCGGCGATGATCTGGCGCAGCACCTCGTAGCGGTTCGCGGTGCGGATGTCGCGGGATGTGCGCTTCACCGGGTCTGTCCCCCCGTCCTTCGGCTCGTGCGCGGCCGGGCACGTCGGCACCGGCGCGCGGCAAGGCTATGGGGAACGGGTACTTTCGACAAGGGGTTCGGAAAGGGGCTTGATAAAGTCCGGCGGCGGTGCGTCCGGTGGGTCAGCCCGCCAGGACGTCCCGCACGAAGACGTTGGCGAACGTGCCGGAGGGGTCCAGCTCCGCGGCCAGCGCAGCGAACTCCCCGAGCCGCGGATACCGCTCCCGCAGCACCGCCGGCGGCACGGTGAAGACCTTGCCCCAGTGCGGCCGCGCCCCGAACGCGTCCAGCGCCGCCTCCACCCGCCGCACCACCGGCAGCGCGACCGCTGTGTCCGCGACCCAGGTGAAGTGCACGGCCACCGAGTCCCGCCCGTGCGCCGGGCTCAGCCACTGCTCGTCGGCGGCGACCGCGCGGACCTCGCAGGTCTGCAGGACCGGGGCGACCGCCCCCCGGACCGCGTCCAGCGCGGACAGCGCGTCGATTGCCGACGCCCGCGGCAGCAGATACTCCGACTGCAGCTCGTCCCCGCTGCTCGGCGTGAACTCCGCCCGGAAGTGCGGCAGCCGCTCGTGCCAGGGCCCCGCCACCCCGAACTGCGCGGTGCAGTTCACGGCCGGCATCCCCGGCACCGGATGCATCGCCTCGGTCGCGGGCGCGGCCCGGTCGAACCCGGCGTACGGCTGATCGGTCCGCCGCTTCACCCACACCTGCCGGAAACCGGGCGCGCCCCAGTCGGTGAACAGGCTCACGCTGTACGCCGCCCCCATCACCGCCTCGAACCCCGCCAGGTCCAGGCCGGCCGACGGCAGCTCGGTGAACACGTGCTGCTCCACCTCGTACGCCGGCTCCAGGTCGAGGGTGAGCGCGGTCACCACGCCGAGCGCGCCCAGCGAGGTCACCGCGCCGCCGAACCGCTCGTCCCCGCGCGCGATCCGCACCACCGACCCGTCGGCGACGACCAGCTCCACCTCCCGCACGGCCGCCGCGAGCGGGGCGTTGCCCACCCCCGAGCCGTGCGTCCCGGTCGCCACCGAGCCCGCCACCGAGATGTGCGGCAGCGAGGCCATGTTCGCCAGCGCCAGCCCGTGCCGGTGCACCGCGCGGGCCAGCTCCGCGTACCGGACCCCGCCCGAGACCCGGACCGTACGCTCCGCGGTGTCGACGTCGATCCCGGCCGGCAGCTCCGACAGCGACAGCAGCACCCCCTCCGGCCCCGGCTCGGCTATCGCGTTGAACGAGTGCCCGCTGCCCAGCACCCGCGCCCGGACACTGCCCGCGACGACGGCCCGCAGCGCGTCCAGGGTGCGGGGGCGGTGCACCTCCTTCGCGGTATAGGTGATGTTGCCCGCCCAGTTCGTCACCGGCGCGGTCTCGTCGGTCACGGATGCCGTCTCGGTCATACGGTGGTCCCTCCCCGGAAGCGCGGAGGAGGCAGTGTAACGACCGGCCGAGAGCGCTTTCCGGATCGCCCGGGACACGGCGGCGGACCCACCCCGGCTGCACACCCCCACCGGCATGGGGCATACCGTGAGGACTCGCACGCGCACCACCGATTCGCCGCAGGGAGGAGACACGGATGGGCAGCCGCACCGCGCTCGTCGAGGATCTGATGGAGCGCTTCCCGCATGTGCCGCGGGAGGCGGTCTTCAAAGAGGACCTGCTGCGCGGAGGTGTGGCCTTCGACCCCTCGGCGCTCAGTGACAACGAGGACGGCGAGGTCAAGCCGAAGTCGTACTTCATCTTCTCCTTCGACCACGGCACCCTGCCCGAGCTGGGCGAGGCCGCGCTGCGCCGCCCGCCGGAGGAGATCATCCTCACCGGAGGGCCGTACGACCTGCGCCGGACCGTCGTCTCGGTGCGGGTGAACCCGTCCTCGCCGTACCGGGTCTCCGCCGACGACGCCGGCGTGCTCGGCCTCTACCTCGACGGCAAGCGCATCGCCGACGTCGGCGTGCCCCCGATGCCCGAGTACTACCGGCACACCCTCTCCAACGGGAAGTCCGTCATGGAGGTGGCCCCCACCATCCAGTGGGGCTACCTGATCTACCTCACCGTCTTCCGGGTCTGCCAGTACTTCGGCGCCAAGGAGGAGTGCCAGTACTGCGACATCAACCACAACTGGCGCCAGCACAAGGCCGCCGGCCGGCCCTACACCGGGGTCAAGGACGTCGAGGAGATCCTCGAAGCCCTGGAGATCATCGACCGGTACGACACCCAGAAGGCGTCCACCGCCTACACCCTCACCGGCGGCGCCATCACCAAGACCGTCGCGGGCCGCGACGAGGCCGACTTCTACGGCCACTACGCCAAGGCCATCGAGGAGCGCTTCCCCGGCCGCTGGATCGGCAAGGTCGTCGCCCAGGCGCTGCCCAAGGCGGACGTCCAGCGGTTCAAGGACTACGGCGTGCAGATCTACCACCCCAACTACGAGGTGTGGGACGAGTACCTGTTCAAGATGTACTGCCCCGGCAAGGAGCGCTACGTCGGCCGCGACGAGTGGCACAAGCGCATCCTCGACTCGGCGGACGTCTTCGGCGCGCGCAACGTCATCCCCAACTTCGTCGCCGGTGTCGAGATGGCCGAGCCGTTCGGCTTCAAGACCGTCGACGAGGCGATCGCCTCCACCACCGAGGGCCTGCGCTTCTTCATGTCGCACGGCATCACCCCGCGCTTCACCACCTGGTGCCCGGAGCCCACCACCCCGCTCGGCAAGGCCAACCCGCAGGGCGCCCCGCTGGAGTACCACATCCGGCTGCTGGAGGCCTACCGCGCCACCATGGACGAGTTCGGCCTGTCCTCCCCGCCCGGCTACGGCCCGCCCGGCCCCGGCCGCGCCGTCTTCTCCGTCAGCTCCTTCATGGACAGCCTGCCCGCGCAGGAGGCGGTTCCTGCCGGACAGTGAACCCGGGGACAGCGCTTGTCAGTCGTGGGGGAACCGTGAAAGGGTCGTCCCGCCCCCGAGGTACCCCACAACTCCCCTTGCGTCTGTGGTGAGTTGACCTCGCATGCGCACGCAGGAGACACATGCCCGACCTGCCCCCTCCCCAGGACGCCACCGAGGCGGCGCTGCTCACCGAGTACTGGGACACGGTCCTCTCCTACGCCGACCTGTGCACCTCCGGCTCCGGCGCCGCCACCCGGCTGGCCCGGGAGGCCTTCGCGCGCGGGCTGCGCGAGGCGCGTGACACCGGTGCCGCCCTGCCGCGCGGCACCGGCCGCCGCCCCGCCCGGCTGCCGCACATCCCGCTGCTGCTGACCGCCGTGCGCACCACGGCCGCCGCCTGGGAGAGCGCCGGGGAGGGCCACCTCCTCCACCCCGAGCTGCGGCTGTGGCTCACCTCCGACCAGGCCGCCCGCCACACCGGGCCCCCGCCGCGCCGCCCCCTCGCCCTGCGCGCCCTGCGCGACCTCCAGGAACCGGACGCGGCCCTGCTCTGGCTGGCCGAGGTGGAGGCGCTGCCGCTGCCCGTGGTGGCCCGGCGGCTCGGCCTCGACCCGGCCGGTGTCGCCGGCGAACTCGACGAGGTACGCCGCTTGTTCCGCGACCGCTGCCGCCGCGCCCACCTCGACGCGCCGCTCGATGCCGAGTGCGCCCGCTACGCCCGGCTGCTCGACGCGGTCACCCGCACCCCGGCCACCGAGATCCCCGCCGACCTGTCCCGGCACCTCGCCCGCTGTGTGACCTGCGCCGAGGCGGCCGCCTGTCTGCGGTTGCACGGCGGCGGACCGGCCGCCGCCCTCGCCGGCGGGGTGCTCGGCTGGGGCGGCCTGGCCTATCTGGAGCGCCGCCGCCGCGCCGCCGAGGCCCGGCGCGGCCCCGGCCGCCCCGACACCCCCGACCACGATGCGGAGGAGTGCGGCACACCCCAGCCGCGCGTGCTGCGCAACGGGCTCCTGGTCGCCGCCGTCCTCGTCTCCGCGCTGGCGCTCGCCGTCACCCTGATGCCCTTCGACAGCACCGGCGACCGCGCCGCCCCGCCCGCGGACACCACCGACCGCCAGCCGGTCGCCGACCCCCACCCGTCGGCGCCGGCGCCGCCCGCGCCCCGGACCGTCGACCCCACCTCCGCGACCCGGACGCCCACCCGCCCGGCCGCCCCGGCCACCGGACGGGACCGCCGCACCACCAGCCCCGCCCCCGCGCCCCAGCGCACCGCCGCCCCCGCCCGCACCACGCGCGCCCCCGCCCCGGCCCGCACCGAACCCCCCGCCTGCCGGGTCTCCTACGACCTCGCCGGCCAGTGGCCCGACGGCTTCCAGGCCACCGTCACCGTCCACACCGACCGCGCCCTCGACGACTGGCGGGTCGCCTGGACGTTCCCCGACGGCCAGCGGGTCAACCAGATGTGGGACGCGACGTACGCCCAGCACGGCTCCCGCGTCACCGCCCGCGCCGCCGACTACAACAAGACGGTCCCCGCCGACGGCACCCTCTCCTTCGGCTTCCTCGCCTCCTGGCAGGGCCGCAACGCACCCGCGCACGACTTCACCCTCGACGGCCGGCCCTGCGCGGTCGCCGGACCAGCCGAATAATCACTGGCGCCCGGCGGCACCCCCCTCTACGGTGGTGCGAGCACGGTGGCCGACGGCCGCCGCGACCGGCCGAGCGACGACGAAGGGAGGTGTGACCGATGGCTGTCTCTGCGACGGGCGCTGCCCGCATCCAGGAACTCGTCACGTCCACCTCCGCGGTCACCGGCTGACCTCACACACCGCCTTCTCGCGGTGCCGGGACCGCCCTTGTGAAGGGCTCTTCCCTTGACTTCCACCTCTGCTGTGCCGTCCGCTCTCGCTCCCTACGGCTGGGACGCCGACTGGGCGGACACGTTCGCCCCGTACGCCGCCGACGGGCTGCTGCCCGGACGGGTCGTACGGGTCGACCGGGGCCAGTGCGACGTCGTCACCGCCGACGGCGTCATCCGCGCGGACACCGCGTTCGTCACCCCGCACGACCCGCTGCGGGTCGTGTGCACCGGAGACTGGGTCGCCGTCGACCCCGCGGGCACCCCGCGGTACGTACGCGCGTACCTGCCGCGGCGCACCGCGTTCGTGCGGTCCACCTCCTCCAAGCGGTCCGACGGACAGATCCTCGCGGCCAACGTCGACCACGCCGTCATCGCCGTCTCGCTCGCCGTCGAACTCGACCTCGGCCGGGTCGAGCGCTTCCTGGCGCTCGCCTGGGAGTCCGGGGCGGCGCCCGTCGTCGTGCTCACCAAGGCGGATCTCGTGCCGGAGCCGGCGACGCTGGCCCACCTCGTCCACGACGTGGAGACCAGCGCGCCGGGCGTCCCCGTGCTGACCGTCAGCGCGCACGACGGGGACGGCCTCGACGTGCTCACCGCCGTCCTCGGCACCGGCACGTCGGTGCTGCTCGGCCAGTCCGGCGCGGGCAAGTCCACCCTCGCCAACGCCCTCAAGGGGGAGGACGTCCTGACCGTCCAGGCCGCCCGGGACGTCGACGGCAAGGGCCGGCACACCACCACCACCCGCAATCTGCTCGCCCTGCCGGGCGGCGGAGTGCTGATCGACACGCCCGGACTGCGGGGCGTGGGCCTCTACGACGCCGACACCGGCGTCGCCCAGGTGTTCTCCGAGATCGAGGAGCTGGCCGAGGGCTGCCGGTTCCACGACTGCGCCCACGAGGCCGAACCGGGCTGCGCGGTGCTCGCCGCCCTCGACAGCGGCGACCTGCCCGCCCGCCGGCTGGACAGCTACCGCAAGCTCAAGCGCGAGAACCAGTGGATCGTCGCCAAGACCGACGCCCGGGTCCGGGCCGAACTGCGCCGGGACTGGAAGCGCAAGGGCGCGGAGGGCCGCGCGGCCGTGGAGGCCAAGCGGAAGGGCTGGCGGTAAGGGCCAGGGGAACGACCGGCGGTAGCGGCCAGGGGAACGACCGGCGGTAGCCGGCAGGGGAACGACTGTCGGCAGCGGCCCGGCGAACGGCAGGAGGACATGGCGTCCAGGGCTCCGGACGCCATGTCCGATTTCCGCCAGCCGCGCCCCGCGCCATGGCGGAGACTGGATCGCGTGATGGACGACGACAGCAGGTACGAGGCCGTGCGCAGCCGGGACGCCCGGTTCGACGGGGCCTTCTTCTTCGCGGTCGAGACCACCGGCATCTACTGCCGGCCCAGCTGCCCGGCGGTGACACCGAAACGGCGCAACGTCCGGTTCTTCGCCACGGCCGCCGCCGCGCAGGGCTGCGGGTTCCGGGCCTGCCGGCGGTGCCGGCCGGACGCCGTGCCCGGCTCGGCGGACTGGAACGTCCGCGCGGACGTCGTCGGCCGCGCCATGCGGCTGATCGGCGACGGCGTGATCGACCGGGAGGGCGTCGCCGGACTCGCCGCCCGGCTCGGCTACAGCGCGCGGCAGGTCCAGCGCCAGCTCACCGCCGAACTCGGCGCGGGCCCGGTCGCGCTCGCCCGCGCGCAGCGCGCGCACACCGCGCGCGTCCTGCTGCAGACCACCACGCTCCCGGTCACCGAGATCGCGTTCGCGTCCGGCTTCGCCAGCGTCCGCCAGTTCAACGACACCGTCCGGGAGGTGTACGCCATGACCCCGAGCGCGCTGCGCGCCGCCGCGCCCAGGGCCGCCGGCCGCACCGCCCGGCGCTCCGGCACCCCGACCGCCGGAATCCCGCTGCGCCTCGCCCACCGCGGCCCCTACCAGGCCGCGCCCGTCTTCGACCTCCTGGAGCGCGAGGCGGTCTCGGGCGTCGAGGAGGTGACCGGCCCGCCCGGCGCCCGCGTCTACGGCCGCACCCTGCGGCTCCCCTACGGCACGGGCATCGTCGCGGTCGAGGAACGGCGGGGGAGCGGGCGCCCGCGCGGCGCGGTCGCCCATCCGGGCGGCTGGCTCGACGCGCGACTGCACCTGACCGACCTCCGCGACCTGACCACCGCCGTGCAGCGGCTGCGGCGGCTGTTCGACCTCGACGCCGACCCGTTCGCCGTCGACGAGCGCCTCGGCGCCGACCCCCGGCTCGGCCCGCTGGTCGCCGCCCGGCCCGGACTGCGGTCACCGGGCGCCGCGGACCCCGAGGAACTGGCCGTGCGGGCCCTGGTGGGCCGTACGGCCGCGGGGGACCTGGTACGGCGGTACGGCAAGGCGCTCGACGCGCCCTGCGGCACCCTCACCCACCTCTTCCCGGAACCGGCCGTCCTCGCCGAGGCCGAGCCCGACGGCCCCCTCGGCGCACTGGCCGCGGCCCTCGCCGACGGCGCCGTACACCTCGACCCCGGCGCCGACCGCGAGGACGCGCAGGCCGCGCTGCTCGCCCTGCCCGGCCTGGACGCGGCGACCGTCGCCGTCATCCGCACCCGCGCCCTCGGCGACCCCGACGTCGCCCCGCCCGGCGCGGACATCCCCGACACCTGGCGCCCCTGGCGCTCGTACGCCGTCCGACACCTGCGCGCAGCAGGAGAGTGGAAGTAACCCGTGAACACGTACTGGACGCACCTCGACAGCCCCGTCGGACGGCTCCTGCTCACCGCCGACCCGAGCGGCGCGCTCACCTCCCTGTCCGTGCCCGGCCAGAAGGGCGGCCGGACGGTGCGGGACGACTGGCGGGCGGACGCCGGCCCGTTCCGCGAGGCCGCCGACCAGCTCGCCGCGTACTTCGCGGGCGACCTCAAGGAGTTCGACCTGCCGCTGCGCGCGCACGGCACCGCCTTCCGCGAGCGGGTCTGGGCGGCGCTCGACACCATCCCCTACGGGGCCACCACCACCTACGGCGAGATCGCCGCGCGGATCGGGGCGTCCCGCGCCGCCGTCCGGGCCGTCGGCGGCGCGATCGGCGCCAACCCGCTGCTCATCGTCCGCCCCTGCCACCGGGTCATCGGCGCGGCCGGCGCGCTCACCGGCTACGCGGGAGGCCTCGACCGGAAGGTACGGCTGCTCACCCTGGAGGGGGCGCCGATCCAGGCACCCGTGCAGCCGGGGCTCTGAGGACCGCGCCGCTCAGCCCCAGAACACCGCCCCCAGCCACGCCCCCATGATCAGCAGGCAGGCGTACAGCTCCGTCAGCACGCTCCACCCGCCCGACCGCATCGTCGTCCGCAGCGCCGCCCGCGCCTCACCGGCCCGGCCCAGCCGCAGCCGCTCGCCCAGGTAGACGCCGCCCAGGAAACCGGGGACCGCGCCCAGCACCGGCAGCAGGAAGAAGCCGAGCAGCGCGCCCAGTCCCGCGTACACCGCCAGCCGGGCCGTCGCCCCGCTCGCCCGCAGCCGGCGCGGCGGCAGCGCCCAGCGCACCACCTGTGACAGCAGCAGCACGACCGTGGCGCCCACCAGCACCCACCAGGCGACCGCCCGGGGATCCTGCAACGCCCACCACAGCACCGCGGCCCACACCAGCCACGACCCCGGCACTCCGGGCAGCAGCACTCCGCACAGGCCGAGCAGCATCACCAGGCCGACCAGCAGGAGCTCCCACACTCCCATGAGTTCAGACTGCCGGAGCCCGCCGGGGCCCGCAGATCCGGCGGACCTGCACCCCAGGGCAGGACCGCGGGACGGCTCCCGCGGCGTCACGGCCCTTCGCGTGCCACCCAGCCCCGCTCGTGCGCGCGCCGGCCCAGCTGCGACCGCCGACCCCCGCCGCCCGCACCCCCGTTCGACGCCTCCCCCGACACGCCGTCGTCGCGCGTCGCGGCGTACGGCATTTTCCCGATGCCCCGTTCCCTTCCGGCGCCCGCGGTGGACAATTACCGGCATGAGCCAGCAGGGGGGAAGGCCCACCGGTCACTCCGACGACTGGTGGAGGCAGCTGTACGACGACTCCGTCGAGGACACGGGTCCCACGCCCACACCGGACTCGCTGGACGACCGGTTCGCCTCCGCGTCGGACGCACTGACCGGCCGCCCACCGGAACCACCACCACCTCGCGTACCGGCACCAAGGGTCCCGGCACCACGCAGGGGCTCCACACCGCCCGCGGATGCGGCGGAGGGACCCGCGGCCCGCCCGGAGGTGACCGGGGCCCGCCCGGAGGGGACCGCGGCCCGTCCGGAGGACTCCGCCCCGGAGCCGCTCGGCAGGCCCACGCCGGACACTCCCACCCCCCGGCCCGAGGCGCCCCTCCCGAGACCCGCGGCGGATCCCCGGCCACCCCGAGGCCCCACCGCCTCGGCGACCGGCAGCCCCGCGCCGCCCCCGCCCCCACTCCCACCCGACGGCCGGCGACAGCCACCCGCCGCTCCCGCAGCCTCAGCCGCCCCCGCCCCCGCGCCCGTCACCCCCGCCGCCCCGCCCCCCACCGCACCCACCCCCCTCGCCCACGTCGGTTCCGGCCCCCCGACCTACGACCCGGAGCCGACCGCTCTCCCCGCCGCCGACCCCGACGATCTCGGGAACCTCGTGCCGGACACGGTGCTCGACGGCGCCCGGTACGGCACGTGCACCCTGCGCGCGGCCTCCGTGCGCGGCGACTCCGCCCGGTACCGCGGGGAACCGCGCCGCGACGCGCTGCTCACCGCCCGCTTCGGCACCGGCGACCAGGCGCTGCTGCTGGTCGCGATGGCCACGGGCGCGCGGGCCACCCCGCACGCGCACCGCGCCGCCGCCGAGGTGTGCCGGTGGATCGGCGGAGCCGTGGGCCGCAGCCACGCCCGCCTCGCGGAGGACATCCGCGCGGGCCGCCGCGGCGACCTGAAGTCCGGCCTGCACCGGCTGACCGACCGCAGCCTCGGCAGACTCCGGGCGAGCGCCGCCGACCAGGGCCTGCGCCCGGAGGAGTACGCGGCCACCCTGCGCTGCCTGCTCCTGCCGACCGACCCGCAGTGCCGCACCCGGGTGTTCTTCGGTGTCGGCGCGGGCGGCCTGTTCCGGCTCCGCGACGGCGGCTGGCAGGACATCGAACCGCGGGTCACCGAGGCCGTGGGGGAGCCCGTCGTCGGGTTCGGCTCACCGCCGTCCGAGACCCCGGAGGGTGACCGGCTCACCCAGGACCTGGGCATCCCCGCCCCTCCGAGCCCGTACGAACCGGCCCCCGGGCCGCCCCGCGAACCCTTCCGCTTCCGCGCCTCGGTCGCCCGTCCGGGTGATGTCCTTCTGCTGTGCACCGAGGGCCTCGCCGAGCCCCTGCGGGGCGAACCGGAGCTCCCCGCCCATCTCATCGAACGGTGGTCGCACCCGCAGCCGCCGGGCCTCGCCGCGTTCCTCGCCGACACCCAGGTCCGGGTGAAGGGGTACGCGGACGACCGTACGGCGGCGGCCGTGTGGGAGGCGTAACCGCGCACGGTGTGGATTCATGGACCGGGGGACCGCACCGCCGCATCCGCCGCCGAGCGAAGGGGCTCAGGGATCCATGGCCAAGCAGAACGTCGCCGAGCAGTTCGTCGACATCCTCGCCCGCGCCGGGGTGAAACGCCTGTACGGCGTCGTCGGCGACAGCCTCAACCCGGTCGTCGACGCCGTCCGCCGCAACCCCGCCCTGGAGTGGATCCACGTCCGGCACGAGGAGACCGCCGCGTTCGCGGCCGGCGCCGAGGCCCAGATCACCGGGAAGCTGACCGCCTGCGCGGGCTCCTGCGGTCCCGGCAACCTGCACCTCATCAACGGCCTGTACGACGCCCACCGCTCCATGGCCCCGGTCCTCGCCCTCGCCTCGCAGATCCCGTCCAGCGAGATCGGCCTCGGCTACTTCCAGGAGACCCACCCCGACCGGCTGTTCCGCGAGTGCAGCCACTACTGCGAACTGATCTCCAGCCCGCAGCAGATGCCCCGCCTGCTGCAGACCGCCATCCAGAACGCGGTCGGCCGCTCCGGCGTCAGCGTCGTCTCCCTCCCCGGCGACCTCGCCGCCGAACCGGCACCCGACAAGACCGTCGAGACCGCCCTGGTCATCGCCCGGCCCACGGTCCGCCCCGGCGACGAGGAGATCGACAAGCTCGCCGACCTGATCGACCGGGCCGAGAAGGTCACCCTGTTCTGCGGCAGCGGCACCGCCGGCGCGCACGCCGAGGTGATGGCCCTCGCGGAGAAGATCAAGTCACCGGTGGGCCACGCCCTGCGCGGCAAGGAGCACATCCAGTACGACAACCCGTTCGACGTCGGCATGAGCGGCCTGCTCGGCTACGGAGCCGCCTACGAGGCCACCCACGAGTGCGACCTGCTGATCCTGCTCGGCACCGACTTCCCGTACAACGCCTTCCTGCCCGACGACGTCGCCATCGCCCAGGTCGACGTACGCCCCGAACACCTCGGCCGCCGCTCCAAGCTGGACCTCGCCGTGTGGGGTGATGTGAAGGAGACGCTGCGCTGCCTGATCCCGCGGGTGAAGGAGAAGACGAACCGGCGCTTCCTCGACAGGATGCTGAAGAAGCACGCGGAGGCGCTGGAGGGTGTCGTCAAGGCGTACACCCGCAAGGTGGACAAGCACGTGCCCATCCACCCCGAGTACGTGGCGTCCGTGCTCGACGAGATCGCCGCCGACGACGCGGTGTTCACGGTCGACACCGGCATGTGCAACGTGTGGGCCGCCCGCTACATCACCCCCAACGGCCGCCGCCGCGTCATCGGTTCCTTCTCCCACGGCTCCATGGCGAACGCGCTGCCCATGGCGATCGGCGCCCAGTTCACCGACCGCCGCCGCCAGGTCGTGTCGATGTCCGGGGACGGCGGATTCGCCATGCTGATGGGCGACTTCCTCACCCTCGTCCAGTACGACCTGCCGGTGAAGGTGGTGCTGTTCAACAACTCCTCGCTCGGCATGGTGGAGCTGGAGATGATGGTCGCCGGACTGCCCTCCTACGGCACCACCAACAAGAACCCCGACTTCGCCGCCGTCGCCCGCGCGTGCGGTGCCTACGGCGTACGGGTCGAGAAGCCCAAGGAGCTGGCCGGCGCGCTCAAGGACGCCTTCCGGCACAAGGGCCCCGCCCTCGTCGACGTCGTCACCGACCCCAACGCCCTGTCCATCCCGCCGAAGATCAAGGCCGAGATGGTCACCGGCTTCGCCCTCTCCGCCTCGAAGATCGTCCTGGACGGCGGCGTCGGCAAGATGCTCCAGCTGGCCCGCTCCAACCTCCGCAACGTGCCCCGGCCTTAGCTCCACCCCCTGTCCGGCCGTGCGTCGGCTCGGTGACACCTCCTCAGCTGTCCGCCGCCCAGGCGCGGGCCGAGGTGTCGTACGTGTGGTGGGGCAGGCCCTCGATGGCGCTCGTGCGGAACGGGCGGCCGCGGTCGTCGACGCGGACCGTGCCGGTGCGGCCCTGCGAGGACCAGTCCAGCTCCAGCCACCAGCGGCAGTCGCAGCCCGAGGTGCGCGCGGTGACCAGCAGCACCTCCGGATCCTCGGCGGACACCCGGTACGGCAGCCTGACCGCGGGGATCGGGGTGCCGGCGTCGTTCCCGGGCACCGAGCGGGCGATCGGCCGGTCCTTGTCCAGGTCCACCGCGAAGTGGCGGGGCGTGAGCGCGCCCCCGCAGCCCTGGTCCATGGCGTACGCGTGCCCCCGCGCGGGTTCCGCCCGCCCCGCCACCCGCACCCGCAGCGCCTCCAGCACGACCGCCGTGGCGGACAGGCCCTGCACGGAGATCCGTACGTTCGTCTCCTCGCCGTGCACCGCGCTCTGCGCCGCCGCCCACACCCCGGCGTCCTGCGGTGCCGGGGGCGGCGGGACCTGGGCGGGCGGCTTCCCGACGACGTAGTCGTGACCGCACCCCTGCGCCCACACGTGCGAGTCGACGGTCCAGGCGAGGGGGACGGCGGCGGGGGAGGAGGACGGGGCGGCGTCGGGAGCGGGGTCGGTGCGGTCGGTGGCGGAGGAGCTGGGGCCGGACCTCTTGCGCTCCTTCTTCCTTCCCGGCGTGGTGGGTGACGCGGTCGCCGAGGACGCGGCGGGGGACGGGGACAGCGTGGGTGCCGGCGAGTTGTCCGGCGCGGCCGCGGTGGCGGTCGTACGGGACCGCGGCGCCGCCTCGCCGGAGGGACCGCGGTCCGTGGGGAGCGCGGCGAGGCTTCCGAGGCTGCCGAGGGTCGCGAGGAAGGCGCCGGAGACGGTGGCGGTGACGACGATCCGACGGCGGCGGTACCAGGGGGCAGGGGGCTGCGCCGGGGCGGCGCGACCAGCGCGCTCGCCGGGCTCCCGGGACGCTACGGGACCGTCGGGCTCGCGGGAGGCGTCAGGCTCTTCGGGCTCTTCTGGCTCTTCGGGCTCCGCGGGCTCTCCGGGCGCCGCCCCCGGCTCTCCTGGCTCTTCCGGCTCCTCCGGCTCTCCCGGCTCCTCGTCGGCCGTGGGGCCGGTGGCCGGTGCCGGGCGGGGGCGGGTGCGGGCCGCGAGGGCGGCCAGCCAGCGGCGGTGCAGGTCGAGGCGTTCCTCGGGCGTCGCGCCGCACAGCGCGGCGAAGCGTTCGACGGGGGCGAAGTCCTGGGGGACCGCGTCGCCCGCGCAGTAGCGGTGCAGCGTGGAGGTGTTCATCCGGAGGCGGCGGGCCAGCGCGCCGTAACTGCGGTCCGTACGCTCCTTCAGCCCGCGCAGCAGCGCCGCGAACTCCGCGACCTCGTCGTCGTGTCCCGACACCCTTCCCCCGTGTGCTCGCGTCCCCGGGACGGCATCCCAGGCACTCCCTGTACGTGCACGTCAGACGGGGTGGGATGGTTCCATGCCGACGGATCCGGCATCCCCTGTTGCGCCCCCGCCGCAGCCCGCCGATGCTCGAAATGTCGCCCCGGGAGCCGGTCCGGCCCGCCGGCGGTGGGCGGCAGTCCACACTCACGCACTCGCACCCGGGGAGACCCATGCCCATCCGTACCCGAGCCGGAGCGCTCACCGCAGTCGCCGCCGCCGCGCTCACCGGCGTCACCGCCCTCGCCGCCCCGGCGGCAGCCGCGCCCCCGCCCGCGTTCCTCTCGGCCGCCGACCTGCCGCCGCACCCGTCCTCGTCGTGGACCGCCGGCGAGGTCACCGACGGGGTGCCGGACGAGCTGCGGCTCTGCCTGGACGAGGTGTTCCCCGGCTACGACTCGCGCTACCGCCCGTTCCACACCGACCTCGACACCAGCGCCCGGCAGCTGACCATCGTCACCGGCAGCACCGCGAAGGCCGCGGCCCTGGCCGACCGGATGAACCGGGAGATCCGTTCCTGCGCGGGCCGTATCGAGCGGAGCGACCCCCAGGTCGAGGCCGGCTACCGCCATTACGGCAGGGTCGCCGTCGAGGAGGGCGCCCGCGTCCACGGGCTGCACACCGAGACCTCCTGGGGCGCGACGGACATCCGTCTGCTGTCGGTGGGACGCGACGGGCGGACCGTGACCGTCGTGGAGTGGTCGCAGATGGGCGACTTCGGGGACGCGCCCGTCCGCGCGTTCCGGAAGACGACGGCCACCGCGGTGAACAAGCTCTACTGACCCGGCGGCCGACCGCCGCGCGGTCGCCGGTGGCCGCCGTCCCGCCACGGGGGTGGGGACGGCGGTCACGGACATCGGGACCGCGGCCACCGGGACTCGGGGACGGCGGCCACGGGGCGTCGGGACCGCGGTCGGCGGGTCGCTGTCACGGTCGCATTCCGGCCACTTTCGCCCCGGCGGTTCCGGCGCCGCGACGGTTGCAGATATGCCACGGCCGGGGAACCACCCGCCTCACCACTGGGCCGTGTACGGCCGGATGGGCAGACGGCAATAGACATGTGAGCCGATCCACGCCGGTCGCCCGCGGGGCCGGACACGCCGTCCGCGGCCTGTCCGGCGGCCCCCGGCCGCCTCGGGGGTGGCCGAACACCCGGTCGTCGGCGATCCGGTATGACTGGCCCGGAGCCGACCGGGCAAGGATCCCCGTGAACGTGTTCGACCAGGAGGGGAACCGACATCGGCACGCGGGCGGGGGACATGAGGAGTCAGACACGAGGAGGCGGGCCCACCACGGTCGGGGCTCTCACGGCGGGGACGGTGGAGGAGGAGACCGACGGCACCGCGGAGCGGATACCGGCGCCGCAGCTGCGGCGCAGACTCCACCGGGCGGATCTGCGGGCGGTCCCGGAGGCCCGCCGGGCGCTGCGCGAACTGCTGAGGCAGTGGGGCAGCCCCGGCTGCTCGGCCGTGGCGGAGCTGCTGACCAGTGAACTCGTCACCAACGCGCTGGTGCACACCGACGACGACGCGGTCCTCACGGCCACCGTCGGACCGCGCGGACTGCGCGTGGAGGTGAGGGACTTCGTGGCCCGCCGACCCACACCGCGCGTACCGGCCGCCGACGACGGTACGCACGGCCGGGGCCTGATCCTGGTCGAGGCGCTCGCCGCCGACTGGGGCGTACGCCCGCACGCGGTCGGCAAGGCCGTCTGGTTCGAGCTGACCGAAGACACCACGGACACCACGGACACCGCTGACACCGCCGACACCGTGGAAGCCGTGGACGCCGCGTGAGACACGGGGGATGAGCGCGAGGGACGACACGTGAACGGGACGGGGTGCGGCCCCGTGCGGCCGCACCCCGTCCCGTTGTCGCCCGGTCCCCGGTCCGGCGCTAGCCGAACTGCTGCTCCAGATCCTTGAGCTTGCGTTCCAGGGAGTCGAGGCGCGGCAGGGCCTGGGTGTCGTCCTCCGCGGTCAGGTCCACGGTGACCGGGTCAGCGGATCCGCCGCGGACCGGCTGAAGGGAAGGCCGCACGCGTACCGGCAACGGTTCCGGCGCGGATATGGCAGGCTCCGCGGAGACCATCTCGGAGCCCTGCTCCACCGACGGCAGATCCACCTGGCGTCCGCCGCCACGGCCGACGAAACCGCGGTGGCCCCGGCTGATCGCCTTCAGCTGGGCGCGCTCCAGGCGCTCCTTGTCGCGGCGGCGCATCCGCTCCTGCTCCTTCTGGCGCTTGTCCTCGCGGACCTCCTCGACCGCCTCGTCGAGGCTGCGCACCCCTTCCAGGAGCATCAGGGACCAGGCCTTGTACGTCTCGCGCGGGGCCCGCAGCCAGCGCACCACCCGGATCTGCGGCAGCGGTCTGGGCACCAGGCCCTGCTCGCGCAGGGCGGCCCGGCGGGTCTGCTTCAGGGCGCGGTCGAAGAGGACCGCGGCGGACAGGGACATGCCCGCGAAGAAGTGGGGGGCGCCGGCGTGCCCGGCACCGCGGGGCGCGTGCACCCAGTTGAACCAGGCGGCGGCGAAGGCGAAGGTCCACACCAGTATGCGGGAGCCGAGCGCCGCGTCACCGTGGCTCGCCTCGCGGACCGCGAGCACCGAGCAGAACATCGCCGCGCCGTCGAGTCCGAACGGCACCAGGTACTGCCAGCCGTCGGCCAGGCCCAGGTTCTGCTCGCCGAAGCCGACCAGGCCGTGGAAGGAGAGCGCCGCCGCGACCGCGGCACAGCAGAAGAGCAGGACGTAGGAGACGGTGCCGTAGATGGCCTCCTTGCGTCTGCGGCGTTCCTCGTTGCGCTCCCAGGAGTCGTCGGCGCTCGCGTCCTTCCCCGCGGTCCGCTTGCCGCGCGCGAGCACCGCCACCGCCGCCAGCATGCCCAGGAGCAGTACGGCGCCCGGAAGCAGCCAGTTCAGCGATATCTCGGTCAGTCTCATCCGGTGGTCCCTTGCATTGGGATAGGGCGTGACGCCCGCCATAGTGGCCCAATGCCGCGGGCCCTCTGGGGGTTTCGGGGCAAGAGGCCGCCAAGGGGACCCGGGAGGGAGACGGGGACGGCGTTCTGCTCGAACTGCCGTGTGAGCGTGCGGAGTTGAGTTCGAAGAAGACAACCCCTGCGGGTGGTTCCCGGCAGATTTCCCGCAACACGTGAGGAAACGGTAATCGGCTGCCATCACAGGGACCACCGGTTCAAGGGTGATCGTACGGGACGGAAGTGGCGGAAGATCAACTCGCCGCGGCGGCGGTCAGCTTGACGACACGGTCGGCGTCACAGGTGCGCGGGCAGGTGGCACAGGTGTCCTCGGGGCGCACGGTGTAGAACATGCAGCAGCTCACCCGGTCCCGGGTGGGCAGCCGCTCGCCGTCCGGTCCGGTCAGCTCGCGGAAGGCCGCGGAGCCGACGTACGGCTTGGTCGCCCCCGGCAGCAGCAGCTCCAGCTCGTGCCGGGCCCGGCCCTGCTCGCCGAACAGGTGGGCGACGTACCACAGCCCCTCCACGACCTCGTCGGTCGCCATGCCCCACAGCGCGCGGCCGCGCCGGCGCATCCGGGGGCCGAAGCCGGCGAGGACCGGCTCCAGGTGCTCGGCCACCGCCGCCCGCACCTCGGCGCGCAGTGCCTCCTCGCCGTCGACCACCCGGGCGCCGGGCAGTGCGGCGGCCGGGTCGCCGGGCAGGCAGGCGAAGCCGGCCGGGCGCACGGCGAGACGGCCCATGGAGAGGTTGGGGGCGGTGCGGTCGTACGAGACGTGCGTCACGGGGTAGCGCGGGACGCGGCGGTGCAGGAACCAGGGGACGGTGATCAGCAGGCAGGCGGGCCAGGCGTAGCGGTGCAGGCCGAAGCCGGCGATCACGTCGGGGCGGGCCCGGTGGCCGTAGTCCCGCAGGACCTGGGCGTCGTCCCAGGCCAGGAAGGTGTCGAGGGCGGCTCCGCCGTCCGCCAGCTCGGCGGCACCGACCCATCCGCCGCCCTCCGGGGCCGGCTGTCCGGGGGCCAGCTCGGTGACGGTGAGGCCCGGGAACACCTCGGTGAGGCGGGCGTACGCGTCCGCTACGGCCGAAGAGGGCACAGGCATGCCGGAACCGCCCCTTGGGGTCGAGGAACTGATCACTCGGAGGTCTCTCAGAGGTAAGGCTTACCTTACCCAATCGATCGCGAGTTTGAACTACCGCGTCCTGGCTCTAAGGTGCTTGACGGACGAGTAACAACCGGCCGTGATCTCCCCGACCACCGATAACCACCGACAACCGACGACAAGCCCGCAGGAGGCCCCCGTGAAGCAGCGCGCGCACGGCTCCTCCGACACGGGGGCCGAGTCGGAGCCGGCGGCCTCCGGTGGTGCGGCGGGCGGCGGGGAGACGCCCGCGGTGAGGCTGCCGCCGCAGGCGCGGGCCACGGCACCCGAGTCGGCGCGGGGTGAGCACACCCACGGTGAGCAATCGATTCCGCGGGCGCGGTCCGGGGCGGAGCCCGTGCGGCCGGTCGTGCGGCGGTCGTCCGTGCGCGGGCAAGTCCTCCAGGCGCTGCGCTCCGCGCTGGTCACGGGAGAGCTGCGGCCCGGCGAGGTCTACTCCGCGCCCGCCCTCGGCGAACGGTTCGGGGTGTCGGCGACGCCCGTCCGCGAGGCGATGCAGCAGCTCGCGCTGGAGGGCGCCGTCGAGGTCGTGCCCAACCGGGGCTTCCGGGTCGTCGAGCGGGGCGCGCGTGAGCTGGCGGAGCTGGCGGAGGTGCGGGCGCTGATCGAGGTGCCCGTCCTGCTGCGGCTCGCCCGGACCGTGCCCGCCGCCCGCTGGGCCGAGCTGCGGCCGCTCGCCGAGGCGACGGTGCGGGCGGCGGCCTCCGGGTGCCGGGTGACGTACGCCGAGGCGGACCGGGCGTTCCACCGGGCCGTGCTGGGCCTCGCCGGGAACGACCAGCTCGTGCGCATCGCGGACGATCTGCACCGGCGCGCGCAGTGGCCGCCGGCCGGGCTGGCCGGGGGCCGCGACCGCACCGAACTGATGACCGACGCCGCCCAGCACGTCGCCCTCCTGGACGCGTTGATCGCCGACGACACGGAAGCCGTACGAGCCCTCGTCACCGACCACTACCCAGGCACCCCTACCTGACCCTCGCCCCCGATCCGCCCGGCGGCACGCCTGCCGGCGGTTTCGGCCGGTGGGTTGCCCGCTGCGGGAGTCCGAGCCGGCCGTGGCCGGGTGCGGGTGCCCCGGCGATGGTGAAGCCGCCCCCGCCCGTCCGTGCCCTCCCGGCGGCGTGGCGCCCGCTGCTTCGGCGGGCCGGTCGTGCGCTCGCGTGCCGCGGTTCGAGCGAGCCGACTGCCGCGGCAGCAGCCCGCGTCGGCATGAGCCGATCGGCCGCGCGGAGCCTGCGACCGGTGCGGGACGGTTGCCCCGCGTGGTCGCCGTCGCGCGGTCGGCTTCGCCGGCCACGGCGCCAACCGTCTCGGCGCCTCCGCGCTGGTGCGCGGCCTCGCCGTCCCTTGCGGTCGCGGCGGGGCAGGTGCCCGCGTGGTGCCTTGGGGTTGGTGCGGGGTGCCTGGCCGGTGTGCTCCCCGCGGTGGGTGCGGGCCGGCTGTTCCATCCGCGCGCCCCGTGGCCGGTGGGGCCCTGTCCCGTATGGCGTCTGTGGTCGGACCGGCCCGGCCGGCTCGCGTGCCCCCGCGGTCGGGGTGCGGCCGGGCCTCCTCCGTGCGGCTCAGGCCGTTGCCGTGCCCGGGGTCGGGGGTGTCAGGTGGCGGGTGAGCCAGGTGGGGACGCCGCCCAGGAGGTGGAAGAGGCGGCGGGCCTCCTCGCGCAGGCGGGAGGCCTCCGGTTCCGTCTCGGCGTCGGCCAGGGAGACCAGGGCCGGGGCCGTGCCCACGAGGTAGCCGAGTTCCTCGCGGATGCGCAGCGACTCGGCGAAGCCGTGCCGGGCCTCGGCCAACTCGCCGTCGCGCAGGGCGAGTCCGGCGAGGTGGCGCCAGGTGAAGGAGAGCAGGAGGGCGTCGGAGTGGGCGGTGGCGGCCGCGTGGGCGCGGCGGTAGGCCGCGCGGGCGGCCTGGGGGGAGCGGGTCAGGTTCTCGGCGAGCAGCCCCCGGCGGAAGTCCAGCAGGGCCCGGGCCGGCGCCCCCGGCGGGATCAGCGCCGCCGCCCGGCCCAGCGCGGCGCGGGCCTCGTCGGCGCGGTCCCGAACCGCGAGGAGGGTCGCGGCGTACGCCAAGTACCCGCGTTCACAAGCGGCCGCGCCCCGCTCGTCGTCGGTGTGGGCCAGCGCCTCCGCGGTGCGCAGCGCGTCCTCGGCGTCCTCCCAGCCCTGCTCGGTGTACAGACAGCGCTCCACCAGCAGCGCGGCACGCTGCAACGCGGCGCCCGGCGTGACCGGTTGGAGCAGGGCGGCCGCGTCGGCCCAGCAGGCCCGCGAGCGCAGCCGCCATACCGCGGTCTGGAGTGGATCGTCACCGGCGGTCGTTCCGTTACCAGACATGGCGGTATACGCCACCTCGCCCTCCCCGAGCACGCCATCGAGCTGTTGAGTGGTGGCCGCATCTCAGCACGGATCGCACGGCCCGGCCAAGAGGGTGGGTGAAGGATTTCACAAAGTCGTGGGTCTCCGCGCCCGCGGAGGTTTCAGCCGCTCCCCGGCGCGTCCTCAGCTCATCCGCAGCGCCAGGAAGAAGTCCAGCTTGTCCTCCAGGCGGGACAGGTCACGACCCGTCAACTGCTCGATCCGGCCCACCCGGTACCGCAGCGTGTTGACGTGCAGGTGCAGCCGGGACGCGCAGCGCGTCCAGGAGCCGTCGCACTCCAGGAACGCCTCCAGCGTGGGGATCAGTTCCGCCCGGTGACGGCGGTCGTAGTCGCGCAGCGGGTCCAGCAGCCGGGCGGTGAACGCGCGGCGGACGTCGTCGGGGACGAAGGGCAGCAGCAGGACGTGGGAGGCCAGCTCCTGGTGGCCCGCGGCGCACACCCGGCCGGGGCGGGCGGCGGCCACCCGGCGGGCGTGCCGGGCCTCCTCCAGCGCGCCGCGCAGCCCCTCGGCGGAGTGCACGGCCGCGCTGACGCCGAGCGTGACCCGGCCGTCGCCGTCGAGACCCGCGGACAGCGGCTCGCGCACGGCCGCGAGCAGCGCGTCGGCGAGGACACCGCTCTCGGAGCCGTCGTGCTCGGCGGAGACCGCGGGCAGCGGGACGAGCGCGATGGCCTCGTCGCCGGCGTGGGCGACGGCGATCCGGTCGGACGGCTCCGGCCCGGTCGCCTGCGGGTCGACGAGGATCTCCTCCAGCAGCGACTGCGCGGCCGGGCCCGTCTCGCCCTCCCCGCCGTCCCATTCGACGCGGGCGACCACGACCTGCCAGTGCGGGGCGGCGCCGAGCCCGGGCAGCAGCACCGGGGCGGCCACCCGCAGCCGGGCGGCGATCTCGGCGGGCGCGGCGCCGGTCTGCACCAGCTCCAGCACCTCCTGGGCGAGCCGCCGCCGCACGGTGCGCGCGGCGTCCCTGCGGTCCCGCTCCACCGCGATCAGCTGGGTGACGCCGTGCAGCAGGTCGAGCCGTTCCTCCGCCCAGTCCCCGGCGTCCGCCTCCACGACGAGCACCCAGTCCGCCAGCACGTTCTCGCGGACGTCGCGGGAGGCCTGCGGGGTGCGGGCGGTGCTGCGGATGGGGAACAGGGAGTACGTCGAGGAGCCGGCCGGCACCCGGTGCGGGCCGCGCCGGCCGGTGCGGGCGGCGGACAGGTGCTCGGCGGCGAGCCGGGCGCACAGCTCCGCCGGCAGCTCGGCGGACTGCCCCGGCCCGGCGGCCTTCGGCCCGGCGATGAGCCGGCCGGTCGGCGACAGCACCCAGGCGCGCAGGTCCAGGTCGGAGCCGAGCAGGTCCAGGACCACGTCGGGGCCGCCGCCCGCCGGACCGGAGGTCATCATCCGCCGGTGCCGGTCGACGACGGCCGCGAGATCCCCGGCCCGCTCCCCGGAGACCTGCCGGACGACATGCTCGGTGATCGTCGCGAAGGCCACCGACTCGTGCACCGCGAACAGCGGCAGCCGGTGCTTGGCGCAGGCCTCCAGCAGGTCCTCGGGGATGTCCCCCAGCTCGGCCTCACCGGCGGCCAGGGCGGCCACGCCCGCCTGCACGAGGATCCGCACGAACGGCTCGGAGTCGGCGGCGTCCCGGCGCCAGGCGAGGCCCGTCAGGACCAGCTCGCCGCCCGAGAGATAGCGGCTGGGGTCCCGCAGGTCGGTGGTCATCACGCCCCGCACCGTGCGGTCCAGCTCGTCCTCGCCGCCGAGCAGCCTGAGGCCCAGCGCGTCGGTGTCCAGCAGTGCGCGCAGCCGCATTCTCGTCGCCGCCGTTCTTTGTCTCGAAACTTACGATGAAACTGTTGCTGTTGGTGGGTTGTGGTCCGCGGGCCGTTCGACGGGCCGACACAGGGTCGTCCGATGCGGTTGCTCGCCGTCTCCTCCGCGCCGTCCCAGGTCACGCGCCCGGGTCGGACGTTCCCGGAGGAAAACAGAGAGGTTGCTGAGGGCCTTCGTTCATACGAATCTACAAGATGACCGCCCTCACCAGCCAACTCCTTCATGGTTTCTGCGACTGACCGCCCTGGAGTACGGCGCTGTGTACTGGCTCCACTCCGCATGAACGGAAGGTGAACGAGCCGGGCCCGGGACCCACGGATTGGCTCGATCTGCACGACCCCACCCGAAGAAGAGAGCCGGTCATGGACTTCCTTCGCCCCGCCAGCCGGGAGGAGGCGCTCGCCGCGAAGGCCCAGCACCCCACCGCTGTGCCGATCGCCGGGGGCACGGATGTGATGGTCGAGATCGACTTCGACCACCGCCGGCCCAGCCACCTCATCGACCTCGGCCGCATCGGCGAGCCGGCCGAGTGGGAAGCCGGCGCGGAGTCCGTACGCCTGGGCGCCCGCGTCCCGTACACCGCGATCATGGAGAACCCGCGCGCCGAGCTGCCGGGCCCGGCCCTCGCCGCGCACACCGACTACCTGATCCCCACGACTCTCGACACGCCGGCCGTCCCGGTGGGCGTGCTCCAACTCGCCGACCACCACGCCCCGTACGGGCTGCGCGGAGTCGGCGAGGCCCCCACCCTGTCGTCGGCCCCGGCCGTCCTCGCGGCGATCCGGGACGCGACGGAACTGGAGCCCAACCGGACGCCGGTCCGCCCCGAGCACCTCACCGGCACCGCGTAGACCCTCCGGGCGGCGCACCGGAACGTCACAACCTCCCCGCGCCGCCCGGAGCACCCCACACGCACCGCACCGCTCGCGGGGCGTGGCACGACAAGCGTGATCGTTCGTCTCGGGCCGTCCCCCGGGTCGTGCGGCCGAAGCACCTTCCCAAATCCCGCACGGCGCCGACGGCGACCGGCGGGTGCCCCTTTGAACCTTGGGAGTAGGCCCACATGACCCAGCAGTCGCTTGAGCCGAAGACCGTCGCGGAGGACGCGGGTGAGGGAACCCGCGTCCCGGCCGGACGGTCCTGGCTCGACCGGTACTTCCACATCACCCACAGAGGATCCACGGTCGCGCGTGAGGTGCGCGGCGGCATCACCACCTTCATGGCGATGGCGTACATCCTCCTGCTCAACCCCCTGATCCTGTCCGGCAAGGACGCGGCGGGGAACACGCTCGGCCAGCAGGCCCTCATCACCGCCACCGCGTTCGCGGCGGCCCTCACCACGCTGCTGATGGGTTTCGTCGGCAAGGTGCCCCTGGCGCTCGCCGCGGGCCTCTCCGTCTCCGGAGTCCTCGCCTCCCAGGTCGCCCCGGAGATGACCTGGCCGCAGGCGATGGGCATGTGCGTGATGTACGGCGTCGTCATCATGCTGCTGGTCGTCACCGGCCTGCGCGAGATGATCATGAACGCCATCCCGCTCGCCCTCAAGCACGCCATCACCATGGGCATCGGCCTGTTCGTCGCCCTGATCGGCATGGTCAAGGCCGGTTTCGTGCACGAGAACCCGGACCCCGGCGGCGGCCCGGTCCTCCTGGGGCCCGCCGGTGAACTGTCCGGCTGGCCCGTCCTCCTCTTCGCCCTCACCCTCCTCGCCATCTTCATGCTCCAGGCGCGCGGCATCCCCGGCGCCATCCTCATCGGCATCGTCGGCGGCACGCTGCTGGCCGTGGTCCTCAACGGCCTCGGCGTCATCGACCCCAGGCAGTGGGCGAGCGGCGCCCCCGAACTGCACGGCAGCGCCCTCTCGATGCCCGACTTCTCACTCTTCGGCGAGGTCGAGTTCGGCGGCTGGGGCGAGGTCGGCGCGATGACCGTCGGCATGATCGTCTTCACCCTGGTGCTCGCTGGTTTCTTCGACGCGATGGCGACCATCATCGGCGTCGGCACCGAGGCCAGGCTCGCCGACGACAAGGGCCGGATGCCGGGCCTGTCCAAGGCGCTGTTCATCGACGGCGCGGGCGGCGCGATCGGCGGCGTCTCCGGTGCCTCCGGCCAGACCGTGTTCGTCGAGTCGGCCACCGGCGTCGGCGAGGGCGCCCGCACCGGCCTGTCCTCCGTGGTCACCGGCCTGTTCTTCGCGGCCTGTCTGTTCTTCACCCCGCTCACGGCGATCGTGCCGGGGGAGGTCGCCGCGGCCGCCCTGGTGGTCATCGGCGCGATGATGATGATGAACGCCCGGCACGTCGACTGGGCCGACCGCGCCACCGCGATCCCGGTCTTCCTCACCATCGTGATCATGCCGTTCACCTACTCCATCACCGCGGGTGTCGCGGCGGGTGTCATCGCGTACGTCGCCATCAAGACCGCCCAGGGGAAGTTCCGCGAGATCGGGGCCTTCATGTGGGCGCTGACGGCGATCTTCGTGGTGTTCTTCGCCCTGAACCCCATCGAGGGCTGGCTGGGCGTCCACTAGCCGTACCGCCTGGCCGTGCCCTTCCGCACCCCGCCGGCAGGCGCTCCAGGACGGCCGGCCCGTTCTGGAGCGCCAGGGGACGGCGCTGTCCATCGCCGCCGAGATCGTCGCCACCCGGCGCGGCGGCAGCGGCCGCCCACTCACCGGCACGCACATTCCCGTCCACCCCGACACCCCACCACCGCCGGCGGCGGGGCGCGTCGGGTCGGTGGGGGGACGTGGCCCGGTGGGGTGAGGGGGGCCGGGCGGCTGGGTGGGGTGATGTGGACTCGGGCGGCTGGGTGGGTTGACGTGGACCTGGGCGGCTGGGCGGGGTGACGTGAACTCGGTCGGCTCGGTGGGGTGACGCGCCATGGGTCGCCTCAACCCGGTCGGCTCGGTGGCCCGACGCGGCCCTGGGCGGTGACCTGATCCGCGGCTCGGCCCCCGAAGCCGTACCGCCCGGTCGCCGAGACCCGCACGGGCTCGGGGGCCGACCCCGCGCCGGATCACGGCTGCCGCAGCAGCCGGTTCACCGCCCGGCCGAACATCGCCCGCGCCGCCGCCTCCAGCGGCCGGTCGAACGCGGCGGGCAGCAGCCGTACGGCCAGTTCCTCGCGCCACACCACCCGCGCGCGCCCGCCCGGTCCCGGCCGCACCTCCAGCTCCGCCCAGCCGAGCACCACCCGGCCGCGCTTCTCCAGCCGGCAGCGGCCCGGCGTGTCCTCGCCGGGCGGTTCCCAGACCGTGACCTCCATCGGATCGTCGAAGAACAGCGGGCCGACGCCCGTGCGGGCCACGAACACCGTCCCGACGCGGTCCGGCGGGGGCGTGCGCACCCGTACGCGCGTGAGCGGGACGGCGTCCGCGTGCCGGGGCCACTCGGTGAGCCGGCGCCAGGCCTCGGGCAGGGGGAGCGGCACGGTGCGCTCCAGGGTGAAGAAGACCACGGGACGATCCTAGGAACCCCGCTCACGATCGGCGTGCACGCGCAGCCGGAGGCCGCGCCCGCGTTTGATCGGGCCCCACGTTGGCACCCGCGAAAGAGCGGTACGCCGGTACGCCGGTACGCCGGTACGCGCCAGGGGAGCCGACACGAAAAAGGGGGCCCGCATGACCGCCTACGCCGTGGTGATCCCCACCCTCGTCCGCGCCTCCCTCACCGACTGCCTCGCCGCGCTCGCCGCCTCGATCGGACCGAAACCGGACCAGATCGTCCTCGTCGACGACCGGCCCCACCCCGAGCCCGGCGCCCTCGACCACCCGCTGAGCGTCCTCGGCGACCTGCGCCCGCGCGCCACCGTGCTGGCCGGAGGAGGCAGGGGCCCCGGCGCGGCCCGCAACACCGGCCTGCGCGCGGTCACCACCCCCTGGGCCGTCTTCCTCGACGAGGGCGTCCAGCCGGGCCCGCACTGGTGTGCCCGGCTCGACCGTGACCTCGCGGCCGACACCCCCGACATCGCGGGCAGCCAGGGCGTCATCGCCGTACCCCTGCCCGGCGGACGCGCCCCCACCGAAGCCGAACGCGAGACCACCGCGCGGGCCCGCGCCCGCTGGATCACCGCCGACATGGCCTACCGCACCGACGCCCTGAAGCAGGCCCGTGGCTTCGACGAACGCTTCCACGGCGCCCACCGCGCCGACGTCGACCTCGCCCTGCGGCTCCTCGACGCCGGACTGCGCATCCGGCAGGGCCGCCGCACCAGCAGGATGCCCGTGGCGCCGCCCGACCGCTGGGCCTCGCTGCGCGCCCAGCGCCGCCACGCCGACGACGCCCTGATGCGCCGCCTGCACGGCCCCCGCTGGTGGCACCGGGCCGTCGCG